>JACWDQ010000001.1 GCA_014654035.1 Pelagibacterales bacterium SAG-MED19
AAACTTTTCATCAGTAAATAAGACCTGATTAATTGAATTTTTTTTCGGTTTACTATTTTTAAAGTTTATATTTACAGACATAAATTTTTAATTACAAAGAGTTATAAATGAATGAGAGAGCTTAATCAGCAGCTTATAAAGTTATATGATGATAAAAATTTTAAAGAAGAAGATTTCTATATCTCGAAAAGTAATAAACATATTTATAATCTATTTAGTAGATGGCCCAAATGGGAAAAAAATTTTCTGAATATTCATGGAGAAACATTTTCTGGTAAAACTCATTTAATTAATATTTTTTTAAAGAAGTTTAAAGGTATTAAATTTGAGGCGTCATTAATTAAAAATGAGAATTTAAATGAAATCAAAATTTATCAAAATATAGTTTTAGAAAATTTAGATGAGAACATAGATGAGAAATTAATTTTTACATTGTTTAATATCATTGAACAGGACAATAAATATTTAATAGTAACATCAAAAAAACCAATTGTGAGTATTAATTTTAGATTAGAAGATTTAAAATCTAGAACTAAAATCTTTTTACTACAAAGTATAGAAAATCCAGATGATGAATTAATGTATGCTTTAATCCTCAAAAATTTGTCAGATCGTCAAATTTCTTTAGATAAAAAGTTGATAAATTATATTATTAAAAGGATTGATAGATCATATAGTAAAATATCTGATTTTATATATAAGATTGATGAAATGAGTTTAAAAAAGAAAAAATCTATTGATTTAAAAATTATAAAAGATGTTTTGGGAGATTAATTGAATAAATATAGAAGTCATAATTGCAATGAATTGAGAAAGACCAATGTTGGTAACAATGTTTTTTTATCTGGATGGATAAATAAAAAGCGTGACCATGGTAATCTTCTATTTATAGATTTGAGAGATAATTATGGAATTACCCAATGCATAATCGATAAAGAAAATAAATATTTTATAAATTTGGAAAAAACTCAATTAGAAACTGTTATTAAGATTGAAGGTAAAGTTGTTAATCGATCAAAAGAAACAATTAATAATGAAATACAAACTGGTGAAATTGAGGTTGCTATAGAGAAATACGAAGTATTGGGAACTTGTAAAGAACTTCCTATGCCAATCTTTAGTGATCAGGAATATGCTGAGGAAATTAGATTAAAATATAGATTTTTAGATTTAAGAAGAAAAAAAATCCACGAAAATATAATTTTAAGATCAAAGGTAATTTCATACATTCGAAATGAAATGACAAAATTAGGTTTTTTAGAATTTCAAACTCCAATTTTAACTTCATCGAGTCCTGAAGGTGCAAGAGATTTTTTAGTGCCAAGTCGGTTAAACCCTGGAAAATTTTATGCTTTACCACAAGCCCCACAACAATTTAAACAATTAATTATGGTTTCAGGATTTGATAAGTATTTTCAGATAGCACCATGTTTTAGAGATGAAGATGCAAGAGCAGACAGGAGTCCTGGAGAATTTTATCAACTAGATCTAGAGATGTCTTTTGTTCAACAAGAAGATGTTTTTAATGTTGTTGAAAAGTTATTAGTGAATACTTTTAAAAATTTTTCAAATAAGAAACTTATGTATGATAAATTTCCAAAAATTTCATACTCTGAAGCTATGCTCAAATATGGTACTGATAAACCAGATTTAAGAAATCCTCTTGAAATAAATGACATTACTGAAATCTTTACAAAAGATGATGTTTCTTTCGAAATATTTAAAAAATTGGTTAAATCTGGTTCTAAAGTTAGATGTATTGTAACTAAAAATACAAAAGACAAACCAAGAAGTTTCTTTGATAATATTGATAAATGGGCCAAAAGTGAAGGTGGCTCTGGTTTAGCATATTTTACATTTGAAAAAGAAAAAGAAGTTACGGCCAAAGGTCCTATTGGAAAATTTTTTTCACATAAAGCATTACTAGAAATTATGAAAAAAACTAATTGTGAAGTAGGAGATAGTATTTTTATGGCTTGTGCAAAAAAAAATGAATTAGAAAAAATCACTTCTTTAGCGAGAGATAAAATTGCTAAAGATTTGGGTCTAATAGATGAAAATACTTTTGCGTTTTGTTGGATTGTGGACTATCCAATGTTTGAGAAAGACGAACTTACAAATCAAATTAAATTTAGTCATAACCCTTTTTCTATGCCCCAGGGAGATTTGAGTGAAAAAGATTTTGAAAATCCTTTAGATATACACGCATATCAATATGATATTGTTTGTAACGGAATAGAATTATCTTCTGGAGCAATAAGAAATCACAAACCTGAATTAATGTACAAACTTTTTTCTATCGCTGGATATGATAAAAAACAAGTAGATGAAAAATTTAGTGGAATGATTAATGCGCTAAGTTACGGAGCTCCACCTCATGGGGGTATTGCACCTGGTATAGATAGAATTGTGATGTTGTTAGCTAATGAAAAAAATATTAGAGAAGTGACAATGTTTCCAATGAATCAAAACGCTCAGGATTTGATGATGAATGCTCCATCAGAAGTAAATTCTGATCAGTTAAAAGAGCTTAATCTTTCCTTAAAAACCAAAAAATAAAAAAATTATTTTTTTCCTTTTAGGCTTATTTTAACATCAGAAAGATCTACAAGATTTTTTTTATAATTATTTCTTACAAAACCTTTACTTGTTATATCCTTTACAATTTTTAATAATTGATTTTGATCTTCTGTGTTTTGCTCATCAACATTATTATTATCACTACCACCAATTGCTGGCGTATGTGCAAGATCTTCTCTATTTTGGTAAGAAATAGCAAGTTCTCTAAATATATAATCTAGTATTGATGAAGCACTTAAAATTCTATCATTACCATAAACTTTACCTGATGGTTCAAACTTAGTCCCAACAAATGCACTAATAAACTCATCTAAAGGTACCCCGTACTGAAGACCTAGTGATACCGCAATTGCAAAATTATTCATTAATGCTTTTACCAATTCACCTTCTTTGCTTGTATCAATGAATATTTCGCCAATTTTTCCATCCTCATATTCACCTGTATGAAGATAAACTTTGTGATCCCCAATAGTAGCTTTTTGAATATATCCCTTTCTTCTATCAGGCATACTAAATCGTTTACTGTTAATTTCAGAATTTTTATTTGTATTTAAAATAATATTTTCAATTTTTTTACTGTCTGAATCGTTATTTTGAGAAACTGCACTTATTTTCTCATTTTTAATTATTTTATTATTTTTTGGATCAAGATTCTTTGTTTTTCTGTTGTCTAGTTTTACATCCAAAACCTCAAACTTTCCATCATCTCTTTTTTCAAGATTCTTAAGCTCAGTTTCATTAATATCATCCAAATAATGATTTACTTTAAACGTACATGTATAATATGTCTCAACTAAGTATTTTGCCATTTGACCCCAATTTTTTAAATTTAATTTGAATATCGATTCAATTAATTTATATACAAAAACAAATTTTAGTCTAATTTAATTTATACAATTTTAAATTGAAATTTAAATTATTTTTTATGTTGACACTTTTTAAAAAAATTTTCACTTGGTGGAATCGAGACACTTTTGGCACAAGAATTAAAACCATCTTATTTGGTAAATTAGTTGGCAAAGATTCATTTGGTAATAAGTATTATGAAAATAAAAGTGGAAAACGATGGGTAATTTATTCAGATGAAATTGATGCCTCAAAAATTCCAGTGGAATGGTTTTCTTGGATGCATCATACACCCAATAAAATAGAAAAGAATCATGATTTAAAAAAATATAACTGGCAAAAACCCCATAGGCCAAATTTAACAGGCACAGATTCTGCTTATTATCCAAATAAAGAAAAAAATGCAGCTGAAAAAAAATATAGAATTTGGAAAAATTAAATTAGATTTAATAATACTAACTTTAATTGTTTTTATTTTAATTTTTGGTAGCTGTTTTGCAGAAAGTGGATTAGAAGGCAAATCAACAAATATCAAGATTTTAGACAAAATTAGTTCAAAAAATGAACTAGTAAAACTTCAAAATGGCAATGAAATTAAATACAAGGATCTTTTAATCAAAAGCATTAAGTGTAGTAATTCAGAATTTGATGATAATCCTGAAATAACCGCATATTTACAAGTAAAAGATCTAGTAAGCAAAAATAATGATGGTGTTTTTATTTTTAATGGATGGATGTTTTCATCCAGTCCATCTTTAAAACCTTTTGATCACCCTGTATATGATATTTGGTTAGTAGGCTGTTATTAAATCACTTTTTCATTATCAAGCCAACTTACATTAAAGTCAGAATCTATAAATTTTTTATGATTAAGAAGTTTTTTGTGAAGTGGTATTGTTGTGGTTATACCTTCAATTACAAACTCATCTAAAGATCGATTCATTCTTTGTATAGCTTCAGTTCTATTTCTTCCGTGACAGATTAATTTACATACCATACTGTCATAATATGGGGTAACTTTATATCCCTGGAATATAGCACCATCAACTCTAGTTCTAAATCCAGAAGGTTGATGGCACATCCCTATTGTACCAGGAGAAGGCTGAAAGTTTTTACTTGGATCTTCAGCATTTATTCTGCATTCTATAGCGTGGCCTCTTGGTTTAATATCTGATTGTTCCAGTGCAGTTTCACCAGTAAAAGCTATGTTAATTTGTTCTTTAATTATATCTATACCTGTTACCATTTCTGTCACAGGATGTTCAACCTGTACCCTTGTATTCATCTCTAAAAAATAAAATTTTTCATCTTCATATATAAATTCAACTGTTCCAGCTCCTTCATAACCAATTTTACTCACCATTTTCACAGTTTTTTCAAATAAATCTTTTCTTATTTTATCATTTAAGACAGGACTAGGAGTTTCCTCTATAAGTTTTTGATGCCTTCTTTGAACTGAACAATCTCTTTCATGTAAATGAACTGTTCTATTCTTTCCAGCTAATATTTGAACTTCTATATGTCTTGGATTTTGAAAAAATTTTTCAATGTAAACTTCATCATTACCAAAATATTTTTGAGCTTCAGATTTTGCTGTAGAAAAAAGTGTTTCAAAATCTTGTTCTTTATTTACTATTTTCATTCCTTTTCCACCACCTCCACCAGAAGCTTTAATTAGAACAGGAAATCCAATTTTTTTACAAAGATCTTTGGCTTGTTTAATATCTTTTACACCACCTTCTGAACCTTCAATCACAGGCAAACCATTTTCTTTTGCTATTTTTTTTGCTTGAATTTTGTCTCCCATCATCTCTATATGTTTTGAAGAGGCTCCAATAAATTTTATATTATTATCTTCTAGCACTTTTGCAAAACTCGCATTTTCAGATAAAAAACCATATCCAGGATGGACCGCTTCTGCATTAGTTAAATCAACAGCTGATAATAGTGCAGGAATATTTAAATAACTATTTGCTGGTTGATGCGAACCAATACAAACACTTTCATCTGCTAACCTTACATGCATACTATCTCTGTCAACATCAGAATGAACAGCTACAGTAGAAATACCCCATTCCTTACATGCTCTTATTATTCTAACTGCAATTTCCCCACGGTTTGCAATTAATATTTTTTTAAACATTATTCAAGAATGATTATAGTTTGACCAAACTCAACTGGCTGACCATCTTCAACACATATTTCTTTTACAATCCCATCTGCAGTCGATGGAACATGATTCATAGTTTTCATTGCTTCGACAATCATTATTGTGTCACCTTTTTTTATCTTTTTACCTATTTCAGCAAACTTCTTCGCCCCAGGTTCTGGTGCATGATAAGCGGTTCCAATAATAGGAGATTTTACCTCAATACCAGTTACAGTATTTTTTGCAAGATTAGATGCATCTGTTTTTATTTTATTATTATTGTTAGAAGGAATTGTTTGTTGATTTACAGAAACAGTATTTTTTGAAACTTTAATTTTTGTATCTTTTTCGGTATATTCAAGCTCAGTGAGATTAAACTCTTCCAAGTAATCACTGAGTTCTTTAATAATTTTTTTATCAATTTTCATTTTTTAAGATCTTTTGCATTGAAATTATGGCTAAAATATAACCATTGATCCCTAAACCAAAAATACCACCTGTAACTATATCACTTATCAGAGATTTATGTCTAAATTCCTCTCTTTTATAAATATTTGATATATGTAATTCGATTATAGGTTTTTTAAAAACTTCCAAAGCATCTCTGATTGCTACTGATGTATGTGTAAATGCAGCAGCATTTATAATCATTCCATTATATTTTTTTCTAGAGTTTTGTATTAAGTTAACTAACTCACCTTCAACATTAGATTGAATAAATTCAGTCTCTAATCCTAACTCTTTTGATTTTTTCATGCAATTTTCTCTTAATTCATCAAATGTAATATCTCCATATTGTGATTGTTCTCTTTCACCTAATAGATTAAGATTTGGACCATTAATAATAATAATTTTATTATTCATTACTCTCTTATATACGATGAAAAAAATAAAAAAAATAAAAATTAAGATAAATGGTAAGACAAATTTAATTGATAAAGATTTGAAAATCCAAAAGCTATTAACAAACTTAAAAATCCCTCTAAAAAAAGTAGCAATTGAATTAAATCAAGAAATATTAGATAAAAAAAACTTAAATAAGGTAAAATTAAAAAAAAATGATAAAATTGAGATAGTTCATTTTATTGGAGGTGGTTAAATTGGAAACAAAAAAACTCAGAATAGCTAATAGAAAATTTAATTCTAGACTAATAGTTGGAACTGGCAAATATAAAAATATGAGAGAGTGTGCGAAAGCTATCAGTTTATCAGGAGCAGAAATAGTTACTGTTGCAGTACGAAGAGTAAATATATCCGATAAAAAAAAACCATTATTAATGGATTATATTGATCCAAAAAAAATAACATATTTACCTAATACTGCAGGTTGTTTTAATTCTAAAGAAGCATTAAGAACTTTGAGATTGGCTAGAGAAATAGGTGGATGGAAATTAGTAAAACTTGAAGTTTTGGGTGATAAAAAAAATTTATTTCCAGAAATGATAGAAACTTTAAAATCGACTGAAATACTTACAAAAGAAGGCTTTAATGTTATGGTATATTGTAATGACGATCCTTTAATGGCTAAAAGATTAGAGAATGTCGGCGCATGTGCGATAATGCCATTAGCAGCACCTATAGGCTCAGGCTTAGGTATTCTTAATAAAGTAAATATTAAAATCATTAGGAAACAAACTAAATTACCTTTAATAATTGATGCAGGATTGGGACAAGCTTCCGACGCAACTATAGCAATGGAATTGGGGTGTGATGGAGTTTTAGTCAATACTGCTATCGCTAAAGCAAAAAAACCATTAGATATGGCTGTAGCATTTAAAAATGCAGTAATAGCAGGTCGCCAAAGTTATTTATCTGGAAGAATCCAAAAAAATTTAATGGGCAAAGCTTCTTCACCCACTGACGGTATTATTTAGCTTTTTTAAAATATTTTTTTTTTCTAAAAGGCTTTTTTTTAAATTTTTTCTTATCTTTTAATTCAATTATATTGCTGTCTTTCTTTAATTGCTCTAAATTTTTAAGTTTTTCATGATGTTCAATTAATTCGAGTGTTTTTTTTGACTTATTTTTTACATCAATTATATATTCAGGAATTATTAAATTATTATCAGCTATTATATCAATTTTAATTTTATTTTTTTTCTCAAAATAAGTAAGGTCATTAACAAAATTTTCTTTTAAGAAATCAGAAATCTTTTTACAAACCTTTAGTTCAACAAATTTTGCTTTATTTAAAACCGCTTTAAGCTCAACCAACTTAAGTATTTTTAGTGCAAACGATTCATCGGTAAGATTAATTTTCCATTTTACAGCACTTTCTCTCAATCTTTGTCTCGACATCTCAAGTAGACCAAAATTACTAATTCTTCCAATTTGAATTCGAGCCCTGTCACTTCGACATTTTTCTTTAAGCCTTTTTTCAACTAATTTTCGATTCCCATAGCCAAGCATATCTATAAAATCAATTATTATTAAGCCGGATAAATCTCTAATTTTAATTTGTCTTGCTATTTCTTCAGCTGCCTCAAGGTTTGTATCTACAGCGGTGCTTTCAACATTTTTTTGTTTAATAGAACTACCAGAATTAATATCAATAGATACTAAAGCTTCTGTAGGATTAATCACTAAATATCCACCTGATTTTAGTTTAATTTCATAATCAAATATTTGATTTAATTTTTGTTCTATTCCCTCTTCAATAAATAAAGGAGTCTTACCTCTGTATTTTTTTATTTTTTTTACATGAGATGGCATCATCATCTTCAAAAAATTTTGTGCTTTTTTGTAGCCTTCATTTCCCTCTACAATTATATTTTTTGTATTCTCATCGTACATATCTCTTAATGTTCGTTTGATAATTTCACTTTCTTGATGAATCAATGATGGGGCTATTGAATTTAGGGCAACATCTTTAATTTGATTCCATGTACTTATTAAAGTAGATAAATCATGACTAATCTCATTTTTTGTTTTATTGCTTCCTGCTGTTCTGACTATTAGGCCCATTTCTTTCGGAATTTCTATTTCGTTTAAAATTGACCTTATTTTCTTTCTGTCTGCAGGATTATAAATTTTTCTTGATATACCTCCGCCTTTTGGTGTGTTTGGCATTAATACAATATATTTACCCGCAATAGAAATGAATGTACTGAGAGCGGCTCCCTTTTGACCACGCTCATCTTTAATTACCTGAACTAAAATAACTTGATTTGGTTTAATAACCTCTTGAATCTTATATTTTTTGTATTTAAATTTATTTACGTTATTCTTTTTTTTATCTTGATTGGAATTATTTTTGTCGTGATCGTGATCTTGAGTTTCAATTTTTTCTAAAGGATCATTTAAATCTAGATTTCCTTCAGCTAAATTTTCTTCCTCTTTGGCTTCAACTTCCTTTGAGAGTTCTTCTCTAGCTTCTTTTTCTTGTTGTTTTATAATTTCCAAATCACTTTTAGGTATTTGATAATAGTCTGATTGAATATCGTTAAAAGATAAAAATCCATGTCTATCTCTACCAAAATCTATAAAAGCAGCTTGTAATGAAGGTTCAATTCTACTTACTTTACCTAAGTAGATGTTATTTTTTATAAGATTGTTTTTTAAACCTTCGTACTCGTAATCTTCAATGCCATTTTCTGATTTAAGAACAACTCTTGTTTCATTTGGATGCGATGCATCAATGTATAAATTTTTTTCCATATTATGATTATTTTTTGGTTCATTTTTATATTTTATAATTAATTTTGTTAAATTCTGTTGCCTTATCTTTACCAAATTCCAGTATATAATGGAAATAAAATGAACAGAATTATTAAAAATATTTTAATTATTTCCCTGAGTTTATCATTATTAGTTTTAACAGCTGTTTTGGTAATTTTATGGACTTTTTCGAGCAATATTCCTGACTATAAATTTTTAAAGAATTACAAACCCCCTGTTTCAAGTAGAGTTTATTCTGGTGATGGAAATTTAGTGGCAGACTTTTCTCAAGAAAAAAGGATTTTTATACCTTATGAAACATTGCCAAAAAATGTTATTTATTCTTTTTTATCAGCAGAGGACAAAAATTTTTTTTCACACCCTGGGGTTGATGCAAAAGGAGTTTTAAGAGCAATATTAAATAATATTAAAAATATTATCACTTCAAAAAGATTAGAAGGTGCATCAACAATTACTCAACAGGTAGCCAAAAATTTTTTATTAACAAATGAAGTAAGTTTAAATAGAAAAATAAAAGAGGCAATACTTGCATTTAGAATTGAAAGAGCTTTATCGAAGGAAAGAATTCTTGAATTATACTTAAATCAAATATATCTCGGAAGTGGAGCTTATGGGGTGGCTGCTGCTAGTTTAGAATATTTTGATAAATCAATTAAAGAATTAAACTATACCGAAGCCGCCTTATTAGCCGCTCTACCAAAGGCTCCTAGTAAATATAATCCTTATCGCGATATAAATCTTGCTAAGTTTAGAAGGAATTTAGTTTTAAAAAATTTATATGACAATGGTTTTATAAACTTTGAAAATTATCAAACTTTTTCCAAGCAAGAAATTAAATTAAAAAAAGTTAAAAAAATTTTTCTTGAAGATGCTCAATATTATATTGAAGAAGTTAGAAAGAATATAATTAATAAGCTATCTTACGAAAAAGTTTATAAACAAGGCTTCAACATTAATTCTCCAATAAATTTAGAATTACAAAAAATTGCCACTAAAGCTTTAAGAGATGGTTTAATTGCTTATGATAAAAGAAAAGGATGGAGAGGGCCTTTAGGAAATAAAAAAAATGTTAAAGATTGGGCTTTAGAACTAAAAAAATATAAATTAGAGAAATCAATAAATTGGAATATTGCTATAGTTAAAAAAATAAATCAATTTTCGACAATAATTGAGACTGAAAATAACGTAAAAGGTGTAATAGATTACAAAGATATTAGTTGGACAAAAAAAGAATTTGATGAAATTTTTAAAATTGGTGATTTAATTTATGTAAAAAAAATCAATGACAATAAATTTACTTTAAAACAAATTCCAAATATAAATGGAGGTATTGTTGTGATGGACCCTTTTACTGGAAGGGTTTTAGCTTTAAGTGGAGGTTTTAGTTTTAAAAATAGCGAATTTAATAGAGCAACCCAAGCTTTAAGACAACCTGGCTCAGCCTTTAAACCATTTGTTTACGCTCTTGCGTTAGAAAATAACTTTACACCAACTTCTTTGGTTTTAGATGCTCCATTAGTTTTAGATCAAGGATCAGATTTAAAAATGTGGAAACCTCAAAATTATGGTAAAAAATTTTATGGACCATCCACTTTGAGAATGGGTTTAGAAAAATCAAGAAATTTAATGACTGTTAGGATAGCTCAAAATTTAGGTATTGATAAAATTGTAGATTTTTCAAAACAACTTGGCATATATGATAATCCAGAAAAATTACTTTCTATTTCTTTAGGGTCCACAGAAACTACTTTATTAAAACTAACATCAGCTTATTGTTCCTTTGTAAATGGAGGGAGATTAGTTGATCCAATATTAATTGACAGAATTCAAGATAGTGAAGGCATTACATTAATAAATAATGAAAAGAGAAGTTGCATTGATTGTGATAAGATTTCTTTCACAAGCAATGAATATCCAGAAGTTCAAAGTAATTACAAACAAATATTTTCTCCTCAAACTGCTTATCAAATGACGTCTTTGTTAGAAGGCGTTGTTCAGAGAGGAACAGGAAAAAAATTGAAAAAATTAAATTTGAATTTAGCAGGAAAAACTGGAACGACTAATGAAAATACAGATGCTTGGTTTATTGGATTTACATCTAATTTAGTAGTTGGAGTATATGTAGGGATGGATGATCCAAAACCATTAGGAAAATATGAGACTGGTTCAAAAACTGCTTTACCTATTTTTCAAAATTTTGTTAAAAAGGCGGTAAATAAATCTGATGCCAGACCTTTTAAAGCATCTGATTTAATTACAATGATGGTTGTAGACCCATTAACAGGTCAAAAAGCTAAATTTTCATCTAAAAATACTATTGTGGAAGTTTATAAAAGCAAAAATGTTGTTGATGGAAAGGTTTTATACACAATTAATAATAGATTAGATTCTAATAATATATTAAAGTTTTATTAATGGATGATAAATTTTTAAGTTTTAAAAAAGAAATTAGAAATATTAATCAAAGAGTTAAGGGGTATCTTTGAAACAAATAATATATATTCAAAATTAGAAGAACATAACAAAAAGATGCTTGATGCTAATTTTTGGCAGGACAAAGCAAATTCAAAAAATATTGTAAAAGAAAAAAAATTATTTGAGGATTTGGTAAATTCACACAAAAACTCAATACAAAAATTAAATGATATTGAAGACTTGTATCAATTAGCGATTGAAGAAAAAAATTTTAGTATTCAAAAAGAAGTATTTGAGAATATTAAAGATTTAAGAAATGAAGTCAAAAAAGACGAAATTAAATGTTTTTTATCAAATGAAGCGGATATTCTTGACTGTTATATAGAAATACACGCTGGTGCAGGAGGTACAGAAAGTCAAGACTGGGCTGATATGCTTAGAAGAATGTATTTAAAATGGTCTGATAACAAAAATTTCAAATCCAGTTTAATCAGTGAGCATAAAGGAGATGAGGCAGGCATAAAATCTTCTACTATTAAAGTTGAAGGTGAATATGTTTTTGGTTGGCTTAAACGAGAGTCTGGTATTCATCGTTTAGTTAGAATTTCACCATTTGACTCTGGTGCAAGAAGACATACTAGCTTTGCGAGCATTTGGGTTTATCCTGTAGTTGATGAAAATATAAACATAGAGATTTTAGATAAAGATATTAGGATAGATACTTATAGATCAAGTGGTGCTGGTGGACAACATGTAAATACAACTGACAGTGCTGTAAGGATTACTCATCTTCCATCAAAAATTGTTGTTCAATGTCAGAACGAGAGATCACAACATAAGAATAAAGAAACATGCATGAACATGCTTAAAGCTCGTCTTTATGATTTTGAGATGAAAAAAAAAGAAAAAGAGTCAGAAAATTCCGATTCAACTAAATCAGAAATAGGCTGGGGCTATCAAATAAGATCATATGTACTTCAGCCCTACAGGCTAGTAAAAGATAATAGAACCAACCACGAAAATACAAGTCCAGATAATGTTTTAGATGGTGAAATTGATGATTTTTTAGAAAAATCTTTATATCAAATAAAATGAAAAAAATAATCTTTAGAACTTTAATTTCAATATTTTTTATAATTTCAGCCTCAGTAATTTATTTAAGCACAATTGGAATAAAGACCAATAAATTAAATGATCAAATATCAAATAAAATTAAAAATATAAATGAAAATTTAGATGTAGAATTAAAAGATATAAGTATTTTAATAGACCCATTTAGATTCAAAATAAATTTGAAATCATTAGGCGTAAATTTAAACTATAAAAATAAATTTATTGAGTTGGAAAGTATACAATCAGAAATCTCAATTAAATCGGTTTTTAAAAATCAGTTTATATTAACAGATTTAGATATTTCAACAAAATCTGTTGAAATTAAAAAGATGATTTCATTTCTTAGAGCTATAACAAATAATCCAAAACTTTATATAGCTGAAAAATTTGTCAAAAGAGGTTTTTTAATTGCAGATATAAGTCTTGAGTTTGATAATAACGGAAATATAAAAAAAAATTATGAAATTAAGGGTTTTGTAAAAGAAGGAAAAATTAATTTTTTAAAAAGATATGATTTTTCACAAATAGATTTTACTTTTGAATTTTTTAAAGATGAATTAAAATTAGACGACTTTAAATTATCATTAAACGATAAAAAATTTTTTCTGTCAGGTGTAAAAGTAACAAAAGACACAAATAAATTTCTATTTTCAGGTAATTTAGATAACAAATTAATAAAAATTGATGAAAAAGAAATTCAAGAATTATTTGGAAGTAATATTTCTGAATATGGGTTTGACGAAATAAACTTTAAATCTAAAAATCAATTTTCTTTTGAAATTACTAATAAATTTAAGATTAGAAATTTAAAGATTAACTCAAATATAAAATTAGACAATTTTATCTTTTCGAGAAATTTAAATTTAGATAAAATTTTTCCTCAATTGGAGGATAAGATTACTTTCACCAATCATGAAATTAATGTTATTTATGATCGAAAAAACTTGAAAATAAACGGTTCTGGAAATATTTTAATAAGTAATAAAGATAGAATTAAATATAGCATAATCAAAAAAGACAAAAAGATTAATTTTCAAACAACTATTAAAATTTTTGAAAATCTGGTTGAGTTAGATTTTTTAAATTATCAAAAAAAAGAAAACTCGAATTTAGAAATTAATATTAATGGATATAAAAATATTAAAGGAAACTATTTTTTCGAAAAAATTATATTATCAGAAAAGGATAATAAAATTTTCATTCAAAATATTTCAATGACAAAAGATTTTGCTATTAGAAAATTTAAAAAGGTAGATTTAGATTATTTAGATGATGAAAATTTAAGAAATAAAATTTCAATAGTCCAAAATAATAAAGATTATATTATTCGTGGAGATATTTTTAATGCCAATAAACTTATCGATAATTTATTAGAAACAAAAAATAAAAAACAAAATAAATATCCAATTAAAGAATCAGTTAAAATAGATATAAAAATTAAAGAAACTTATCTTGATAAATTAAATGTGATCTATGATCTTGGAGGTTACATAATTTTAGATAATAATGATGTTGTAGAAGCAAATCTAGAGTCAAAATTTTCTAATAACAAAAATATTAAATTCACAGTTCAAACAAAACAAAACCAAAAGATTACAACGTTATTTTCAAGTAAAGCAAAGCCATTGGTAAAACGTTATAAATTTATAAAAGGATTTAATGAAGGATCATTAGATTTTTACTCAGTAAAAAATGATAACGAAACTGAATCAACTCTAAAGATCTATGATTTTAAACTCAAAGAACTCCCTGCGCTTACGAAATTATTAACACTGGCATCTTTACAAGGTATTGCGGATTTACTATCAGGAGAAGGAATAAGATTTAATGAATTTGAAATGAATTTTTCAAATTCAAATCAATCAATGAAAATAGATGAAATTTATGCAATTGGACCTGCAATTTCAATTTTAATGAGTGGTTATATTGAATTAGGTAAACTTGTAAGTTTAAGAGGAACACTTGTTCCAGCTACCACTCTTAACAAAACTATAGGCTCTATACCTATCTTAGGAGATATATTAGTTGGAAAAAAAACTGGTGAAGGTGTCTTTGGTGTAAGTTTTAAAATAAAAGGACCACCAAAAAAATTAGAAACCTCTGTAAATCCAATAAAAACTTTGACTCCAAGGTTTATAACTAGAACTTTAGAAAAAATAAAAAAAAATTAAGTTAATTCAATTTTAATATGTCTTTTTTTTCCAATAGAAAGTTTAAGATATCCTTCATTAAAAAAATCTTCGCTAATTCTTAATTTTTCATCAGTAATTAAATTATTGTTAATTTTAATTGCATTTCCTTTTATTAATCTTCTTATTTCACTTTTTGAAACTTCAAGTTTAGAAATAATAATTAAATCAATAATGTAAAAATTTTTTTTAAATATATCTTTTTTAATTTCAATTGATGGTAAATTTGAACCAGATGAATTTTCAGCAAAAGTTTCTTTTGCTATTTTTTCAGACTCTAAAGTTTTTCTTTTGCCATGAAGCATTTCAGTTGCTTCATTAGCAAGAAGAATTTTTAAATCATTAATATTATTGTTTTCAATATTCTTAATTTTATCAATTTTTAAATCAGTAAAAAATTTAAGAAATCTAATTACATCCCTATCATCAGTATTTCTCCAAAACTGCCAATAATCGTAAGCTGATAAAAACTTTTCATCTAACCATATTGCTCCATCAGCACTTTTACCCATTTTAGCACCACTAGCTAAAGTAATTAGTGGTGTAGTTAAGCCAAATGATACTTTTTCAGAATATCTTTTTATTAATTCCACACCATTTACTATGTTTCCCCATTGATCTGACCCACCAATTTGTAAAACACAATTTTGTTTTTTATTAAGTTCTAAAAAATCAAAGGCTTGCAAAATCATATAGTTAAATTCCATATAACTTAGAGATTGTTCTCTTTCTAATCGATTTTTAACACTATCAAAAGTTAACATTTTATTTATTGTAAAATGTTTTCCAATATCTCTTAAAAAAGAAATGTAATTTAGTTTTTTTAACCATTTATAGTTATCAACAAAAATTGGTTTTGTTTTTTTGTTATTAGATACTAAATATTTATTAAGAATTTTTTTTATATTTTTTGAGTTTTTATTAATTTCTTTTTCAGATAAAATTTTACGTGTTTTATCTTTACCAGAAGGATCACCGATTCTTGTAGTTCCTCCCCCAAGCAAGACTATAGGTTGATGACCGTGATACTGTAATAGCCTCAAACACATAATTTGAAGAAGACTCCCAACATGAAGACTTTCAGCGGTACAATCAAAACCAATATAGGCTTTAATACTCTTTTTATTTAATAAATCAGATAATTCATTCTCATTTGTGCATTGGTAAAAAAACCCTCTATCTTTAAATTCTTTTAAAAATTTATTCATATGCTTATAGTTCAACAATATACAAATTTTTTTAAAAAAGAATATTAATGAAAAAAGAATTTTTTACTTCACTTGGCCTAATGTCTGGAACCTCTATGGATGGGGTAGATATATCTTTGATTAAATCTGATGGATATGATGAATATATATCAATTTTGGACGATTATTATGAATTTAATTATGAATTAAGACAAAATCTTATTAATTTAAGGGATAAAATATTTACATTAGAAGATTTGAAAAAGAACTCTCTGGAATTAGCTGATTTTGAGAGAAAATTTACTTTATTTATAGGTCAAATAGTCAAAAAAATACAAAAAAATTACGATAAAAAAATTGATTTGATTGGTTTTCATGGTCAGACAATTTTTCATAACCCAGAGCAAAAAATTTCTAAACAAGTGGGTGATGGTGAATTGCTGTCACAAGTTTTGGGCAAAACAGTAATTAATGATTTTAGACAACAAGATATTTTAAATGGAGGCCAGGGAGCACCGTTAACACCAATATTTCATAAATTGATATCTAAGTTCTTAGAAAAAAAACATAAGTTAATATTACCATTTAATATTATTAACATAGGAGGAATAGCAAATATCACAAAAATTTATAAAGAAAATAATTCAAAAATTGAAAATTTACAGGCATTTGATATTGCTCCTGGAAATTGTTTGATAGATGAATGGATTAGAAAAAACTCAGATAATAAATTCGATAAAAATGGACAAATTGCAAAATCTGGAAAAGTTAACGATTTAATACTTAATCAAGCATTAGATAATTTTGATATTCAAAAATATGATAAATCATTAGACATTAAGAATTTCGATATTTCTTTTGCAAAAGGTTTATCCTTAGAAGATGGATGTGCAACAATAACAAAATTTACAGCACACTTAATTGCAAAAGGAATTGAGTTTGTAAATAATTTAGATAAAAAGATTTCAACAAATACGTTTGTTTGTGGGGGAGGAAGAAAAAATACTTTTTTGATAGACTCTATCAATGAAAATTTAGTGCAAAGTAATTTTGAATTAGAAGATCTCGATTTGTACGGATTTAATGGTGACTTTATTGAATCCCAAGCTTTTGGTTATCTTGCAATAAGATCTTTCTTAAAACTACCTATATCTTTTCCTAAAACAACGAGATGTAAAAGTGCAGTAACAGGAGGAAAAATAAATAAAATTTTTCAATAAATAGCAATTTCTTGCTTAATATATTTATTTAAAACTTTAACTAAATTCTTTTCATCCTTAGTAAAAAAATGATTTGCATCTGAAATAGAATTAAATTGTACTTTAATGCCCTTTTGTTGGCTAAGTCTTTTATCTAAATCATTAATATGATCTGTTGGAACTAATTCATCTTTTTTTCCATGAACTACTAATCCAGATGTTGGACATGGAGATAAAAAAGAAAAATCATAAACATTTGGCTGAGGAGATATTGCAATAAATCTATTAATTTCTGGTCTTCTCATTAAGAGTTGCATTGCTATAAGTGAACCAAAAGAAAAACCAGCAACCCAACATTGTGAGTTATCAAAATTTTCTCTTTCAAGCCAATCTAAAGCAGCTGCAGCATCTGCTAATTCACCTTGTCCATTATCAAATTCTCCATCGCTTTTTCCAACACCTCTAAAATTGACTCTACAAACTGAAAAATTATTTTCCATAAATGCATGAAAAGTTTCAACGACTACTTTATTATTCATTGTGCCACCGTATTGCGGATGGGGCTGCAACACTAAAGCTATCGGTGAAGTATTCTTTTTACTTTTGTAATATTTAGCTTCTAATCTTCCAGCCGAACCTGGAATAAATATATCAATAATTTTGTTATCCATATTTGTAATTGATTATTATTCTCAAAAAAAAGTTAGGTTTATCACAACTGCGTGACAAAATGTTAGTCTTTTTTTATCATAGATACTTGACTATTTTAGTCAGGTTTATATATACCCTGTAAAATAAGGATTTATGAAGTTAACATCTAAAGGCAGATATGCGGTAATGGCTTTAGTAGACCTGGCTCGATTTAACAATATCAACCCGGTTTCTCTCAGGGATATATCTTTGAGACAAGGCATTTCCCTAGATTATTTAGAACAAATTTTTTCAAAATTGAGAAAAAAAGAAATAGTTCAAAGTGTAAGAGGAACTCAAGGTGGATATGTTTTAAATAAAAAAGCTAAAGAAATAAAATTAACCAATATTTTTGATGCTGTTGATGAAAAAGTTAAGACAGTTCAGTGTAAAAAAGATTCAAAAAAAGGATGTAATGGCAAAGCAACAAAGTGTCTTACTCATAATCTTTGGGATGAGCTTGAGAATCATATTAATAATTTTTTTGATGAAAAAAGTTTAGAGGATTTAGTTAAAGATAATTTTGAGAGAAGAGTTTAAAATGGATACAAGAGAAAAAGATATAGAAAATTTGAAAGATTATAAATACGGTTTTATAACTGATATTGAAAATATTAAAGCACCAAAAGGTTTAAACGAAAATGTAATCAAATTTATTTCAAATATTAAAAAAGAACCAGAATGGATGTTGAACTTTAGATTAAAAGCTTTTGAGAGATTCAAACAATTAAAAGAACCGAACTGGCAAAAACCTAAATATCCTAAAATTGATTATCAAGACCTATATTATTATTCAGCTCCTAAGAGCATGAAAAATAAACCTAAAAGCTTAGATGAATTAGATCCCAAACTTTTAGAAACTTATAAAAAACTTGGAATTCCATTACAAGAACAAGCAAGACTAAATGGTATTGCTGTTGATGCGGTTTTTGACTCTGTTTCTGTTGCAACGACATTCAAAGGCGAATTGACTAAACATGGAATTATTTTTTGTTCAATGTCTGAGGCAATACAAAAACATCCTGAATTGGTAAAAAAATATTTAGGATCAGTAATTCCAACTACAGATCATTTTTTTGCTACTCTTAATTCTGCAGTATTTACTGATGGTTCATTTGTTTACATTCCAGAAGGAGTTAAATGTCCAATGGAGCTTTCAACTTATTTTAGAATAAATGCATCTGAAACAGGACAGTTTGAGAGAACATTAATAATTGCCGACAAAGGAAGTTATGTAAGTTATTTAGAAGGTTGCACGGCCCCCATGAGAGATGAAAATCAATTACATGCAGCAAATGTAGAACTGATAGCTTTAGATGATGCAGAAATTAAATATTCAACAGTTCAAAATTGGTATCCTGGTGACGCAAATGGTAAAGGTGGTATATTTAATTTCGTTACAAAAAGAGGATTGTGTAAAGGGAAAAATTCTAAAATTTCTTGGACTCAAGTTGAAACTGGCTCAGCAATAACTTGGAAATATCCTAGCTGCATATTAAAAGGTGATAATTCAGTAGGTGAATTTTATTCAATTGCTATCACAAATAATTATCAAAAAGCTGATACAGGTACAAAAATGATACATCTTGGTAAAAATACTAAAAGTAAAATAATTTCAAAAGGTATAAGTGCTGGATTTTCTGATATGACCTATAGAGGTTTAGTAGATATCAATTCAAAAGCAAAAAATTCTAGCAATTATACGCAATGCGACTCTTTATTAATGGGAAATAAATGTGGAGCACACACTGTTCCTTATATAAAAAATAAAAACTTTGAATCGAATATAGCTCATGAAGCAACAACCTCAAAAATAAGTGAGGAGCAATTACATTATTGTCAACAAAGAGGACTAAATTCTGAAGAAGCAGTTGGATTAATTGTTAATGGATTTTGTAAGGAAGTACTACAGCAATTACCTATGGAATTCGCTGTAGAAGCACAAAAATTAGTTGGTATTAGTCTTGAAGGGAGCGTTGGCTAATGCTTAAAATAAATAATTTAAATGCAAATATAGAAAATAAATCAATTTTGAAAGGTTTTTCTCTAGATATAAATCCTGGCGAAGTGCACGCAATCATGGGACCTAATGGTTCTGGCAAAAGTACATTATCAAATATTCTATCTGGTAAGAAGGGATATGAAGTTTCAGGTGAAATCCTATTTGAAAATAAAAATTTATTTGATCTCGAAACAGAGGAAAGAGCACATAAGGGTATATTTTTAGCTTTTCAATATCCTCTAGAAATTCCAGGAGTAAATACAAATATATTTTTAAAAACATCCTTAAATGCAGTCAGAAAAGCTCGAGGTGAAAAAGAGCTAGACGCTATTGAGTTTTTAAAACTAGTTAGAGAAAAAGCTAAGGAATTGAAATTTGATGAAGAAAAATTAAATAGACAATTAAATGTTGGTTTCTCTGGTGGTGAAAAAAAGAAAAATGAAATTTTACAAATGTCAATGTTAGCACCAAAATTATCTATTTTAGATGAAACAGATTCTGGACTTGACATAGATGCTTTAAAGATAGTTGCAGATGGTGTTAACACACTTAGAAATAAGAATAATTCTTTTTTAATCATTACTCATTATCAAAGATTATTAGATTATATAAAACCTGACTTTGTTCATGTTTTAATGAATGGAAAAATAATTAAATCCGGTGGCCCAGATTTAGCACTAGAGTTAGAAAAAAAAGGATACGAAAGTTTTAATTAAATGACTGAACAACTACAAATAGATTTTGACAAAATAACTAAATCATTAGGTATTTCAGAAAAAGACAAAGAATTTAAAAGAAAATATTTGAAAAAATTTATAGAGAGTGGTTTTCCAAATAAGAAAAAGGAAAACTGGAAATTTTTAGACATTAATCAAATTATCAAAAAAAATATCGGAGATTTAAGTTTTTTTAACGATTATTCATCCCCAAACAAGATAGACTCAACTATTTTTGTTGATGGTTTAGAACATAATAAAATAATTTTTATTAATGGAAGAATAGAAAAAATTGATTTTAATTACGAAGATAAAAATAAAATTGAAATAAACGATGAAATAGAAAAAAAAGTTTTATTTGATAATGATAATTCATTACTCGACTTAAATAATGCATTTACAAATAAGACTTTTAAAATTGTAGTTAAAGAAAATTATTCATTAAAGAAACCCCTCATAATTTATCATACAACTAATAAAAAAATGAGATTAAAAAGTATTAATTTAAGACTAGATTTTGAGCTTGAAAAAAACAGCTCATTAAGATTAATAGATTTTTTTACCGATAATACAGATAAAAATTTTCAAAATATTTTATATAATTTTAATTTAAAGAAAGATTCAATTCTTAAAAATTATAAAATTGATAATTTTAAAAATGATAATTTAAAATATTCATTTAACAACATAGAGCAAGAGGCCAATAGTGTTTCTGAAACTTTTATTTTATCTGCGGGTTCGAATTATTTTAAAAATGAGATTAATTGTAATTTAAATGGTGAATACTCCTCAGCTTTTGTAAATGGTCTATTTTCATTAAAAGAAAATCAACAACATGAAATTAGAACTATAATTAATCATTTGGTAGAAAACACAAAAAGTTATCAACTTATAAAAAGTGTTCTTGGCGAGTCTTCCAAAGCCGCTTATCAAGGAAAAATATTTGTTAATTCTAAAGCTCAAAAGACTGACGGTTATCAATTAAGTAAAGCAATTCTTTTGGATGAAAGTTCTGAGTTTAATGCAAAACCAGAATTGGAGATTTATGCTGATGATGTAAAATGCTCTCATGGGTCAGCTTCTGGAAATTTAAATGAAAGTTCAATTTTTTACTTGATGTCAAGAGGACTTAATTATCAACAATCAAAAGAACTTTTAATTAATGGTTTTTTATTAGATGTGGTTGAAAAGATTACAGACTCAGAGATCAAAAATTTAATTAAAAATATGATTGGATTAAAAGAATGAATATAGACGATATTAAAAAAGAATTTCCAATATTTGATGAAAAAATTCAAAATAATGATCTTGTTTATCTTGACAGTGCTAATTCATCACAAAAACCTAAAATTGTTTTAGATAAAATTAATGATTTTTATTCAAAACAATTTTCAAATGTTGGAAGAAGTGTTCATTATTTAGCGGTTGCTGCAACAAATTTATACGAAAATACAAGAGTTTCAGTTCAAAAATATATAAATGCAAAAGATAAAAATGAGATTGTTTTTACCAAAGGTGCTACAGAGGCTCTGAATTTGGTGGCAAATACTCTTGGTCAGGCAATTTTAGAACCCAACGATGAAATTTTAATCACAGAATTAGAACATCATTCAAACTATGTACCTTGGCATTTTCTTAGAAAGTCAAAAAATATTAAAATAAAATTTGCTGAAATTAATGACGAAGGTGAAATTCCTATTGAAAATATAGAAAAAGAAATAACTGATAAAACAAAAGTAATAGCTATTACTCATTTATCGAATGTTACTGGTTCAGTTTTACCTATTAAAGAAATTACTCAATTAGCACATTCGAAAGGAATAGTTGTTGTAGTTGATGGTTGTCAAGGAGGACCACATTTAAAATTAGATATGCAGGACTTAGATTGTGATTTTTATGCAATATCATGTCATAAAATGTATGGACCAACTGGACTTGGTGTTTTGTATGGAAAAAAAAAATGGCTAGAACAACTCCCACCTTATCAAGGTGGTGGAGGAATGATTAACGAAGTTAAAAAAGATAGAATTTCATATGGTGATCTTCCAAACAAGTATGAGGCAGGAACAATGGCTACAGCACAAGTAATTGCGTTTAATGAGTCAATAAAATTTTTAGAGAGTATTGGAATCGAAAATATAATTAAACATGAGAAAGAATTAATTGAGTATGGTCAAGAAATTTTACAAAAAAATAATTCTGTTAAATTAATTGGAAATCCAAAAGAGCGAGGTGGAGTTTTATCTTTTACTATTAAAGGAGTTCATCCACATGATATTGCAACTATTTTAGATGAAACTGGAGTTGCTATCAGGGCAGGTCACCACTGCTGTCAAATACTGCATGATAAGTTGGGAATTCCTGCTAGTGCTAGAGCATCTCTAGGAGTTTATAATACTAAAGACGACTTAGACAAACTAAATGAAGGAATTAATAATTGTAAAAAAATATTTGATTTAAAATGAATTTAAAAGAATTATATCAAGAAATAATACTAGAACATGGTAAAAATCCTAATAACTTTGGGAAGACAGTAAACTATAATAAAGACGCACAAGGTAATAATCCATTATGTGGTGATAATGTTCATATTTTTTTAAAATTGAACGATCAGAGAAAGGTAGAAGATATATCTTTTGAGGGAAGTGGATGTGCAATATCAATGGCCTCAGCTTCAATTATGACTGATTTGATTAAAGGCAAAAGCGACAACGAAGCTAAAGAAATTATAGAAGATTTTTTAGGAATGATAAAAGAAAATCCAGATTTAAAAACTAATTTATTAAAAGATGATGAAAAAACTAAATTAATGTGTTTATCAGGAGTTAAACAATTTCCAATGAGAGTAAAATGTGCTACTTTATCATGGCATACCTTAGTTTCTGCTATGGAAAATGATGGTAAAGAAGTTAGTACCGAAAGCTAATTTTTATGGAAGTTAAAAATAAAATTATTGAAGAAATTAGAAAAATATATGATCCAGAATTACCAGTGAATATCTATGAACTTGGTTTAATTTATGATATAAAGGTAGAAGGTCGAAAAGCAGAAATTAAAATGACATTAACAACACCAAACTGTCCTGTAGCAGAAAGCTTACCCAAAGAAGTGAAAGAAGGAGCAATGCAAGTAGAGGAAATCGATGATGTAGATCTTCAATTAGTTTGGGATCCACCTTGGAATAAAGATATGATGTCTGATGCTGCTAAATTGGAGTTAAACTTATAATGAGCCAAATAATAAAATTAAGTGATAATGCTGCGATAAGAATTAAAGAAATTATGTCTGGTGCTCAAAAAAACTCAATTGGTGTTAGAGTTTCAGTTAAATCTGGAGGTTGTGCAGGCATGTCGTATGTCATGGAGTATTCAAAAGAAATAAATCCAAATGATGAAGTTATTGAAGATAAAGGTGTTAAAGTTTTTATAGACTCTGCTGCTGTAATGTACTTATTGGGAACTGAAATGGACTACAAAAAAGAGCAATTTTCCTCTTCTTTTGTCTTTAATAATCCTAATGAAACTGAAAGATGTGGCTGTGGAGAGTCATTTAAAATTGATTAAATAACAGTATCCCATAAGTTGCATACCAGTATTGCATTATATGCATAACTAATGTATGATTCTCTTATGAATAAATTTGAATTTAAAAATCTTGTTAAAAACCTAAAAGATTCTTTAAAGGAAAAAACTTTTTTTAAAGATCTTCGAAAAGAAGTTAATACTGGTGCAAACGGTACTCAGGATTACGTTGTTAAAAAAGGTGCAAACAAAGATACAATTGCTACCACAAGACAGTAATTAACTACTGTAATACATTTCAAACTCTATTGGGTGAGGTGCATGTTCAAACCTGTGAATCTCCTCAAATTTAAGAGCAATATAAGCGTCTATTTGATCATCAGTAAAAACATTTCCTTGAGTTAAAAATTCTCTATCTTTATCCAAACTTTCCATTGCTTCTCTCAATGATCCACAAACAGTTGGAATAGCTTTTACTTCTTCAGGCGGTAAATCATACAAGTCTTTATCGAATGATTCTCCTGGGTGAATCTTATTTTTTATTCCATCAAGACCAGCCATCAACATTGCAGCAAAAGTCAAATACGGATTTCCTGATGCATCTGGAAATCTAATCTCACATCTTGCCCCTTTTTTACTTAATGTAATAGGTATACGGCATGATGCAGATCTATTTCTCGCAGAGTAAGCTAAAAGAACTGGGGCTTCAAATCCTGGAACTAATCTTTTATAACTGTTAGTTGTTGAGTTAGCAAATGCATTAATTGCCTTGGCATGTTTTAAAATTCCACCAATATAATGAAGAGCAGTTTCAGATAGTCCTGCATAAGCATCACCAGAAAATATTGGTTTATCACCTTTCCAAATTGATTGGTGAATATGCATTCCTGAACCGTTATCTCCTGCAACCGGTTTAGGCATAAATGTTGCAGTCTTACCAAAAGAATGAGTTACCATTTGTACAACATATTTATACAATTGAACGTTATCAGCTTGATCAACTAATGTTCCAAAATACATACCAAGTTCATGTTGACTTGGAGCTACTTCATGATGATGTTTTTCAACTTTTATACCAACTTCTTTTAAATTTTTTAAATATTCCCCTCTCATATCTTGTTCACTATCAACAGGAGGTACTGGAAAGTAACCACCTTTAATTGGAGGTCGATGACCCATGTTACCATTCTCATATTCTTTACCAGAATTATAAGGGCCTTCTTTACTATCAATTTTAAAACCACATTCATTCATATCATTTTTAATTCTAACATCATCAAAAACAAAAAATTCAGGTTCAGGACCAAAAAAAGCTTTGTCACCAACTCCAGAAGCTTTTAAATATTCCTCAGCTTTTTTTGCTACACCCCTAGGATCTCTCTCGTAAGGAGTCTTTTTAACTGCATCTAGTATGTCGCAAAAAAGTACTGCAGTATTGTGTGAAGTAAAAGGGTCTAAAAAAAATCTTGAAGTATCTGGTTTTAAAATCATATCTGACTCATTTATTGCTTTCCAACCAGCAATAGATGAACCGTCAAAGAAAACTCCATCTTTCAACATATCTTCATCTACAATCGATGAATCCATAGTTAAATGTTGTAATTTACCTCTTGGATCGGTAAATCTCAAATCAACAAATTCAACTTCTTTATCTTTAATAAATTTTAAAACATCTTTAGTACTCATTTTTTCTCCTGTATAATTCCGTACAAGGTATTAGCAAAAAAAGACTAATAATTAATGTTCTTTTACTTAATAACACCTATGCAATTTTCACATAAGTGTATAATTAAAGGTTTAAAATAACTAACAATTAAAAGTTGAATAATGACTTTATTAGACAAAGAAGCGGTTCAAAGAGTTCAGGGTATTTTAATGGATTTTGACCCAGGTAATAAAGTGATTGTTTTAGACACTTCTGCAAGAACAGCTCTTGAAGCAGCCTCATCTTTAGGTTGTGAAATAGGTGCTATAGTTAAAAGCCTGCTTTTTAAAACAGAGAATTCATTCACCCTTTGTCTGGTGGCTGGAGATAAAAAAGCATCATTAAATAAGATTAAAAAAACATTAAACATTAAAGATGTGTCAATGGCTTCTGCAGATGATGTTAAAAACATTACTGGCTATACCATTGGTGGTGTTTCTCCAATTGGTCATTTAAATAAGATAGAAATTTTTATAGACAATTCACTAGAAAGATTTACATCTCTCTTTGCAGCTGCTGGCCATCCTAATTGTGTGTTTAAAATAAATTTTACAGATTTACAAAAAATTACTAATGGTTCTATTAAAGAAATAACAGAATGAAACAACCAAAGTTATTAGATTATTTATTATTAATTTTGTTGGCATTAATTTGGGCTTCTGCTTTTTTTAACATAAAAATAGCAACTTATTCTTTTGGGCCAGTCACAATAGCATTTCTCAGAGTTTTTTTTGGAGCAATTCCTGTTTTGTTACTTTGTTATCTTAAAAATATCAAAATAGAAGCTTTTTCCAAAGACTGGTATTGGTTCGCTATTATAGGATTTATAAATTTAGTAGCACCTTTTTTTTTAATCGCTTACGGAATAAAATCTGTTCAAAGTAATTTAGCAGCTATTTTAATGTCTACTACACCATTGAGCTCAACTGTATTAGGGCATTTTTATACAAAAAATGAAAAGTTTAATTTTATAAAGACGTTTGGTATATTAATTGGTTTCTCAGGAATACTTTATCTATTCTCAGATAATCTATTAATAAATGAAAATAATTTTTTATCAGCATTACTTATTCTTTTAGGATCTACATGTTATGTGATTGGTGGAGTTTTAACATTAAAGATTAGTAAGAAAAAAAATGAAAATGTGACGGGTTCAATTTTGATTTGGGCTGTAATCATTTTAATTCCTCTTGTATCTTTCATTGAACAACCATGGAATGTTGTTCCAAGATTAGACTCAACTATCTCAGTAATTTATTTAGGGCTAGTTTCTACAGGTATTGCTTGGTTATTAAGATTTAGAATTTTGGTGAATAATGGTTTGATTTTTCAATCTCAAGTTTCTTATTTAATTCCTATTTTTGGTACCATTTTAAGTTATATATTTTTAAAAGAGATAATAACTATAAAAGTATTAATATCTCTTATAGCCGTTGTGGTTGGAATTTATTTTGTAAAAAAAGCTAGTTAAATTTATATTAATTTATCAGTCCAAGTTTTAGGAGTTTTATCATTTTTGATTTCTACAGGTAAGTAATATTTAAATTCTTTAACACCTTTTTTTTTAATAAACTCACAAGTTTTTGATATTGCATCTTTTAATTTTGTTTGTGTTTTATAATCAAGTAATTTTCTGGATTTATTTGCACTACATGTTGCAAATTTTACTTCTTGAGGTCTATCAAGAACATGAACAGGATCTCCATTATACCCTGTTTCGTTAGCAACCATTTTAGCTATATCATTTATTGTTGTCATTTCTTCATCTGGACCAATATTAATTATTTCCTTATTGATATTTTTATCTAATGCTAATTTTTCAAGACAAAATATGACATCATCAATATAAGAAAAACATCTTACTTGTTTACCATCTCCATAGATAATGGATGGTTTTTTTTGAAGGTTTCTGTTAATAAAAATTGACAATACATTTCTGAAAGGGTCGTCATATTTTTGATTTGGACCAATAATATTATGTGGAACTGCTATATTCCATTCCATGTTATTTAAGTTAGCAAGAACCTTTAAAATATCTTCTCCTGCTACTTTAGCTATACCGTAGGGGTCCACAGGTTTTGGTGTCATTTTTTCATCAAAAGGACTTTTCTGATTTCCATATCTTGCCATGGAAGAGCAGTAGACAAATCTTTTTACTCTATTTTTGATAGCTGCAGTAATTGTAACCACACTTGCTTGAAATATGTTTTTAGTGATTATATTAGGTGAAAAAACAGACAGACCTTCATGAGCTGTAGCTGCGCAATGGTAAACTATATCCATATTTTTTGTAATTTCTGTCATCTTATCTAAATCACAACAATCGGTTTCGTAAAATTTCACTTTTGTTTTATCCAAATTTAGAATTTCACCACCAATAAGATTATCATTCCCATAAACTTCATGACCCAATATAAGTAATCTTTTGGCTAGATGACTTCCCAGAAAACCAGCTATACCTGTTATAAATATTTTCATAGACATCTTTCTTCTATATCTTTATTTAATAAATGTAAATTAAACACAAAATGAATTTTTTAAATGATTTAACAGTAATAATTGTGACATATAAAACTAATAGAGAAATATTAGAAAATTGTATCAATTCAATAGATCCCACAGTAAAAATTTTAATTGTAGAGAATTCAAGTGATAAAGATTTTAAAAAAGAAATTGAAAATAAATTCAAAAATACATCAGTATTGTTAGCCAATAAAAATTTAGGATATGGAGCAGGAAATAATTTAGGTTTTAAAAATATAAAAACTAGATATGGTTTAATATCAAATCCAGATATAGTTTATAAAAAAGATTTTTTTGAAAAAGCTAACAAGTATTTAAACCCAGAATTGAAATTTGCTATAATAGGTGTTTCCTATTATGATGATGATCAAAATTTACCATATGGCGCAATTGATAATAAAAAAAACATTTTTTTAAAAGAAAAAAAATATGATTCTAATTATCTAAAAGAGGTTGATTGGGTTGTTGGATGCTCATTAATTATTGATACAAATTTTGTTGATATAAACGATATGTTTGATGAAAAAATATTTCTGTATTTTGAAGAAATAGATTTATGCAGAAGAATTAAAATAGCAGGAGGAAAAATATTTAATAGTAGTGATTTAAAAGTCAAACATTTAGGAAATAGAGGTTCTGCAGCCACAGACCCAGATTATACTATTGAGACAGAAATGTTTAGAAATTGGCACTGGATGTGGTCATCGTTTTATTATCACAAAAAATACAATAATTATTTGATTGCATTATTAAAAATGTCTGGCAAATTTATTAAATCTTTATTCAAATTTTTATTTTTTTCTATTTGTTATAATAAAAAAAAACAAACTATGTATTTTGCAAGATTTTACGGTCTGTTTTGCGCATTTTTTGGTACTAAATCTTTTTATCGCGTAAAATCTTTATTTAAATAGTTAAACTTAAATAATTTCATTTTAGGCATGAAAACTTTTTTATATGCAAGGGGGTTGTTTCACAACATCCACCTAGAATTGTTGCTCCAGCATCTTTGAATTTTTTAGCAAATTCTGCCATTTTATTTGGATTAAGATCTTTTCTTTGACCTAAAAATTCATTTGGATTACCTGTTTTACTTTTTTTATATGCACCTGTATAGTTAGGTTTTGGATTGGTTGTTATAAATGCATTTAATTTAAATCCAAAAGGAACACCTAAATTTTTTATCTCATTAAGATTAAGTTCGTAATTTTCAGGTGAAATGCATGATAAAATAATTCCAAGCAATTTTTCGTGCTTTATAGTTGTAATTATTTCAGAAATTTTTTCACCACTTGGTATACTTGTCCCCTCTGATATATGAGCTCCAATTAAGTAAGGTTTATTAAATTCTTTTATACAATCTATGGCTATTTTGAATTCTTTGATACTACTTAAAACATCAAGATAAAAAAAATCGATATATGGATTTAGTAATTTTGCCTGACTATAAAAATTGTCTTTAATTTCATCATCTGCTCTTGTATCAGCTTTGTAGGTTAAATATTGAGGAGGTAAGCCACCTGCAATTAACACATGGGGAAATTTTTTTTTAGCCTGAAGTGCAATCTCACCAGCTTTATTATTCAAATATTCAAATTTATCTTCAACATTATTGTCCTTCAATCTCACTTTTCTAGTTGTAAAAGTATTTGTTACAATAACCTCTGCACCAGCTCGAATAAAATCTAGATGAGTATTTAATAAGAGTTTGTGGTATTTTTCATTAATTAAAGCATTAGCACTCCACAAAGTTCCGTTGGGCTCCATTCCTCTTGCAAGTAATTCTTGACCCATTCCTCCATCTAAAATTCTAGTTTTTTTAAAAAAATTTATATCCATTTTATCCCTCACATTTTTAGTGCTTAAGCCAGAAGCTGGGTACACAATACAGTTCAAATACTTTGCTTATTGATCTATAGGAAAATTTTCCATTTTAGCAGTTAAAGCCCGCAATAGGATCAAATCGGCAATTTATTTATAATTAATAAAATTTAAAAAATCAAATAAAATTTAAAAAAATATTTTAATCCCTACTCTTACTGAAACAAAAATAACTAAAAGAGATGTAAGAATAGCAAGTACTCTGTTTCGAAATATTTTTATGTTTAAAAAATTTCCAACCAAACCACCAACTAAGACACCAAAAAATAAGGGCCAATATATTAGAATTTCATTAATTACCGTTTGTTTTGTTAATTGACCTAAAACTCCTGAAATAGAATTAATTAAAATGAATAAAGAAGCTGAGGTAGCTATATTTTTAGGTTTTTCAATTTTTAGTAAAAACAATATTGGACTAAGAAAAATTCCACCACCAATTCCTACAATCCCAGAAATTAAACCCAGAATAGAACCTATTAGAGTGTATAAAAAGGGTTTAAGTTTAGTTACTTTAAAATTTTTTTCCTGATAAGCTTTATTATTAATCAGCAATAATACGCCAGCTATTGTTAAAACTAAAAATAATAGAATTTCAAATATTTCTTTTGATATTTCTAAAGTTCCTCCAATAAATGCCAGAGGAACAGAGCCTATTAGAAATGGAGTTAATAGTTTAAAATTATGATTTCCTGCTCTAATATAATTGAAACAATTTCCAGTAACTACAATAATATTACAAATTAATGCTAATAAAGGAAAAATATAAAAAGGTATATTCCAAATTAACAATAATGCTAAATAAGTTGATCCTCCTCCAAATCCAACACTTGAGTATAAAATTGCTGTTAAAAAAAATAATATTGATAGTATAAACATATTAAATAAATATTATGAAAGTGAACATTGCACTACTTACTGTAACAGATACAAGAACAATTGATAATGATAAATCTGGTGGCATTCTTGTAAAAAAAATTGGTGAAGCTAATCATAGTTTGATTGATAGAAAAATATGCAAAGATAATAAAAAAGATATAGTTATTATATTAAAAGAGTGGATTAAGAATGAAAAAATTGATGTTATTATTACCACAGGAGGAACAGGACTTACTGGAAGAGATATAACACCAGAAGCACTCGAAGACATTGCTGATAAGCACATTCCTGGGTTTGGTGAAGTTTTTCGCAATATAAGTTTAAAAACAGTTGGTACTTCATCCATCCAATCAAGAGCTTGTGCGGTATTATCAAATGGTAAATATATTTTTGCACTACCAGGTTCTTCAGGAGGAGTTACAGATGCTTGGGATGGAATTTTAAAACATCAATTAGATATTAACCATAAACCTTGTAATTTTGTTGAACTTTTTCCAAGATTAAAAGAAAAATAAAATGTTAATAAAATATTTAAATAAAAAAATAATCCGATTAAGAAATAGTTCAAAAATTTTAAAACTTCTTTATTATTACCACTATCTTTTTTGTGATAAAAAATTAGGAAATGTAGGTTTTGATTTTACATCTAAAAAATCAAGATTAGAAGTTGTTCAAAGTATTATAGAAAAAAAAAATTTTAAGAAATATCTAGAAATTGGTTGTTTTGATGATGAATTATTTAATTTTGTTAAATGCGATAAAAAAGTAGGTATTGATCCAGTATCAGGTGGAACAGTTAGAGCAACTAGCGATCAATTTTTCGCAAAAAATGATGAAAAATTTGACTGTGTTTTTATTGATGGTTTACATGAATATCATCAAGTAAAAAAAGATATATTTAATTCTCTTCAATCTTTAAATGATGGTGGAATTATTTTATTGCATGATTGTTTACCAAATAATTACTACGAACAAGCTACACCAAGGTGCCAATGGATATGGAATGGAGATGTTTGGAAAGCTATTGTAGAATGTAGAAATTTAAAAGATATTGATGTTTATACCTGTTATGCAGATTTTGGAATTGGTGTAATATTTAAAAGACCAAATAAAAATTTACTTGATTTTTTTCATAAAGATTATTCAAAATTAAAATTTGAAGACTATTTTCATAACAACAAGAAACTAATGAATATTATAGAGTATGAAGATTTAATGAAAATAATTTAAATTATTTTTGATACTTTTCTTTCCATTCTTTATAAGGCATTCCATAAATGCGTTCTCTTGCATCTGGATCCGAAATAGATACACCTTTTTTTTCAGCTTCCTCTCTGTACCATCTTGATAAGCAATTTCTGCAAAAATTCGCTAAATTCATAAGATCAATGTTCTGAACATCTTTTCTCTCATCTAGATGTTTGAGTAATCTTTCAAAAGTAGCAGACTGGATTTCTATCTTTTCATTTTTATTCATAAGAAAATATTAAAGAATTTTTCTCTGAGCACAAGATATAGTATTGATACAATTCTAAGTAGAAAGTTTAAATTATTACAAATAGACTTAACTAAGTATTGTTAGTTTAATTAAATGTTGCGAAAAAAAAAGAAAAATAAAGCTGAAATAAAGACCAAAAAAAAATCTAAGTTGGTCAAATCATCTAGAAAAAAAATAAAAACGAAAAAAAAAGTTGTAACAAAAAAGGCTGCGACTAAGAAACGTTCTAAAAAATCTAGAAAAATTAATAAGCTTAAATCAACAAAAAACAAAAAAGGGGTAAAAAAAATGAGTACAGAAACAATAAAAAGTGCTTCGTCTCCTTTGTTGGACACGTCTCACTTAAAAGTCCCGTTTCCATTTAAAGCAAAGTATGGAAATTTTATTAACGGGAAATTTGTTGAACCTAAGTCTGGCAAATATTTTGACAATGTTACACCGATAAACAATGAGGTAATTTGTAAAATAGCTAGATCTGACGCAAAAGATGTAGATGCAGCTTTAGATGCTGCTCATGCAGCTTTTCCAACTTGGGGCAAAACATCAATAACAGAAAGATCAAACATTCTTTTGAAAATAGCTGATGTTATAGAAAAAAATCTTAACACGTTAGCTACAGCAGAATGTTTAGATAATGGAAAACCTATCAGAGAATGTATGGCTGCAGATTTGCCTTTAGTGGTTGATCACTGGAGATACTTTGCAGGTGTAATTAGAGCTGAGGAAGGTTCTGTTGCAGAGATAAGTAATAGTGAATATTCTTATCACATACCAGAGCCACTAGGTGTAGTTGGTCAAATTATACCTTGGAACTTTCCACTTTTAATGGCGACTTGGAAACTTGCTCCAGCATTGGCTGCAGGTAATTGTGTTGTTCTAAAACCAGCTGAGCAAACTCCAGCTTCTATTATGTTATTAATGGAAATGATTGGTGATTTATTACCTCCAGGAGTTGTTAACGTTGTAAGTGGTTTCGGTTTAGAAGCCGGTAAACCATTAGCTTCATCTAAGAGAATAAAAAAGATTGCTTTTACAGGTGAAACAACAACTGGTCGTTTGATTATGCAATATGCATCTCAAAACTTAATCCCAATTACTTTAGAACTTGGTGGAAAATCTCCAAATATTTTCTTCGAAGATGTTATGGCGCAAGATGATGACTTCTTTGATAAATGTTTAGAAGGTTTTGCAATGTTTACGCTTAACCAGGGTGAAGTTTGTACTTGTCCAAGTAGAGTGCTAGTTCAAGAGTCTATCTATGATAAGTTTATGGAGAAAGCTATTGCTAGAACAAAAGCTGTTAAACAAGACAATCCTCTAAAAATGGAAACTATGATTGGCGCTCAAGCATCCGTAGAACAAATGGAAAAAATCAAATCTTACTTAGATTTAGGTAAGAAAGAAGGTGCCAAAGTTCTATGTGGTGGAAATGTTGCTAAAGTAAATAGTGGTTTAGAAAAAGGAAATTATATTGAACCAACTATTTTCGAAGGTGACAATTCAATGAGAATCTTCCAAGAAGAAATTTTTGGACCAGTGGTATCGGTAACTAAATTTAAAGATGAGGCAGAGGCATTAAAAATTGCTAATGATACTCTTTATGGTTTAGGTGCTGGTGTTTGGACTAGAAACGGAAATATCGCATATAGAATGGGTAGAGAAATACAAGCTGGTAGAGTTTGGACAAACTGTTACCATGCTTATCCAGCTCATGCGGCATTTGGTGGATACAAACAATCTGGTATCGGAAGAGAAACTCACAAAATGATGCTAAATCATTATAGACAAGTGAAAAACTTACACGTGTCTTACAGTGAGAAAAAATTAGGCTTCTTTTAATAGATATATTATAATGGCCCGTATTAAATTACGGGCCATATAAATATGAAAGTTACAGCAACACCTTCAGCATTAGATTTAATAGAAGAATTAAAAAAAAATCACGGTAAAGAATTATTATTCCATCAATCTGGTGGATGTTGTGATGGTAGTGCTCCAATGTGCTATCCATCTAAAGAATATCAAGTAGGTCAAGATGATGTAATGATTGGTAAAATAGGAGGTATTCCTTTTTACATAAGTGAAACACAACATGAAGCTTGGAAAAATACAGATTTGATAATTGATTGTGTCAAAGGTATGGGTGGAATGTTTTCATTAGATAATGGTACTGGTAGAAGATTTCTAACAAGATCTGAGATCTGTATACCCGAAGATACTACGATAAATTAAATTTCCTAAAATTTATTCTAAACAAGAGAAGAATAATTAAGATAATTAAAAAAATTAAAGGTTTAAAAAATATTGTTTTTGATAACCAAATAAAATGCAAAACTCCGAAAATTGAAATTATATAAACCAATCGATGTAATTTTTTCCAATTTTTTTTTAAAATTCTAACCATTTTATCAGATGAAGTTATTGCTAAAGGAATTAGTAATAACCATGCAGAAAAACCGATAAAAATAAATTTCTTCTTTAAAACATCATTAATTAATGGTTCAAAATCAAATCTATAATCTAGACCAACATAACTAAGCATATGAATTGAAGCATAAAAAAAAGCAAACAAACCAAGCATCCTTCTAAATTTGATCCACTCTACAGAATTAGTGATTTTCTTAAGAGGTGTCATTGAAAGAGTTAAAAGTACAAATATTAAAGTCCATTCTCCAAAATGATTTATAATCCTATCGACAGGCTCAGGACCTAACTTATTATAAAATATTTGATAAGTGATTATATAAATTGGCCAAAGTGACAGCAAAAAAACAGTAGGCTTAAAATAATTTTTCAATTTATTTAATAATTTTTTTTAAGGTCCATACCTTTATAAAGATAAGCAACCTCATCTCCATAACCATTGAACATCAAAGTTTTTATTCTTGGGGCCAATATACTTTCCCCAATTACTCTTTCCGTTGCTTGGGACCATCTTGGATGATCAACTTCAGGATTTACATTAGAGTAAAAACCATATTCTCTTGGTGAAGCATTTTTCCAAGCAGTATTAGGCATATTTTTTGTTAATCTAATTTTAACAATCGATTTTGCACTCTTAAAACCGTACTTCCACGGAATAAATATTCTTAAAGGTGCTCCATTTTGATTTGGTAAAGGTTTACCATACAAACCAGTTACAACTGTTGTAAGAGGGTGCATTGCTTCATCAATTCTTAGACCTTCGATATAAGGCCAGTTTAAAGTAGGATACCTCTGACCAACCATCTCTTCTGGATTATAAACTGTTTCAAATTCAACAAACTTTGCAGTTGATTTAATCTGAACTTTATTGAGTAATTCACTTAATGAAAAGCCTAACCATGGAATAACCATAGACCAACCTTCAACACATCTAAGTTTTAAAATTCTTTCTTCAGACTTAATTGCTAAAATTTCTTCAATTGGAAGTTCTAATGATTTTTCAACTTCACCTTCAATTTTTACACTCCAAGGTCTTGTAGTAAAATTTTTTGCTCTTCTATGTGGATCGCCCTTACCTGTGCCAAACTCGTAGTAGTTGTTATATGTTGTGATGTCTTTATAACTAGTTGGTTTATTTGAATTATTAGCTTTTGCATTAATTAATGGTACTGAACTTAAGGCAATAGTGCCCAAACCATAACCCATAGATCTTATAAAAGATCTTCTTTTATTATAAATTTTTTCTGAAGTAATTTCTGAATATTTAAACTTTTTCATTAGCAATAGGATTTCCTTTTAACCACTCACTTTCATCATTTTCATAATGTTCTTTTTTCCAAATTGGAGATCTTTTTTTTATTTCTTCAATTATGTACCTAGAAAGTACATAAGCTTGATCACGATGTTTGCAAGCAACTGCGATAATTATACTTATCTCACCTAGATTGAGATATCCCTTAGCATGTTCAATAAATACAGCTTTTTCTTTGATATCTAATTTTTGATCTGCTTCATTATAAATTTCTTCAAAGCTTTTGATTACCATTTCATCATGACTGTCGTAAGTAATTCCAGTGACTGCTTTATTGTCATTGATATTTCTTACAGTGCCCAAAAAATAAATTGATGCTCCAAATTTTGAATCTTTAATAAATTTTTCAGCGTTTGAATGAAGTATTTTCTCTTTTTTAGAGTCTACAATTTTAGTATGAAGCATCAACCTCCTCCGATAGGAGGGATAATAGCAATTTTTTGGTCCTTTGTGATTTTATAATTGTCGCTAATTACTTCATTATTTTCAGAACAAAATGCTGAAGATTTTACAACTTTTATAAAGTTTTCATTCCCACTAAAATTCTTATCTATATGTTTGATAATTTCATTTCTTAAATCATTTATTGAAGCTTTATCCTGAACCTCAATCTCTAAATGATCGTTATCACTGAAATCTCTACTAGCACCAAATAATTCTAATTTAATTTTCACTGAATTTAATTAAATGTCGTCTTTGATTGGGTTGATTGAAAGTAATTTTTCATTTTTTTAGTTTAGATGAAAACTTTAAATTTTCATCTTTAAATTGCGATTTATTTTTATTTATAAAGTCGTCTATTAACTTGACTTTCTCATCTTCAAATTCTGCAACCTTTCTTTCATTAAGATCTACATACAAAGCTAGAATTTCAATTGTTGAGGCAAGAAATTTTTTTTCTTTGTGAATCATTTCCATTTTATATTGAAGTCTTTTTTTATCGTGGTCGAAATAAACACAATTGATATCCACCTCATCATTAAGCTGAAGTTCTTGATTGTAAGTAATGTGAGACTCAACAATCATTGTGCTTTTCTTAGTTGTTTTTGCTGAATGTTCACCCATCTTAAAAATATCATTTAATTTATCAGCACCATATTTATCAAACACTAATAGATAATATGAAACATTCATATGATCGTTGTAATCAATCCAGTCTCTGATTACTTTTTGAGTACTTAGATAAACGGACATTTAGAATTAGAATATATTTTTTAAAAATTCAGGTAACCCATCTGGATTAGTCCACAATCCACTTTTTCCACCTTCTTTAATTAATAATTTTACATTATCTATTTTAAGATGTGGGTTAACAATCTTACTTAAATCATAAATAGTTATTAATGCAGCATTAACTCCCATGATTGCTTCCATTTCAACACCAGTTTTTGCTACTGCTGAAACTATACAAAAAACCTCCAATGAATTGTCAACTTCATTCATGATGATTTTGGTTGCTGTATGATCTATTGGTAGCGGGTGACAAAGTGGAATTAATTCACTTGTTTTTTTTACACCTAGAACAGCCGATACTTCTGCTAAGGTAATAGGATCTCCTTTAGGCATTTTTTTATTTTTGATTAAATCAAAAACTTCTTTTCCAACATAAATTTTTCCAGAGGCTAAAGCTCTTCTGAAAGTTTCTTTTTTAGATGAAACATCAACCATATTAAATGAGTTTTTTTGAAAAATTTCTTTTGCCCAATCTTTAAGATCTTCTTGATTTATTACTTTTAATTTTGTCATTTAACCACCAGTTGTAGATAAGTTTTTCATTAAACCTGTTTCACCAAGTTCTAAATAATGAGATTCTTTTTTAAAATTTAATTGTTTTAAAATTAAATCTTTTAACTCTTCAATTTGGTTATCTGTTTGCATCAAATGTCTAATATTAATTCCTGTATTACCGAATAAACATAATCTTAAATCCCCTTTAGCGGTTATTCTTAGTCTATTACAAGTTTTACAAAAATCTTTAGAGTAGGGCGCTATAATTCCAAATTTACCTTTAAATTTTGGATTAAGATAATTTTTTGCAGGCCCTGCATCCTTTCCAAAAGTTTGGATTATCCAATTATTTTTGTTTAAGTAATCTGTAAATTTTTTTGCTGAAACATGATATTTTTTGAAATAATCTAAGTTATCTCCTGTTTGCATTAACTCTATATATCTAAAATCAATTTTATTTTTTTCAACAAAGTTTGACCATTGATTAAAATCATCTTCACTATCATTAATTCCCTTTAATAATACAGCGTTAATCTTAATATTTTTAAAATCAAAACTCTGAAGAACCTTAATTCCTTTAAGTATTTCATCAAGCCTGTCATGACTAGTAATTTTTTTAAATGTCTCTCTGTTAAGACTATCTATACTTATATTTATACCATCTAAATCACTCTCGATGATTTTGTGCGCTATTTTATCGAGATGATAACCATTAGTAGTAATAACTGTTTTTTTAATTCCTGAATTTTCTTTAATTGTTTGTATAATTTCAAAAAAATCTTTTCTCACAGTTGGCTCTCCACCAGTCAGTCGGATTTTACTCACACCAAGTTCGGATAAAGCTTTGGCAAGTCGTCTTATTTCATTTAAGTTAAGAAATTTTCTATTATCACTTTTATCTATTTGATACCCATTTGGTAAGCAGTAACCGCATTTAAAGTTACAGACGTCAGTTACTGACAATCTAATATAAGGAAATGTTCTTCCAAAGGAATCTTTAAGTGTTTCCATTTAAAAATGATATCACATTAAATAAAATTTAACACGTATCAAATTTAAAGGTAAAACTTCCAGTCCGCATCTGGAAGTTTATACTAATTATTGTCCAGGTGCTTTATAACCAATTTTACTTGCTTTCATTGTTGCCTTTGTAAAATCAATTGCTTCTAATATAGTTAAATTTTTTACTGCACCCGACGACTCTACAACTAATTTAATTGCCGCAAAATCCTCGAAACTTGGTACATCAGTAACAACTATAAAGTCATAAGAACCTCTGACTATATCCATACTATGCATCGTACCACCCATAGCTTTTGTAAGTTGTTCAACAACAGCTTTTCTATCACTTGTAGGATCTTTCAAAAATCCTTGAAAAGCTTTTTCAGTATAATTACCCATTATATATGCTTTCATATTTAACTCCTTTCTATGAATATAAAGCTATCATTATTTCACAAAAGTTTGATGTGTAATAATTACATAGTAGACACAACTTATTGTGGTGTTAGATTGAGAAATGTACGAAAAATTTGGTCAATTTATTGATGGAAAATGGTCACCTTCCTCAAATGGTGAAACTTACGAAGTTATAAATCCTGCAACTGAAGAAATTTTAGGCAAAGCCTCTAAAGCCTCACCAGAGGATGTTGATAAGGCATTGAAGTCAGCAGAAAAAGGATTACAGGTTTGGAAAAAAACTGCACCTTGGCAAAGAGCATATATCATTAGAAAAATTGCAGACAAAATGAGAGAGAAACAGGATGTGCTTGCTAAATGGATGACACTTGAGGTAGGGAAACCTTTAGCTGAAGCCAAAGGTGAAATTGCTGGAGCAGCAGACATTTTTGAATGGAATGCTGAAGAGACAAAAAGAATTTATGGTCAAACTGTAGAAAGTAGATTTGAGGATACAAGAGTTCATGTTTACTATCAGCCAGTTGGAGTGGTTGCCGCATTGTCTCCTTGGAACTTTCCAGCAGTATTGTCAGCAAGAAAAATTTCAACAGCTTTAGCAGCAGGCTGTTCGGTTATTATAAAACCAGATGTGATTACTCCAGGTGTTGTAATGGAGATGGTAGATATCTGCAAAGAGTGTGGGGTGCCTCCAGGAGTAGTTAATCTTTTATCAGGAGATCCACCTAGTATTGCTCAACAATTAATCGCTTCTGATATAGTTAAAAAAATTTCTATCACAGGTTCATCACGTGTTGGAAAACTAATATTAAAACAAGCAGCAGATAAAGTTCAAAGAGTGACCATGGAGTTGTCCGGTCATTCACCTTTTATTGTTTTTGATGATGCGGATATAAAAAAGGCTGCTGATATAGCAATTGCTGCAAAGTTTAGAAATAATGGACAAGTATGTATTTCACCTAATAGATTTTATATTCATGAAAGCAAAAAGGATGAATTTGTAAATTTATTCGTGGATAAAACAAAAAAACTTAAAATTGGAAATGGTATGGATGCTGATACTCATTTAGGTCCACTCACAACAGAAAAAAGATTAAATGAGATTGAAGAATTAGTTGAAAAAACAAAACAAGAGGGTGCAAAAGTTTTATTAGGAGGAAAAAGACCAGCAGGTTTTAATAAAGGTTTTTTCTATGAGCCCACTATATTCGATGATGTAAAAGATAATTTTACTATAATGAAACTAGAACCTTTTGGACCTTTGGTACCAATGCTTTCTTTCAAATCTTTCGATGAGGTTATTGAAAGAGCTAATAATCATGAGCTTGGTTTATGTAGCTATGTGTGTACTAATTCAATGGAGAGAGCTCATTTAGCTTCAGAACAATTAGAAACTGGATCAGTGGCAGTAAATACAGGAGTTGTAGCAATAGCAGAGGCACCTTTTGGAGGCATTAAACAAAGTGGCTATGGGAGAGAAGGTGGGTCTAATGCTATTAAAGATTATCTGAATGTTAAATATACCCACTTAGGAATCAAAGGTTAATCTAAATTACAATGTTTGAATTAATTATTGCTTTTGGAGCGGGTTTAATAAGTTTTTTATCTCCTTGCGTTCTACCATTAATACCCGGATATATATCTTATATTTCTGGTAGTTCTTTGAATGAGTTAATGGAAAAAAAGAAAGTAAATTTAACTCCAATAGTTTTATTTACAGTAGGGTTTTCACTTGTATTTATAATTTTTGGTGCCGCTTCAACTTTTTTAGGACAAGTACTTCTTCAAAATTCTTATGAACTAAGAATAGCAGCTGGATTATTAATAGTTATTCTTTCACTTCACATTATTGGAGTAATAAATCTCAAATTTTTAAATTATGAAAAAAGAATTCAGACAAATTCAAATACTAATTTTTATAGTCCTATATTAATTGGTATGGCATTTGCTTTTGGTTGGACACCGTGTATTGGTCCTATCTTAGGTTCAATTTTAGTTCTAGCTGCCACTGAAGAAAGTATTAATAAAGGAATTATGCTTTTAATTTCTTATTCTTTAGGATTAGCTCTACCTTTTATTTTGTCGGGTTATTTAATACAAAAATTTCTTATGTTTTCTAAAAATTTTAAAAAGAACATTAATTTAGTATCTAAAATAGGTGGATTTATTCTATTAATTACAGGTGTTTTAATATTAACTAACCAATTACAAGCTTTGGGGTATTATTTATTAAATATTTTCCCATTCTTACAAAATTTTGGATAAATAAATTATGAAAATTTATCAAATAGACTCAAGCGCTAGAAAGGAAGGTTCAACTTCAAGAGCTTTAGCTAAAAAACTATTAGATAAGATCAAAAAACCTGAGGATCAAGTTTTATATCGAGATCTTGATGATGAAATGGTTTTTGTATCTGGACTTACAGAATCTGGAATGAAAATTGAAAAAAAAGATCAAACTGAACATCATAAAAAAATGTTTGAACTTTCAGATACATTGGTTAAAGAACTTAAAGAAAGTGATATAATAATAATTTCAGCTCCAATATATAATTATGGGCCTCCAGCTACACTCAAAGCTTGGTCAGATCTTGCTGCAAGAGTAGGTGAAACTTTTAGATTTAAACCTAATGGAAGAAGAGAGGGTTTATTAAAAAATAAAAGAGCATATTTGATAATCACTTCTGGTGGAACAAAACTTAATAGTGATGAAGACTTCCTCACACCATGGTTAAAATTTATTTTAAATTTTTTTGGAATTGAAAAAATTGATATAATTTGTGCTGATCAAATGGCTCTAGATTACAAAAAATCAATTAAAGATGCTGAAAAGCAAATTGAAAATCTTAGTTAAAGATTAAATTTCCTCTTTAAGTGTTTCAACTTCCCTTCAGTACTATCGTAATCAATATAGCAACCTTGTAAAAAACGATTGCCTTCGTTTGCATCGTAAGTTGTTCTTCCATGAAGAAGCCTATAGTTGTCCATCATTAATAGATCACCTGATGAAAGTTTAAATTCGATTCTAAATTTATCAGAGTTGTATAATTGAGATATTTTCTTTCTAGCTGAGTAGTATAATTCTAATTTTTCTTTATCTATTAAAGGAACAAAATCTAATCGTGGACTAAATCTTACCTGTTTAAAGGCACCATTTTCATCTAGTTGTATCATTTCAGCCCAATCTTCTAAAACTATGCTTTGATCTACAAATTGAAATCTAACTTTAATTTCAGTTAAAATTTTATAATATTTTGGAAAATCTTTTTTAAGTTTTTGAGTAACTGTATAACCGTCAACTAAGGTTGAAAAACCACCACTTACTTTATTTTCAATACAATGTAACATTTGAATACATGGTACAGGATTTCTATATGGATTATCTGTATGAGGAGCTAGTGGCAACGATGTGTATGCAAGATCATTAGGATTTGGTTTTGATTTTACATCAAAAAATTCTCCAAAATTTGTTCTTCTAATACTTCCAATAGAGTTTGCAAAATTAACTATAAAATTATTTTTTATAGGGACTTTTTTAAATATAACAAAACCGTATTTATAAAAATTTACTAAAGCTTTATACATTTCTTGATCCTCAAAGAAATTATCTTTAAAATCAAAATTATTAAAATCTTTAAGTGAAGAGTCCCATTCAACTTTATCAATATATTTAACTTCATTTATATTGGAAAATTCTTTTAAAATATTTTGTATCGTTAACTTAGTATAAGTTCCATCATTGAATGTTACTTCCAAAATTTCTTTGGACAAATTTATGTTATCAATTTTTATGTTCTCTTCAAGATCAGTTGGATCAAATAGTCTTTGTTGAGTTTTCTTATCTACAAAATTATCCCCATTTACTCTTTCTCTTAGCCAAAAAGGATGAATTTCTTTTCTTAACCCCTGATTCTCAAAAAATACTTTTTTATCTTTTAGTTCAATTTTCATACAATTTTAAATCATTATTTAAAATTATGCTTTAATCAATAGGAATTAAATAGTATTAGTCCTGTGTGTCAAAATTAAAATCATCCAATTATAAAGTTTATTCAAAATTTATTGAAAATTTAGCTAAAAAGTTAACTCAATTTTATTACTTAAAATTAAATAAACCATTTAAACTTTCAAACAAACTTAAAGGTAAGGGTTATGACCCTGTAACTAGTGCTGATAAAGCATTTGAAAAATTTATAAGAAAAGAAATTAAAAAAAAATTTCCTAATCATCAAATAATAGGAGAAGAATTTGGGCATCAAAAATCTAAAAGTGATTTTAAATGGGTTTTAGATCCAATCGATGGAACTAGATCTTTTGTGATTGGTAATCCATCTTGGAGTAATTTAATTTCACTTAATTACAAAGATGAACCAATTTTGGGGCTTGCAAATTTTCCAATTTTAAAAAAATATTATTTTAACACATCGGATAAGAGCGCTTATGTTTCAGAAAATGGCAAGAAAAAAAAAATTAAAGTTAGTAAAAATTCTTCTTTTAAAAATTTAAAGGTCTCAGGTGCTTTCCATGGAAGTATCTCATTAAAAAAACAAAAAAAAATTACAAAAATTCTTAAGTTAATGCAATTTCCATGCACTGATGCTTTGAGCTATTCTCATTTTGCAGAAGGAAAATTAGATGTTGTCATTCAAGCAGTAAATAAGATTTGGGATATTAATCCTCTAATTCCAATTATAAAAGCTGCTGGAGGACATGTTACTACATGGAAAAATAAAAGTGCTGTACAAGGGGGAAATATTTTAGTTACAACAAATAAAAAAACTCACAATAGATTTATTAAACTTCTTAAACCTGCGACTATGTAGTTTTACCAAGAGAATTTAGTAAAATTACTCCAATTATTATTAAAGCTATTCCAATTATTCCATAAATGTTTGGCATTTGATTGTATTTAATTAGACCAAATACAGCTATAGCAGTTATTGTTAAACCTCCATAAGTAGCATATGTAAAACCAACTGGTATTACTGACATTGCTTTTGAAAGTGAGAACATGCAAATACACATTAAGAATAGGCATGCAACTGTAGGCGTTAACTTTGAAAATCCATCTGAGATCTTAGCAAAACTGTTTGCGCTAATTCCAGTTAAAATACCAAGTCCTAAAAACATATACCCTGAAAAAACACTCATACCTCAGAATAAGATTATTTGGTAATTTTATCTACAAACTTTTTTTGCAATTGGACCAACCAATAATGCTACTGTAATTGCTATTGGAAGTCCTACTGCCCAAGCTTTTAAGAATCTATTTAGATAACCATTGTCTAATCCAGTATTGACATAAGTAATAATTAAAGTCATTAGCAAGCTCATACCAAATCCCATTATTAATATAAATAAAAAATTAGAGTATTTTTTTGGAAACATTTTAATAAAGCTTAAACTTTACTTAGGTAATTTAGTAGCTCCAGTTTCTTGATATGCAACTTTTCCGTCTTTAAATTTATAGTAAGTCATTACAGCTTCTTTATTACCATCATTAAAAGTTACCATTGCATGTTCAAAACCAACTTCATCATTTTCAAAAAGCACTCTAACGTTACTTTTTTTAACATCTTTCATACCAACCCAACTAACCACATCTTTTTTTGATAAACTTTTGCCATTTGAATGCATTAAGAATTGATAATCATCATGAATTAATTGTTCAGCACCTGCTGAATCACCATCATTTACTATTTTTGACATTTTTTCTATTATTGACATTGTTTACCTCTATTATTTAAATGTAAATTTTATCTGCTAAACCGTAACAAAGTACAGCACTTAAAATAGTATGCGCTAATGGGCCATAAATTGCTTCATCCGAAGTTTTATCTGTATGTCCAAGTTTATTTATTTTAGTACTATAAAAACCAACAATAAAAGCACATAGGTTTTGTAAAAATACTAAATTAAAGAATGCCCAAGTAGCTTCTAAACCGTTAGGTCTTATAAAGCCGACATAGATTGCCATTAAGGTTGAACCGATAAAAAAACATCCAAAAAATCTAACTACACCTGCGCCTGTAGCATCGATCCCATATTTATCCAAAAAAGTTTGAGTTTGGACAACACATCTAAATCCATAAAAAGCATAACCTATAAAATGAATTATAAAAATTGCTAAGTAAAATATTCCATTAAATTTTTCTATCATTGAAACTCCTTTTTTTATTTAGCATTAAAATCTATAATATCATCTGTACACTCAACAAATTTGTGAGGTTCGTAGAAATCGTTCATAGACTCTAATTGTTTATTAATTGCATCTGGATTAGTACCTTTCCACCAACAAAACATTGTTAAATTATCACCTGGTGTATTCCAGCTCATTTGACACTTAGCATTATCACTTGTCATAGCTTTAGTCATATCTTCCATCGACATTGAACCAGTAACTTCTATCATCTTAGCTTTTGCTTCTTTTGATTTAAAAGTATGTGTTACTATATAGTTTTTCATATTTCTCCTATTTTACTTTTGTTAAATCATAGATCGAATAGCTATCCAAAACAGCATCCATGATAGGTTTTGATACTTCAGTTCCTTCAATAAATTTATGTAGTGCAGGTTCATCAGTACAAAATATCTTAAACATTACAGTACTTTTATCTGGTGTTACCGTTCCAATAGTTTTTTCTACTACTGCAACTTTAGCTCTTTCCGCTAAACCTTCAGGTGATTGCATAAATCCCATAAATTTTTCAAACATACCTTCTTTTAATTTAGCCACTACCAACATTTCTTTTTCCATTTTTTCCTCCTTATTTGTTAATATATTCCTGACTCTGCTATTTTTTTTATTTCATCTTTAGAACCAGAAATTAATTTAAAGATAAATTCATCACATTTTTTTGTTGTTTCTTCTTCATATGGTTTACCGTAACGAATATCGACAACTTTTAATAACTCTTCGTTAAGTTTTTCTTCCTTAACACCTTCTTTTAATAGATAAGAATTTAAAAATTTTTTAGCTGCGAAAGAGTGTACAATCTTTTCTAATTCAAGCTCTCCCTGGGGTATCATGCTATTAGCATAGTAAATTCCAGTACATTCGATTGTTTTAGATCTATCGCTATCACTCATTCCAGCAAAAGCAATCAGTGGGAAAATAACAATAGATAAAGTTAAAATAATTTTTTTAATCATTTTTTTAATATAAAGTTTGAATTACTTTTTTGACTCTTTCAGCCCCATTAGGAACTAAAGTTTCTACAAATGAATGACATTGATCAGTTTTAGCCTTGTCATATTTTGAACCATAATGTTTATCTACTGCCTTATTAACTCCTTCATCCCAGTCTTTTTCTGGAATACCTATTTCTAAGGCATATGCTTTAAGAACTTTTACAGTTGATATAGATTTTTCTTTCATACTGTACTCAAATGTTTCACCAGAGGGAAGAAAGTAGTTAGCCATATAAATACCAACACAATCCCAAGCTTTTGCTTTATCACTATTATTCATTTCAGCACTTGATGAAGTTGATATTGAAATTGCCACACAGTAAGTAGCAAGTATTTTTAAAATATTTTTTAGCATATGATCTCCGTATCCGCTTAATAAAGATCTCCGCTAATCTTTATTTATTTTAAGTTTAAATAAATATATTAAAAAAAAGTAACAGTTTTGTTACATAGCAGCTATGCGATATTATAGCCAATTAGGGATAGGTAGTTTTTTTTCTTGTAAAAATGATTTGTTAAACATCTTAGAGTTGTATTTATCAGACTTGTCGCAGAGAATAGTGATAATAGTTTTTCCTGGACCTAACTCTTTTCCAAGTCTAATTGCTCCTGCAATATTTATTCCACAACTTGTACCTAAGCTTAAACCTTCATTTTGAATTAAATCATAAAGAATAGGTAGAGCTTCATGATCATCGATTGAGAAAGCACCATCAATTTTAGCATTTTCAAAATTTTTAGTAATTCTACTAGAGCCAATTCCTTCAGTAATTGAATTTCCCTCAGATTTTAATTCACCATTTTTAATATAATTGTAAAGAGCAGAACCTTTCGGATCAGATAAATAGATCTTTATATCTTTATTCTTTTCTTTAAGAGCATTACTAACTCCTGAAATAGTTCCACCTGTTCCTGATGAACAAACAAAGCCGTCAACCTTACCTTCAGTTTGATCCCAAATTTCTTTTCCAGTTCCCTCATAATGACCTTTTGCATTTGCAATGTTATCAAATTGATTAGCCCAAATAACTCCATTGTTGTTAATAGGCCTTAACTCATCTGCTAGTCTTGCTGCAACTTTAACAAAATTGTTGTTATCTTTATAAGGTTTTGCTGGAACTAATCTTAATTCTGCTCCTAAATTTCGTAAAGTATCTTTCTTTTCTTGAGTTTGATTATCGTTCATTACTATGATTGTTTTATAACCAAGCGAATTTCCTAAAAGTCCTAATCCAATACCAGTGTTACCAGCTGTACCTTCAACAACAATACCACCTTTAGAAATCAACTTTTTTTCTTGAGCATCTTTTATTAATGCTAATGCAGCTCGATCTTTAACAGAACCACCTGGATTTAAAAATTCTGCCTTACCATAGATATTACATCCAGTGAGTTCCGAAGCTGCCTTAAGTTTTATTAGAGGAGTGTTGCCAATTGACTCGATAAAATTATTTTTTATATCCTTCATTATTCTTTTTCTTCATCAGTGACTGCGTAAGGTTTAAATCCTTTTGAAGCATCACCAACTTTTTTAGCTGGTATACCTGCCATAACAGATTTTTCAGACACATTCTTTGTTACAACTGAATTAGATCCAATTAAAGAATTTTTTCTTATTGTAATAGGCCCTAATATTTGTGCACCAGATCCAACAACAACATTATCTTCTAAAGTTGGATGTCTTTTCATATTTCTTTGATCATTTGAATTAATACTTGGAGCAATTCCTCCCAAGGTAACATTATGATAGATAGTAACATTGTCACCAATCTCAGATGTTTCGCCAATCACAACACCCATACCATGATCAATAAATAAATTTTTTCCAATTTTTGCTTTTGGATGAATTTCTATTCCAGTTAAAAATCTTGAAAATTGAGAAATGATTCTTGCAACTAAATCAAATTTTGCAATTGCAAAAAAATTAGCAATTCTATGAAAAAAAATAGCCTTAACACCCGGGTAAGTTAATATTAAACTTAGCTTTGATTTTGCCGCAGGATCTCTATCAATTATAGATTGTAAATAATCATTCATAAAATTTGTTAGCTTGATATAAAAATACGTGTAGGTTATATAGTGATTATATTCAGATTTTAAAGGAGAGATTATGTACAAAAATACTAACTGTTTTCACTTAGCAATCCCTTGTGGTGATTTAGAAATAGCAAAAAAATTTTATAGTGAAACTTTGGGTTGTCGACTTGATAACTCTGCACAAGAATGGGCTGATGTTGATTTTTGGGGCAATGAATTAACTCTGCATGCAAGTGACCATAAATTAGATAGTGAAAGACATGATGTTGATATGGGAAATGTTTCTGTTCCACATTTTGGAGTACACTTATCAAGAAAAGATTTTGATACTTTAAAAAATAGATTGAGAGAAAAAGGTGCTAAATATTATGATGAACCTTATCTAAGATTTAAAGGAACAAAATATGAGCAAGAGACATTTTTTGTGAAAGACCCTAACGAAAATATTTTAGAGATAAAAACTTTAACTGCTAATTCTGAATAATCTAATTTAAGATGGAATACCTGGTATTAGGTTTTTTTACCGGGCTTAGTTTAATTCTAGCGATAGGCGCTCAAAATATCTTTGTAATAGAACAGGGGTTAAAAAAACAATACATCTTTTTAGTTTGTTTAGTTTGTTCCTTATCAGATTTATTTTTGATTTTTTTTGGTATTCTTTTATTTCATTTATTTCATCAATACCTAAATTTATTTGTAGAATTAGTTTTAAATATACTACTTATAATTTTTTTAATTTATTTTATATATTCAAAAGTCAAATCATTTAAAATCAATATTAACTTTAATAGTGAAATAAAAGATATTTCTAGAACAGAGATTTTATTAAAAACTCTTGGTTTTACCTATCTTAATGCACATGTGTACTCTGACACTGTTTTCTTTTTAGGAAATTTTTCAAAAAGTTTTTTATTAGATGAAAAAATTTATTTTGGTATTGGAGCTTCAATAGCATCATTTATCTTTTTCTTTTTATTGGGTTATTTATCTGTTTATTTTTCAAAATATGCTCAAAGCAATCAAGCATGGAAATATATAAATACATTTATAATTGGGTTTATGTCTTTACTTACAATTTACATTGTCAAAGAAACAATATATTTTTTTAATTAATTTGAAAAACCATATTTTCTTAATCTAACATCACCAGTTCTTGCATGAGCTTCCATACCTTCGTATCTTGATATTCTAGCAGCAGCAGCTCCTACTAGTTCCGTAGACTCTTTAGTCATTCTTTGGAAACTTAAAGTTTTTATAAATTTTTCCAACAAACAATCCTCCAGTGTATCTTCCAGCACCTTTAGTTGGTAAAATATGGTTTGTTCCAGAACACTTATCACCGTAAGCAACAGTTGTTTCTTCTCCAACAAATAAAGATCCGTAATTAGTTAATCTTTCGTGGAACCATTTTAAATTTTCAGTTTGAACTTCTAAGTGTTCTGGAGCGTACTCATCACTAATTTTGACCATCTCTTCATCAGTATCACAAAGAATAACTTCACCATAATCTCTCCAAGCAGCATCAGCATTGGTTCTGGGCACTTCAGGAAGTTCAGCAATCAATTCAGGTACCCTTTTCATTACTTTTTCAGCAAGTTCTTTACTAGTTGTATATAACCAGCAGGGAGAATTGTATCCATGTTCAGCTTGACCAACTAAATCGACTGCAACTATTTCAGGATCTGCTTTTGCATCAGCAATAATTCCAATTTCTGTTGGACCTGCGAACAAATCTATACCAACTTTTCCAAATAAAATTCTTTTTGCTTCAGCTACAAATTGATTTCCTGGACCTACAATTATATCTGCTGGAGGATTTTTGAATAAACCATTAGTCATTGCAGCAATGGCAGGAACCCCACCTAAATTTAAAATTACATCAGCACCACATAAATCAGCAGTATAAATAATTGTTGGATGGGCACCTACACCTTCCTTTGGAGGACTACAAGCAATAATATTTTTAACGCCAGCAACTTTAGCTGTTGTTACGCTCATTACTGCAGATGCAATATGTGCATATCTTCCACCAGGTACATAACAACCTGCTGTGTTGATAGGAATTAATTTTTGACCAGCATACAAACCTTTAGAAAGTTCCACTTCAAAGTCTTGTCCATAATTTTTTAATTGTGCTTCAGCAAACTTTCTTACTCTTTCATGAGAAAACTGAACATCATCTTTTGTTTTTTGGTCTAAATTTTTTTTAACTTCTTCAATTCTTTCTTTAGAAACGATTATGTCACCATCAAATTTGTCAAATTTTTTTGTTAAGTCTATACAACCTTTTTCTTTTGTAGTTTCAATATTTTTTAGTAAATCTTGAACAATTCCTGTAGTTTTACTATCATCTGTAGATGAAGTTTTTGGTGATTTTTTTAGATACTGTATTGACATTGATTGTTTTTCTTTAATTTATTGTTCAAATACTTAAAGTATAAGTTCTTTATTTTCAATGAAGAATTTAAAATAAATTAAAATATATTTTTAGAATCAATCTAAAGCAACTACAGCAGCAGCAATTGAAGCCAATCTAGCTTGTGCTTCATCAGAACGACTTGTTATAACAACTGGAACTTTGCCACCTACAACAACACCTGCAGCACATGCTCCAGAAAAATATATCAGCATCTTTACTAAACCATTACCTGTTTCAACACTTGGTACCAATAAAACATCTGCTATTCCAGCTACATCATTTTTAATACCTTTAATAGCAGCAGATTTCTTTGAAATACTATTGTCAAAAGCTAGTGGGCCAAATACGTCTGCATTTAAATTTTCTTTTTTTGCAAGTTTAGTTAACTCCTCTGCATCTTTTGAACTTGGAACACTATCTAAAACCTCTTCAGTTGCTGAAAGAATAGCTATTTTAGGTCTTTCAATACCAATTCTATTTGAAAAATTAATAACATTTTTTAAGATATGCATTTTCGTTTTTACATTAGGTAAAACATTTAAAGCACCATCAGTTATAATTAATGGTTTATCCTCTTTATCGACAGTCATGTGCCAAATATGACTTAATCGAGTTTTTCCTAATAAATCATATTCTCTTTTTAGAACCTCTTTCATAAGAACATCAGTGTGAATATGACCTTTTACTATGATTTTGATTTTTTTTTCACTTGCCAATTTAGCTGCGATAGCCGCAGTATTATTTTCCACAGGTTCATGAATAATTTCAAATTTTGAAATATCCCATTTTAAATCTTCTGCACATTTTAATATTTCTTTTTCATCACCAATAAAAATTGGTTCAATCAAATTTTCATTAACTGCATCTTGAACAGAAAGCATTGGCAATGGTTTACCAGCGTTTACAATTCCAGCTTTCACTCCCTTTTTTTTATGAGCCACATTTAATAAATTAACTGGGCAAACTATTTCTTTATTTGAAAGCATAAGATTAATTTTTAAGAATTTTTAAATCTTTTTTGATTATTTCTGAAATATTTATTTCTTTTTTTGAATTCATTTTAAATCTTTTATACTTATTTTGACCAGGATACATTATTTCTTTAATTCCTTTTATTCTAGGTAATCTTTTAATTGTTTTAATATTATCTTTAATTCTATTATTAAAATTATTTACAAACAAATTTGTTTTAAATGTGATAAACAAATGACCAATATTTTGTGGGCCTGAAAAATCGTCAAAAGGATCTTTAACCTTACCAGCATGGTTTCCACCAGTTAGTACTCCACTTAAAATATCAACCATCCAAGCCAATCCAGATCCTCTAAATCCAGCAATAGGTAATTGAACACCTTCTAATGCTTTTTTCGCATTTGTAGTGGGTTTACCAAATTTGTCTAAAGCAACACCTTCAGGAATTTTTTGATTACTTCTGGCAGCTACTCTTATTTTTCCTCTATTGATCATAGAAATTGAGGTATCTAAAATAAAAGGAACTTTAGATCCTGTCGGTGTTCCAAAACAGATAGGGTTTGTTCCAAACAAACTTTTAAGTGCACCATGAGGTGCTACAGCTGGAGGAGCATTTGTATAAATCATCGTTATCAAATTTTTTTTGACCGCTTGTTCAGCATAATAACCTGAAAGACCATAGTGACCACTATTTTTAACAGCAACCATTCCAATACCAGTTTTTTTTTGCATTATGAATAGCTTTTTTAATAGCAATATCAGCGGCAACAAAACCAATGCTATTGTTTGCATCGACATGAGAAATAGAAGGAGAAATTTTTTTAATTCTAATTTTAGGTTTTGGATTAATGACTTTTTTATTAATTCGATCACAGTACATTTTTAATCTTGATAGACCATGACCATAGGCTCCAACTAATTCAGCATTAATTAAAGCGTTAGCAGAGATTAAAGCATGATTATTACTTAAACCAAACTTTTTAAAGATATTAATAATTTCCTTCTTAAGAATGCTTGTTTTCAATTTAACCTTTTCCACGCCATGGAATATATTTGTCTATAAGTTTTCTTAAAGTAACATCGAATAAAAGACCTAACATTCCCATAATAAATATAGTGATCCAAATGACTTCGTATTGAAAATATTTTTTAGCAACGTTTTCAACAAATCCAATTCCAGTCGTACCAGCTAAAAATTCAGCAGCAACCAAGGTTCCCCAGCACATACCAACTGCTACTCTAATACCAGTTAAAATTTCTGGTAATGAGTTTGGAAAAATTACATATCTAAGTATTTGTTTTTTAGATGCACCTAATGAGTGAGCAGCATGAATTTTTGAAAGCTGTGTTCCAGAAGCACCAGCCCTTGCTGAAATTATCATAATTGAAAGTGAAACCATAAACAATAAGAATACTTTTCCAGTGTTATCAATACCTAATACTGAAATAATTAATGGTGCCCAAGCTAAAGGAGGAACCGGTCTATAGAGCTCGATTAAAGGATCAAAAAAACCTTTAGCAAATCTATTTAATCCCATGAATAATCCTAATGGAACACCTATAATGATTCCAAAAACTAATCCTAAGAAAACCCTCATAAAAGAGTCCCAGATATGTCCATAAGGAACTGGTACTTTTAATAATTTAAAATCACCAGTTACAATTTTAAGAACTGCACCCTTAAAGTTTTGTTTTACAACTCCATCTTTAGTATGAACAGGATATTCACCTGGTAAAATGTCAGCAATAAAATCAGGTAAAATAAAACCAACCACACCACTTATATCAACCATTTTTATCCATAGAAGAGGAATATCTTTATAGCCTACACTTGGTTTTGACATTAAAATGAATTTATTTAAAGTATCTGACGGTTTTGGAAGCCATCTTCCAGAACCTTGCTCTGAACAACTTGGTCCACTTGCAACAATTGTTCCAGCAGGAAATAAAAAAATATCAATAAACCTTAATCCACCTTGGATTTGTATTTGTGCATTATCAAATTTAACAATAGCATTTTGCATTTTATCTAATGCATTTGGTGGATAGATACTTGCAAACTCTATTCTTCTTGCAATTTTAACAATATTCTTAGCATAAGTAGAAGCCACTTCTTCACTATCACTTAGTTCTTTTCTATAAGCTTTAACATTATCTTTAATTTCTTTAATTTTGTTTTTAAATTGTGGATTATGGTTACGTAATTTAAAAAATTCTTCACTAATTAAATTTAACTCTTGAGCAGCAGCATGAAATTTTAGACCTCTGTCTGTTGCAGGAATCAAAGGCACCTCTATTGTATTTTCTATAGATCCTGATCCTGAATTAACTTTTGTAATACCCCAACTACCTTCTTCATTTACTGCTTTAAGTCTTTCATTAAGTTCTTGTTCAGTTTCAAATGGGTAGTCTGGCTTTTGAAAATTTTCAGTTAATAGGTTGATTTTTCCTGTAATATTATCTATTTGCTGTCTAGTCTCACTTTCAAGTAAGTCTTCATTAGTTAGTAATGGTATTAATTGATTAGTTTTATTTATAAAACCAACAAGAATAGTTTTTTGTTGATTATTAAGTTCAGTAGAATTTTGTATTTCATCTAAAATAAGAGAGAGATTTTTATTCTCTTGTTTGATTTGAGAGGTGCTTTTTAACTCTCTTTCTTCTATAGGAAATTGATATTTCAATCCCAATAATGAGTCATTAACTTTGGCTACTTGGCAAAGTTCATTAGCAGATTTAGGATAAAATCCCTTTGCAATATCCCAAGAATAATAAAGCCAAACTAAAAGAATAAAACTACTTCCAACAATGATCCAATGAGTGCCACCTAATGCTCTTTCTGGATTTCCAAAAACTGCATCAACTTTTTCAGTTCTTATCAATCTTCTTCCATAGAGAATACAGCCAATAACAGCCACAAATATTAAGAAAGTTATTATTTGAGTTAACATTTAGATATCTTTCCCCATTATTTCTTCTTCCATATTCCAAATCATTTCTAATATTTCTTCTCGTTTTGCTGAAAAATCTTTATTTTTTTTAATTTCTCTTAAGTCTTCTTTTAATCCCATCGAAGCAAATGGGAGATTGTATTCTTTATGTATACGACCTGGTCGAGGAGCCATTACATATAATCTTTCTCCAAGTAATAACGCCTCTTCAACTGAGTGAGTAATTAAAATAATTGTTTTTCCAGTTTCTTTCCATATTTTTAAAACTAAGGACTGCATTTTTTCTCTTGTTAAAGCATCAAGAGCTCCCAAAGGCTCATCCATTAAAATTAAATCTGGATCGTTAATTAGACATCTTGCTAAAGCAACTCTTTGCTGCATCCCTCCAGACAATTGATAAGTTGGGGTATTTCCGAAACCTTTTAACCCAACGATATTTAACCATTCATCAACTTTTTTTGATGTTTTAATTGGATCTTCTTTTTTCATTCTTAATCCAAAATTGACATTTTCTGATACAGTTAACCATTCGAACAACGCTCCTTGTTGAAAAACCATTCCTCTTTCAACACCAGGTCCATCAATTTCATTATTATTTAATGTGATAGTTCCAGAAGTTGGTCTAATAAATCCTGCAGTAATATTTAATAAAGTTGTCTTACCACATCCTGATGGTCCAAGAACTGTTAAGAGCTCTCCTTTTTTAAGTGTAAAATTAACATCTTTTAACGCATGAACTGTTTCTCCTTTTGGAGTTTTAAAAACCATATTTAGATTTTGAGAAATAAGATCACTCATAAATAATTTTATAATAAAATTTAATTAAAAAAATAGGCACCAATTTATTCAATTGGCGCCTATTAAATTTTTCTTTCTCTATAAAATTATAGAGGTAAGAAACTAGTGTCTACGTTTCCTCTTGGTGTTCCCATTCCTTTTAAGAACGCATCAAGATTTCCGCTTTTCATAGATTTTTCAGTTTCTTCTGGAGTTAGAAATTTAAAGCCACTTAAAGTTTCTTTCATATCTCCAACTTTCATTTCAGAAGCTTTAGCCATTACATTCATATTGCTTTTACCAGCTTTGTATCTAGCATTAGCTTCATGAGTAACTTCTATAAAAGTTCTAAGCATTCCTGGATTTTCCTTCATAAACTTTGTAGTTACTGAAGTAATATCTATTCCTAAAATACCAGCAGCTCTTGCTTCATCAACAGTAAGTAATCTTGAACCTACAGCAGTTGCAGCTTTAATAGAGTTACCTCCAAACAAACATGCCATTACAACATCACCACTTACCAATGCAGCAGCTCCTTCTTCAGGGTCCATTTGAATAATATCCATTTTACCTCTGTCTGCTCCAACAACTTTCATACTTTCATCGAAAACATACTCAGCCATTGTTCCTAGTGGAACAGCAACTTTTTTACCTTCTAATTCAGTAGCATTTGCTTTTGTAATTCCAGAAGCGTTAGAAGTAACACAAGTTGTTCCTCCCATTCCGTATTCCATAGCAATATCAACTAATTTAATTGGTGCCTTAGATTTTACAGCATTTATAAATGGTACTAATCCTTGTGAGTAAGAAATATCAATATCTCCTGCTAACATAGCATCAGTCATTGCTCCACCATTAGTGAAGTTTGTCCATTTTACTGGAACTCCAAGCGCTTTAGCGAATGCTTTTTTCTGCATATCTTCTAAGTTTGGACTTGGCCATTCTAGAAAGTATGCAACTCTAACTTCTTTAGCAGCTGAATTTGCAACTGAAACAGATAAGTTTAGGGCTACAAGTGCTCCTAGAATAAAACTAATTATTTTTCTCATTTTTATCCTCTCATTAATTAATTAAATTAGTCCTATTAAAATTCAATTTTAGGAGGATGTAAAACAAATAAAGATACAATTATAAGTTGTATTATTGCAATGTTCATTCTGAGGTCAAAATAATCCTTTTAAACAAATAAATTTAGTCTAAGAATTTTATTAATAATTAATTAACAAATTTAAAAAAATTAACATGAGCTCAGAAAACAGAACTACTGTACCAAATTCATTAAATGAACATTGGATGCCATTTACATCTAATAAAGATTTTAAAGCAAACCCAAGATTAATAACAGAGGCAAAGGGTGTTTACTTAAAGACCCATCATGGGAAAACTCAGATTGATGCAAGTTCAGGATTATTTTGTAATCCATTAGGTCATGGTAGAAGAGAAATTACAGAAGCTGTTTCCAAACAATTGGAGACTTTAGATTATGCTCAACCTTTTCAACAAGGTTTCGGAGGTTCCTTTGAATTAGCTACAAAAATTTCAAAGCATACTCCTGGAGATTTAAACAAAATGTTTTTTACAATTTGTGGTTCAACAGCTGTGGAGACCGCAATTAAAATTGCAGTAGCTTACCATCGTGCAAAAGGTGATGCTCAAAGATTTAGATTTGTTGGTCGTGAGAGGGGCTATCACGGAATGAATATAGGATGTGTTTCAGTTGGAGGAATGGTTAATAATGTAAAAACATTTGCTAGTATTTTAATGCCTGGGGTTCAACATATTAGACACACTCATTTACCAGAACATAAATTTGTGAGTGGTCAACCTGAAACAGGTGATTATTTGGCAAATGATTTGGAGACTATTTGTCAAAACTTTGGTGGTGAAAATATAGCAGCTTGTATAGTTGAGCCAATTGCAGGATCAACTGGAACCCTAGTTCCACCAAAAGGATATTTACAAAAATTAAGAGAAATTTGTGACAAACACGGAATACTTTTAATTTTCGATGAAGTAATCACTGGATGGGGAAGAACAGGATCAAAATTTGGTGCTCATGAATTTGGTGTAACACCTGATATTATGACAATGGCTAAGGCAACAACTAATGGAGTTGTACCCATGGGTGTTGTTGCATGTAACGACTCTATTTATGACGCTGTAATGGATGCTTCTCCAAAAGGAGCCGTAGAATTATTTCATGGATACACTTATTCAGGAATTCCAGTTGCTGTTGCAGCGGCGTTAGCTGTTCAAGATATTTTTGAAAAAGATGATATTTTTAATAGAGCAAAAAATTTAGCTCCTTACTTTCAAAAAGGTTTGTTTTCTCTTCAAGATTTAGAGTCTGTAGATAACATAAGAGGTTATGGAATGATGGGTGGAATCGATATGAAATTAAATACTAAACCTGGAAAAGCTGGTTATGAAACTTTTAAAGCTTGTTATGAAGCAGGTGTTAACTTCAAAGCAACAGGAGACTGTTTAATAATTGCTCCACAGTTTATTTGTGAAGAAAAACATATTGATGAGATTATTGATAAACTTAGAACAGGTATCACTAACTATCAAAAAAACCAAAAAAACTAGTTAATTTATAATTTATAAATAACACATAGAGAGTAATAATGCGGATAGGCGTACCTAAAGAAATAAAACCACAGGAAAACAGAATAGGTTTAACTCCAGATAGTGTAAAAACTCTTATATCAGAAGGCCATGAAGTTTTAATTGAAAATAATGGTGGATTTGAAGCTGGATTTGAAAATGATCAATATACAGAAGCTGGTGCAAAGATTGTTAATAAAGCATCTGATATTTTTAATGACTCAGAAATAATAGTAAAAGTAAAAGAGCCACAAAAAGTTGAAGTAGACATGATTAGAGAAAATCAAATTGTCTATACTTATCTGCATTTAGCCGCTGCAAAAGAACTTACTGAAGGATTAATTAAATCTAAAAGTATTAATATAGCTTACGAAACTGTAACAGATAATAATGGAAGACTTCCTTTGCTTGCACCAATGAGTGCTGTTGCAGGTCGTATGTCAGTCCAAGCTGGAGCACATTGCTTAGAAAAAAATCAAAAAGGTAGAGGAGTTTTATTAGGAGGAGCACCAGGAGGCGAGCCTGCAAATGTATTAATTCTTGGAGGTGGAGTAGTAGGGGAGAATGCGGCAGTGATAGCAACCGGTATGCAAGCAAAAGTTCATATCGTTGATAAATCTGAAGCAAGATTAAAACAATTAGTGCAAATGTTTGGAGATAAAATAATTCCAGAACAAAGTGACAAAATAGATCTAAACAAATTAGTTGCAGAAACAGATTTATTAATTGGTGGTGTTTTGATCCCTGGAGCAGAAGCTCCAAAATTGGTAACTAAAAATATGCTGAAGTTAATGAAAAGAGGTTCTGTCATTGTTGATGTAGCTATTGATCAAGGAGGATGTGTTGAAACCAGCAAACCAACAACTCATGGGGATCCAACATATATTGTTGATGATGTTGTACATTACTGTGTTGCAAATATGCCTGGAGGAGTACCAAGAACATCTACTTTTGCATTAAACCAAGCAACACTTCCTTATTTAGTTAAACTAGCAAACAAAGGTTATCAAAAAGCTTTAGGAGAAGATAAAAATTTTTTAGCAGGACTTAATGTTTGCAAAGGACAAGTAACATACAAAGCTGTAGCAGATGTCTTTGGCCATGAGTTTGCTGACCCTAAATCAGTACTTTAATTATAATAATCTAAATACCAATTTAAAAACTTCATTATTCCATCCTGATATTTTGTTTTAGGGTTATAACCAGTTATCCTACTTAAAAGCTTGGTATCTGATAAAGTCGAATAAACATCACCTTTTTGCATAGGTAAGAATTTTTTATTTGCTTTTTTTCCTACTATTTTTTCAATAGTATTTATAAAATTTGAAAGAAGAACTTTTTTTGTATTTCCTATATTTAAAATTCTAATTGGCGCAACGTGAGACAGACTATCATTTTTATATTTTTTTGAAGAATTTAGTTTTGGAATTTTATTTGTTAATCTAAATATTCCATCAACAATGTCGTCTATATAAGTATAATCTCTATACATTTTACCTTTATTATAAACATCTATTTTTTTTCCATTTAAAATATTTTTTGTAAATTTAAAATAAGCCATATCAGGTCGACCCCAAGGACCATAAACAGTAAAAAATCTTAATATTGTAATTGGCATTTTCCATAAACTTGAATAAGAATGCGCCAAACTTTCTATAGATTTTTTTGTAGCTGCATAAAAACTTATCTGACTATCTGTTTTATCTATTTCTTGAAAAGGAAATTTTTTATTTGCCCCATAAACTGAAGAGCTAGATCCTATAATAAGATGCTTAACTTTAAATTTTTTTGCAGACTCAATTACATGAAAAGTTCCTAAGATATTTGAGTTTAAATAAACTTTTGGATTTTCAATACTATATCTTACCCCTGCTTGCGCAGCTAAATGAATGATTATTGAAGGTTTAAATTTATTAATAGAATTATTTAATATTTTTTGATTTTCTAAATTTCCTTTAGTGAAGGAGAAATTTTTATACTTTTTTAAAATTTTTAATCTAGATTTTTTCAATTTGACGTCATAGTAACTATTCATTGAATCAAACCCACATACTTTACAACCCTTATCTAAATATCTTTTAGCGACGTGAAAACCAATAAAACCAGAGGAACCTGTGATAAATAATTTTGTTTTCATTTTTTTCTAATATTTAATATAACACTAAAGTGAATAAAGAAATTCCTAAAACAGCAAAAGTAGTAGTTATTGGTGGCGGGGTAGTAGGATGTTCTGTTGCTTATCATTTAGCTAAATTTGGGTGGAAAGATACAGTCCTTTTAGAGAGAGATCAATTAACTTCAGGAACAACCTGGCATGCCGCAGGTCTTGTAAGTCAATTAGGGCCTTCTGCAGCAATAACTAAAATAAGAAAATATACTTTAGATTTATATAAAAAGCTTGAGAAGGAAGTTGATCACTCTGCAGGTTTAAGATTAAACGGTGCACTTTCAATTGCTCAAAATAAAGGAAGGTGGCAAGAACTTCAAAGACAAGCAACAACTGCACAACTTTACGATGTTGATGTAAGAGTTCTAGATAAAGATCAAATTAAAAAAAATTATCCAATAATTAATACTGATGAAGTTATTGGTGGAATTTTAATGCCAGGTGATGGTGCTGCTGATCCATCAGGCGTTACTCACATGCTTGCTAAAGGCGCAAGAAAATATGGGGCGCAAATTTTTGAAAAATCACCAGTTGAAGAAATTTTAACAAAAGATGGAAAAATTTCAGGAGTTAAAGTTAATGGCCAAAAAATTGATTGTGAATATATTGTTTTAGCTTCAGGCATGTGGTCAAGACAAATAGGGGAAAAAGCTGGAGTAAGTATCCCTCTTTATCCTGCTGAACACTTTTATATTATAACTGAGCCAATAGAAAATCTTTCAAAGACTTTGCCTGTAATTAGAGATTTTGATAATCGAACTTATATTAAAGAAGATGCTGGAAAAATATTAGTTGGTATTTTTGAAGGGAATTCTATTCCTGCTTGGGACAAAACAAATAAAGTACCAGAAGATTTTTCATTTGGAGAGTTTCAAGAAAATTTTGAACATTTTGAACCTTATTTAGAGTCTGCGCTTAAAAGATTTCCTATTTTAAAAACAGCAGGAATTAGAAAGTTTTTTTCAGGACCAGAGTCTTTTACACCAGATACAAACACTTTATTAGGCGAAGTTCCTGAGGTTAAAAACTTTTTTGTGTGCTGTGGATTAAATAGTATTGGAATAGGAAGTGGAGGAGGTGTTGGTAAACTTACAGCAGAATGGCTGATGACTGGTCATATTAATGAAGATATTTTTAGTTACGATATAAAAAGATTTCAAAAATTTCATTCAGAATTAGGTTTTATTAAAAAAAGAATTACAGAGTCTTTAGGAGATTTGTATGGAATGCACTGGCCATTTAAACAACATAAAACCTCTAGAAATATTAAAACTTTACCTCATCACGATAATCTCAAAAGTTTTGGTGCATGCTTTGGTGTTTCTGGTGGATATGAAAGACCTATGTGGTTTGCCTTAGATGGAGAAAAAGCTGAGTACGAATATAGCTACAATTATCAAAGCTGGTATCCATCAGCAGAATATGAAACCAATAATACTATCAAAAATGTCGGTTTATTTGATCTGACACCTTTTTCTAAGTTTGAAATAAAATCAGAAAAAGCACACCAAGAGCTTCAAAAGATATGTACTGCTAACATCAAAAATGAACCAGGTAAATGTACTTATACTCATATGCTTAATCCTGATGGTGGAATAGAAACAGATTTAACAGTTGTTTGTGTTAAAAATAATCATTTTAGAATAATAAGTTCAGCGGCAACAAGAGAAAGAGATAAATTTCATATAAAAAAATATCTCTCAAAAGATATTGAATTAAAAGACATTACAGATGATTTGTGTGTGTTCGGATTATTTGGTCCAAAAAGCAGAGATCTAATAAAAACAATATCTAAAGATAATTTTGAAAATAATGATTTTAGATTTGGCACAGCAAAATATATCACAATTGAAGGTATAAAGATTTGGGCTCAAAGATTGTCTTATGTGGGAGAATTAGGTTACGAATTATATGTTGATTTTAAAGATGCTAAAAAAATTTACGAAATAATCATTAATAAAGGTAAAAATTTTAATCTTTCAAACTGCGGTATGCATGCAATGGATATAATGCGAATGGAAAGTGGATTTTTACATTGGGGTCATGATATTTCTCCTGAGGAAAACCAATATCAAGCTGGATTGTCTTTTACCATCAGCAAAAAAAAGGATGTAGATTTTATAGGAAAAAAAGCAATAGAAAAAATTAAACAAAAAAAGACAAAAACTAGATTTGCCATGTTTACTCTTAAAGAAAGTGAACCAGGAAAGCCTTTATTGTTACATGACGAACCTATTTATATTGATAATAAAATTATAGGAAGATCAACGTCAGGGAATTACTCATTCAATTTCAAAAAGAATTTGGTATTTGGTTATATTAAAAATGATTTATCCAATGATGAGCTTCAATATAAAAATTTATTCATTGAAGTGGAAAAAAAGAAATACCCAATATCAGTTCAATTAGAGGCCCTAAAACGAACAGACTATAAAAATTTATAATTAAGTTTGTTTTCTTAATATAAGAACAAAAATTACAGAAGTAATCATCATGATTAATGCATAAGCTGCAGTTGGAACCATATAAGTCATATTAGTACCAAATAATTGCAATCCTACAAAAACTGCTAAAGTTCCATTTTGAAGTCCAGCTTCTAAAGATATGCATCTTCTTTGGGCAACTCCAGTAGTAAAAAATTTAGCTATATAAAAAGCTACAACCATCATTGTAACATTTAAGGCTAAAGCAATTGCTCCAGCTTTGGTTATAAACATCACAATGCTATCCCATTCTTCAATATATATAGCAATAAAAACAATACAGAATAAACCAATAGATATTTTATTGATAATTTTCATATTGTTTACAATGAAATTACCCCACAGCTTTCTCAAAATCATTCCAATTATTACTGGAACTGTCACAACAAAAAACATCTTCAAAGATATACTAAGCATTGAAACTTCACTTTTGACGTATGTAATGTCAAATAATTCAATCGATAAAAAAACTACGTAAGGAACGGATACAATACTAATTAGACTAGTTATTGCTGTTAAAGATATTGAAAGAGCCACATCTCCATTAGCAAATTTTGTTAGTACATTTGAAGTTACGCCACCAGGAGCTGCAGCAATTAACATTACACCTAAAGCTAATTCAACTGGAGTTCTTAAAATAATTATTAAGAAATATGCAACAACAGGAAGCAATACTACCTGACAAAACATCCCAATAAAAAAATCTTTAGGACTCTGAACAACTCTTGTAAAATCTTTTACTGTCAAAGATGCACCTAATCCTAACATGATTAGTGCTAATGCAATTGGTGCTATTGTTGTTACTATACCCATGACCCCTCTGCGTAATATTAACAAAGATAACTTTAAAGATTTTTATAACTAAATGAAAGAAGTTTATGAAATAGTTAAAAGATTTAGTGTCTTTCGCAAAAATTTTGCTTTATTTCTAAAAATTTTTCTTTGATAAGGAATAACTTTATCAAGATTCATTCCAGTCAATACATATTGTTTTTTATCATTAAGTTTCAAATAACCATGATTTATTAAAAATTTACATTTTCTTATTACCGTTGCTCTTGGAATATCTGTCATATCAGATAAAGACATTGCACTTACACCAGATGTTTCATCATTTTCTTGATCTGTGACAATACCTTTATTAAATTTCATATAGTCTGGAGTTAAAGAGCGTATGTTTGAATCAGTCATATTCTTTTTATAATTAAAAGCTTGGTTCATTACAACAGTACCCCAAAGATGGAAAGTTGCTATGTCTTCAAACATTTCATGGTAGCCAATAACCATAGGAATTTGCATTCTGTAAAACCATCTCCAACACAAAGAAAAGTTTCTTTTAATTATTTGTTCAATATATTTTGAATCAATTTTTTTTGTATAAATTCCATCTTTATTAAAAATTTCAGAAATTAAATAAATATATTTAGCCGTTAATTTTATCTGCCTTTCAGGCTTTACCTGAGAAAAGACAGAACGATCAATTATTATTTGTTTTTTTATTCGCTTTAAAACACCTAATTTTTCAAGTTCTAAAACTTTTCGTCTAACAGTTTCTTTAGGTAATTGAAGTTTTTCACAAAGTTCTGTAATACTAAATTTTTCTATATAAAGATTTGATTTTGAATAAAAATGATCAAAGGAATGTTGAATATTCATTTGATCGTAAAATTGTAAAGTTTTTTCAACTAAAGAAATTACAATCAGATATTTATAATGATCTTTAAAAGCCTGGTACACATTATTCATCCAGCTCCATTGATGAACAATCCAATCTCTTCCTAACTGATCATAGCTTCTCATCATATGATCATAAACTTGATCATCAGTAAGTACTTTTGAAAAATCTATTTGTCTTAAACTCATAATTGTATAAATGAAATAAGAAACCCAAAATGAACATGTGTCAATCAAATAGTGACCCACATTGAACTTTCATTAAATTGATAGGTAACACACGGTATGATTAACTACACTCATGACTACTAAAGGCTTTGCGGATAATCAAACTCACATCGAGACCCCAAATGATGTAAGTTTTTCTGAAAAGCCTTTAAAACCTGAACAAATTAAATCTAATAGAGTAGACATAAACGTGTTAAAGGCAAAACTACAAGATACTGAAAGTAAAGAGTTCAAAAAAAATGTTTATATACTTTCAACTTTAGTTTTGGGCCTAGGCATTTTAGGAATTTACTTATCTCTATGAGAAATTTGCAATAATTATTAATTCGTGTTTTAATTGATTTATGAAAAATATCAGTTCTAGTGTTAAAACCAAAATACTTTCAAGTTATTTAAATACTAACACAACTAAAAATTTACCAAAAAGCACTAATGTTAATGTCTTGTTAAATAGAGTTAAAACTAACGAGAAAAACGAAGGTAGAAAAAAAATATATTTTTCTGCTGCTGCTTCTGCAGGTCTTTTTTTGTTTGGTTTAATAATCTTTTAGTAAAATAACCAATTTTCCTAAAAATATTAATATTTCATTAGCTAATTGATATTGAATCAAAATATTAAACTATTATAAATCAAATTCTAAATAAGGCGGGGTAGCTCAGTTGGTTAGAGCGCGGGACTCATAAGCCCGAGGTCAGTGGTTCGATCCCACTTCCCGCTACCAATAGTTTAATTTATTAATTTCTTTAAATAATTTGAGTATTCACAATTTCCATAAAATTTAATGGATTCCACTATTTGTTTTTTATTAATCCATTTTTTATTTAATGAAATTTCCTCAAGACAGGCAATTTTAAATCCTTGTCTATTTTCAATTGCTGAGACAAAAGCTGATGTTTTGTAAAAATCTTCAATTGATCCGGTATCAAGCCAAGCACCACCTCTACCAATTAAATCAGCTGATAATTGTTTTTTTGATTTATAAAAATTTAATAAATCTACAATCTCTACCTCTCCTCTTTTTGAAGGTTTTAATTTTTTTGCATAATTTACAACTTTGTTATCAAAAAAATATAAGCCAGTTATAGCTAAATCAGATAAGAATTTTTTAGGTTTTTCTTTAATTGAAATTATCTTGTTTTGTTTGTTTATTTTAGCAACACCAAAGAGCTCTGGTTTTGAAACTTTGTGCAAAACAACCTTAGCACCTTTTTTAAGTTTTGTATTTATCAAAAGTTTTCCAGTTAAATTTTGCCCATAGAAAAAATTATCACCGAGTATCATTGCAACATTTTCTTTACCAATAAATTTTTCACCAATTACAAATGCATCTGGTAATCCTCTTGGTTTAGACTGCTCTAAATAAGTAATTTTAATTCCTAAATTATTTCCATTGGGTAATAATTTTTTATATTGATTCAATTGACCTTTGTTTACTATAATTAAAATATCTTTTATATTAGCTAACATTAAAATAGATAAAGGATAAAAAATTAATGGTTTATCATAAATTGGAAGTAGTTGTTTATTTACAGCTTTGGTTAACGGACTCATACGAGTTCCTTGTCCACCAGCTAGTATAATTCCTTTTTTAATCATCCTTTACCAATTCTTCTTACAATGTCTTTTTTTGACAATGAGTTATAGTATGTTTTATTCTTGTAATACCAATCAAAAGTTAATCTAATTCCTTGTCTAAAATTTGTCCTTGGACGCCAACCTAATTTATTCTTAATTTTATTACTATTTAATGCATATCTTATGTCATGTCCTGGGCGATCTTTAACAAATAATATTTTTATTTTTTTTCCTACTTTAAAAATTTTTTTTGAAATATTAATTAATTCTTTAGAAACTTGTAAATTATTCAAATTTTTATTTGAACCAATGTTGTAAAATTCACCAATTTTTCCTTTTAAAAAAATTTTTAACAAAGCTTCACAATGATCTTTTACATATATCCACTCTCTTGAATTTTTTCCTTTTCCATAAATTGGTAAAGGCTTATTGTTTAGAATATTATATATAAGTTTTGGTATTAGTTTTTCTGGATGTTGTTTTGGTCCATAATTATTTGAGCAATTTGTAATTATTGCAGGAATCTTATAAGTTCTAACATAAGAGCTTACTAAATGATCAGATGCAGCTTTGCTTGCTGCATAAGGAGAACTTGGTTTATAAGGATAAACTTCTGACGATCTACCAGATAATATGTCCCCATAAACTTCATCTGTTGAAATATGAATTAGTTTTGACTTATACTTTTTTGAATAATCTTTAAAACACTCTAATAAATTAAAAACACCTACAATATTACTTTGGATAAAATTTTCAGGGTTATCAATTGATCTATCTACATGAGTTTCGGCAGCAAGATTAAAAACGGCATCAGGTTTGTGTTTAAAAAGTATTTTTTTAAGTTTTTTATCTTTAATATTGCACTTTATAAATTTGTATTTTCTTGAATTTATATATTCTTTTGTATTATAAAAATTTGATGAATAACTTACTTTATCAATGTTAATTACATAGAATTTTTTAGAAATAAGTAAATCTATTAAATTACTTCCAATAAATCCTAATCCACCAGTAACAAGAATTTTTTTCATTTCAATTATTAATGACCCGGAAACTCAATTAAATTTTCTACTTTATACCCTTTTTTAATCAAATTGTCAGAACCATTTAAATCAAAAAGATTTATAACGAACACAAAACAAGCAACGTTTCCACCAGATATTTCTATTAATTTAGCAGCAGCCTCAGCAGTACCACCTGTTGCGATTAAATCATCAATTATCAGAACTTTATCATCAATATTAAACGAGTCTTTATGCACCTCTATAGTTGCTGTTCCATACTCTAGTTCAAAATCAACAGTATGGACTTCAGCAGGTAATTTATTTTTTTTTCTCAACATTATAAAAGGTTTTTTTAAAATATATGAAACAGCAGATGCAAAAACAAAACCTCTGGACTCAATAGCTGCTATTTTATTAAAGTTATATTTTTTTGACCTTTTCACTATCTGATCAATAGTATTGGCAAATGCTTTTTCGTCTTTAATTAGGGTTGTAATGTCTCTAAATAATATACCTTTTTTTGGATAATCAGGAATAGACCTAATAAAATCTTTTAAATTCATAATAGTAATTTATAAAACTATAAATAAATTAATTTTTAAACATGACAATAAATAAATTGGCTATAATAGGTGGTAGTGGTCTTTATGATGTTGAAGAGTTCAAAAATAGGGAATTATTGGATTTAAACACCCCTTGGGGAAAGCCTTCAGATCAAATTTTAAAAACTAATTATAATAATAAAGAAGTTTATTTTTTACCTCGACATGGAAGGGGTCATTTTATTTCTCCATCAAAAATAAACTTCAGAGCAAACATTGATGCTCTAAAGCAATTAGGCGTAACAGATATTGTATCGGTTTCAGCCGTTGGTTCTTTAAAAGAAAATTTACCACCAGGAAAGTTTGTAATTGTTGATCAATTTATAGACCGGACTTTCGCGAGAGAAAAAACTTTTTTTGATGAAGAGATTGTTGCCCATGTTTCTATGGCATACCCTACATCTAATGGTTTAATGGATGCCTGTGAAGACGCAATTAAAAAAGAAAAAATTGAATATCAAAGAAATGGAACATATGTTGTTATGGAAGGTCCACAATTTTCAACGCTAGCAGAGTCTAAATTATATAGATCTTGGAAAGCAGATGTAATTGGGATGACAAACATGCCTGAAGCAAAATTAATTAGAGAGGCAGAAATTAGATATGCATCTGTATCTATGGTTACTGATTACGATTGTTGGCATCCAGATCATGAAAATGTTGATGTGCAACAAGTGATCAAAGTTTTATTAGGAAATGCTGCAAAAGCAAAAAATATGATAAAAAATTTAATAGAAAATTTTGAAAATCATATTGATCCAAAGGATCCAACAAATAATTGTTTAGATGTAGCAATCATTACTGCTCCAGAAAAAAGAACAAAAAAAACAATAAATAAATTGAAAACAATTGCAGGTAGAGTTTTAATCAAATGAAAAAAATTCTTATATTAATATTTTTTTTTGTTTATTCATGTGCCAAACCTACTGTGGTAGAAATAACTCAACCTGACGATGGTCTTTTAAATTGCAAAGAACTAAAACAAGAGATTGAGGAAACAAATAAAATTAAAGAGGAGGCAGAGTTTTCAAAAGACTCTGGTGGCAACATTGCTAGAGCACTCTTGTTTTGGCCAGCATGGGCACAATCTTTAAACAATGCTAATGATGCAATGATTGCAGCTAATAGTAGATCTTTTCATTTAATTAAATTAATGAGAGATAAAAATTGTCCTGGTGCAGACAAACTAAAAGCCAAGATATTAGATAAACCAAAAAAAGAAAATATAAGTGAGTCGAATTTAGCTGATCAACTTAAAACTCTAAAAGAACTATACGAGGATGGACATCTTTCTGATGAAGAATACACTAAAGCTAAAAAAAGGATTATAGATTAATGAAAATCGAAGGTAAAGAATATCTTACTATTTGGTTTGAAAATAATGTTGTTAAAATAATTGACCAAACAAAACTTCCACATCAATTTATCATTAAAGATTTAAAAACAGTCAAAGATGCAATAAATGCAATTAAAATTATGGAAGTAAGAGGTGCCCCATTAATAGGAGCAACAGCCGCATATGGATTAGTGTTAGCAATATTAGAAAAAAATAATCAATCATTTTTAAAAAAATCTGCTGAGGATTTGGTAAAATCAAGACCGACTGCAATTAATTTAAAATGGGCAGTAGATAGAATGATGAGTAAAATTTCAGGCTTAAATAGTGATGAAATTTTAGATATTGCTATCCATGAAGCAAAAGAAATTTGTGAAGAAGATATTAAGTTTTGTGAAAATATTGGACTAAACGGCCTAAAAATTATTGAGGAAATTTATAATAAAAAAAAAGATACAATAAATATTTTAACTCATTGTAATGCAGGTTGGCTTGCAACAATAAATTGGGGAACCGCAACTTCTCCAATTTATCATGCACATAAAAAAGGTATTCCAGTTCATGTTTGGGCTGATGAAACGAGACCAAGAAATCAAGGAGCTAACTTGACTTCATATGAATTAAATGAAGAAGGGATTAAAAATACAATCATAGCAGATAATACAGGTGGTATTTTAATGCAAAGAGGTGAAGTTGATATGTGTATTGTTGGAACAGATAGAACTTTATCTAACGGAGATGTTTGTAATAAAGTTGGGACTTATTTAAAAGCGCTTGCAGCTCATGATAATGATATTCCTTTTTATGTAGCATTACCTAGCTCAACGATTGATTGGAATATAAAAAACCACAAAGATATTCCAATTGAAGAAAGGGTCTCTGAGGAATTATCACACATAGAAGGTTTAGATGATGAGGGAAATATTAAAAAAATTCAAATTTATCCAAAAAAAAGTGTAGCAATGAATTTAGCTTTTGATGTTACACCTGCCAAATATATTACAGGTTTGATAACTGAAAAAGGCATATGTCAAGCATCAGAAAAAGGACTGAAAGAATTATTTAAATGAAAAATTTAGATCAAAGAAATCAAATTATTGAATATTCTCTAAAATTAAATTCTACAAATCTTTCACCATTAAGATCAGGCAATATATCATTAAGGGGAATAGAAGATGATATAGAGGGATACTTAATTACTCCATCAGGAAAAAAATATGAAACACTAAAACCTGAAGATATTGTTTTTATGGGTTTAAATGAAGAAGAAGAAAATAACTCCACGAACAAACCCTCATCTGAATGGAGATTTCATCGAGATATTTATGTTAATAAAAAAGAGGCACATGCCATTGTTCACGCTCATTCTCCACACGCGACAGCTGTATCTTCACATGGAAAACCTATTCCACCGTTTCATTATATGGTTGCTCTTGCAGGAGGAGATGACATTAAATGTGCTAAATATGCTACTTTTGGAACAGAAGAATTATCTAAAAATGTAATTAAAGCTTTAGAAAATAGATCTGCTTGTTTAATGTCTAATCATGGTCAGGTTGCTTTTGGAAAAAATTTAGAGGATACGTTTGAGCTTGCGCAAGAGATAGAAAACATTTGTCATCAATACATTATTACTCTAAGGTTAGGTAAACCTAAAATTCTTTCATTAGAAGAAATGAAAAAAGTTTTAGATAAGGCTAAAAACTATAAAAAAGGGTAAGATGATTAAAGTTGGGGAACATATTACTTTAGATATTATAGGTACTACAAAAGAGTACGATCCCTCAATTTATGAGAAGGTTATTAATAAAATAGCTAAAGCTGCAGATGTAACTATTTTAAATATTTCAAAATATAAATTTGAACCTCAAGGATTTACAATTTTGGCACTATTAGCAGAAAGCCATATTAGCTTTCATACTTTTCCAGAAAAAGGAATAATAAGTTTTGATTTTTTTACATGCGGAAAAATAAGCCCATCCATAGCAATTGATATTGTTAAAAAAGAATTTGAACATAAAAGAATTGTCAAAAAAGAATTTAATAGAGACACAAAATCTCTTTACCATGATATTTATAGCTCTCCAGGACTACAAAAATCATATGTGGTAAATGAAGTTTTAGAGGACTTTAAATCAAAAGTCGGTCAACATATAGAAATTTTGGAATTAGAACAGTTTGGAAAATCCTTATTTATTGATGGAGAAATACAAGTAGCAGCTTCTGATGAACATCTTTATAGCTCAACTTTTGTTGGAGCAGGTTTAAAATTAAATAAAAACAATGAAAGAGCAGCAATTATTGGTGGTGGAGATGGAGGTGTTGCAAGAGAATGCATCTCAAAGAAATTTAATTTTATTGATTGGTATGAACTTGATCCTGAAGTAGTAGAAGTTTGTAGTAAACATTTGGGAGATATTGGAAATAAGGCTACAGAAAAAAATTCAGTCAAGTGTGTTTGGGGCGATGCATTTGAAAGCATTAAATCAGTAAGTGACGATGCTTATGATCATATATTTGTTGATCTAAATGATGATCAATTTTGCATAGATTTGGCTGCCAAAAACATGGACTCATTAGTAAGAATTTTGAAGCCTAAAGGAGTTATTACAGCTCAAGTTGGAAGCCAAGATAAAAAACCTCTTCAAGTTGAAAATTGGTTAAATGTATTTAATCATTACTTCGGAAATACCAATTTAGCCAGAGTTTATATACCTAGTTTTGACTGTTCTTGGAATTTTTCTTCATCAATTAATCACTAATTTTTTCTTTTTAAATTCTTTAATTTATGAAATACTTATTCATAAATTATTAAAGGAGAAAATAATGAATATAATTAAAAAGACTATATTTTCAGTTCTAGCTTCTTTGTTAATTATTGGAAACGTTTATGCTTCTGATAAAATCAAAATTGGAACTGAAGGTGCTTATCCTCCGTGGAATTCAAAAGACGCCTCAGGTAAGTTAATTGGATTTGAAGTTGAGTTAGCTTATACACTTTGTAGATATATTGGTCAGCAATGTGTGGTTGTTGAACAAGACTGGGATGGAATGATACCAGCATTAATTATGAGAAAATTTGATGCTATCATGGCAGGAATGTCTATTACCGCTGAAAGACAAAAAGCAATTAATTTTTCACAAGGCTATGCTGATGAAGTTGCTTCTTTGGCAGTTATGAAAGGTTCTAGTTTAGAGGGTTTAGATACTCCAGCTGGAATTAATCTAACTAAACCTAATGCTGCTGCAAAAAAAACTTTAAAAACTTTAACAGCTGCTTTAGCGGGAAAAACTGTTTGTGTTCAAACTGCTACAATTCACCAAAACTTTTTAGATTCAGGTGATGTTGGTAAAGTGAATGTAAGAACTTACAAAACTCAAGATGAGGTGAACTTAGATTTAGCTTCTGGAAGATGTGATGTAGCATTAGCTGCAGCAGTTGCTTTTAGTGATTATGCTGAAAAATCAGGAAAACCTGTTGTACTTGTCGGTCCAACTTTTTCAGGTGGTGCATTCGGAAACGGTGTAGGAGTGGGTATTAGAAAAGATGATACTGAACTTTTGAAAAAGTTTAACGCTGCAATAAACAAAGCAAGAAAGAACGGAGATATTAGTAGAATAGCTACTAAATGGTTCGGTTTCGACGCTTCAATGTAATTAAATTTTAGATCTGGCGACTATAAATTATAGTCGCCAATCTTTATGGAACTTCTAGCATTTGGAAAAACTGGTTGGGGAGATGAACTTTTCATTGCCACTCTAATGACTATAGCTGTTTCAATAACAGCTATGATAATTGGTTTCTTTTTTGCTTTAATATTTACTCCACTTAAATTATCAAAAAATAAATTTTTCAATTTTATTGGAAATTCATACACCACTGTCATAAGAGGTGTTCCAGAACTATTAGTAATTTACCTTTTCTTTTTTGGTGGAACAGGTGCAGTCATGTATGTTGCATCAATTTTTGGTTATAATGAGTACATAGAAATTAATGCATTCATTACAGGGGCATTTGCAATAGGAATAATTTCTGGAGCCTATTCAACGGAAGTATTTAGAGGAGCAATACAATCTATCGATAAAGGTCAATTTGAAGCTGCTAAAACTTTAGGACTTAATAAGTTTGGTCAATTTTTTAAGATTATTCTTCCACAAACTTTAAGATTAGCTATTCCAAATTTGAGCAATGTTTGGCAAATAACTCTTAAAGATACTTCTTTAATTTCCGTAACAGGATTAGTTGAAATTATGAGGCAATCTTATATCGCTGCAGGTTCTACTAGAGATCCACTGTTCTTTTATTCTTTTGCTGCTGTTTTATATTTATTATTAACATTTTTAAGTATGAAGATAATAAATAGATTAGAGTTAAAATATAGTAGGGGGTATTAATGGATCTTGAACTCATGATCAACAGCCTACCTAAATTATTAAGTGCAGCTTTGATTACATTAAAACTTTTATCAGTTTCATTAATTATTGGATTATTCATTGGTTTGTTATTTGCAATTTTAAGATTAAATAAAAATATTTTTGTCAATAAATTTGCTTATGTTTACTCATATGTCTTTAGAGGAACACCATTATTAGTTCAGATATTCATTATTTATTTTGGGTTAGGTCAAATTGAATATTTAAGATCAACTTTTTTGTGGGTAATTCTAAAAGAACCATACTGGTGCGCAATTATTGCTTTTGCTCTAAATACGGGAGCTTACACCTCAGAAATTTTGAGATCTGCTTTTCAAACAATTAAACCAGGTATTATTGAGGCAGGTAGAAGTTTAGGAATTTCAAGTAAAATAATCTTTTATAAAATTCAAATACCAATTGCTATTAGACAGTCTCTACCAGCATATGGTAACGAAATCATCTTAATGATGAAAGGTACGTCTTTAGCAAGTACAGTAACTATCATGGATTTAACTGGTGTTGCAAAATATATTATTTCAACAACATTTAAACCAATTGAAGTTTTCATCGTTGCTGGAAGCATATATTTGTTTATGACATTTATTATTCACAATGTGATAAAATTTTTAGAAAAAAAATATAGCTTTAATTAGAGAACTACTAAATCTAGTTTTTGCTTACCTAATCTTTCATTACCTTTATCAGTTACCAAATAGGTCTCTCCTAAATTCATAGCTAATTGGCTGTCAGAGTCCATTAATATCATATGCATAAAGAAAACATTGCCAGGTTGAATAGTATAAGGATTTCCTGTGTATAACATAGGCCAGTCCATCCAGTTAGGAGAAAAAGTTGACCCTAAAGAGTAACCACAAGCATTCATTCTAGCTTTATTATACCCCAGGTCATCAAAAGTTTTAGCATGAATATCAAAGACCTCTCCAACTTTGTTACCAGGTTTTAATTTTTCTTCGCAATTTTTTAAAGCTTGCACACATGCTTCATGCATTTTTATGTGTTTTGCATCAGCTTTACCAATAGGGATAGTTCTAAACATTGCTGAATGATAATGTTTATAAGTACCCGCCCATTCAATACTTAGTTGATCTTGATTAGATAAATTTCTTTTCTCAGATTGATATCTACACAAAAGTGCATTATGTCCGGACCCAATTATATATTCGTTAGCTGGATAATCTCCGCCACCTTCCAAAACTGCTTTTTGCATTTCAGCTAATATTTTTGCTTCGGATGCGCCAGCTTTTGTGTGTTTCCAAGCTTCATTTAATGCTTTATCCGCTAACTCTGCTGCTTTTTTTACATAGACAATTTCTTCATGAGATTTAATTACTCTTAATTTTGTAATTAATTCTGATTGATCCTTTACTTCACAATAATCTTTTAAAGACTCGTTTAGTCGTAATGCATTGCGCCCAGTCATTCCATAAGCTTCATATTCAATCCCAATTTTCTTTCCCTTTAAAGAAAGTTCATCTAAAATTATTTTGAGATCATCAGTTGGGTTTGATCCATCTTTATCAATCCAAATTCTTATATCTTCAATATTGGAGGTATTTTGTGCCTGTCTTAAATCAGGAGCTCTTGTTAGAAGTATTGTATTACCATTTTTATCCAAAATTAAAGTTTGAAAAAAAACATAGCCGAAAGTATCGTATCCAGTAAGCCAATACATAGATTCTTGTCTAAACATCAAAAGAGCATCAAGTTTTTGCTCTTTCATTGATTGAAGAATATTAGTTTTTCTCTTCGAAAATTCTTCTTTTGAAAAATGAAGTGCCATTAATAACTTGTATATTCTTTTATCTCTTTAATAATGGATCCAGTATGATTATTAATTTTTAATTTAATTTTTGCACGATCATCATTTAAAAAATGAATATCTCTTGAAAGTTTTATAAATTTTTCTCCAAAATCTTTATCTTTTTCACATTGTCTTTTATCATCTTCAATCACCCACAGTTTAGCATTGATTTCTTTTAAGGATTGAAAAAGGTCATTTAATTCATTGTCAGATTTTACATTTTTATCTAATTGATTTTTTAAAATTGAATGTTCATTAGATATAAATTTTAATTTCTCAGAATCTTTAATTTTTACCTGTTTGATCTCCAAAATTGAAATCTTATCTAAAAGCTCTCCAACTGAAACTTCTACTATAATTTTATTCATAAATTTAAATACTGTGCTATCTTGTTATAAATATGTCTAATATTTTAATTATTAAACACGGATCATTAGGAGATATAGCGCAAGCTAGTGGTGCAATTCAAGATATATTTGAAAATCATAAAAATGATCAAATATTTCTACTTACAACTAAACCTTACTTTGATTTATTTAAAAAGAATCCTTTTATTCATGAAGTGATTTTAGACAAGAGATTACCTCGATATAATCTAATTTATTTATATTTTTTAATGAGAGAACTAAAGAAGTATAACTTCTCCAAGGTTTTTGATCTTCAAAACTCATCTAGAACTTCTTTTTATAAAAATATTCTTTTTCCAAAAGCTGACAAAATAATATGGTCGAGTTCAACCACAACACTCCCATCAGATGAAAATAAAGAAGAATTTGACAAAATTTCAGTACTTGAAAGATTTGATCATCAGTTAAAAGAATCTGGTTTAAATACTTCAAACACTTTAAAACCAGACTTCAGCTGGGCCTCTACAGACATCAGTGAAATTAGAAATTTTTATAAGTTTAATAAATATATTTTATTATTTCCTTTTTGTTCACCACATTTGACAATAAAAAAATGGCCACATTATAATAAATTAATAGAGTTGATTTCAAATAGATTTGGTGATGAGTATAAAGTTGTAACAGCACCAGGACCTTCAGAAATTAATGATGCAAAAGATATAAATGCATTAGCTTTATTAGATAATGGAAGAGCATTAGATATTTCCCAATTAACATCTCTAATTAAAGATAGTTCATTTGTTGTAGCTAATGATACGGGTCCTGCTCATATAACGGCTCATGTAGGAGTTAAAGGTCTTACATTATTTGGTAAACATACAACAGCTTATAAAGTAAGCATTGAAAGAGAAAATTTTAAAGCTATTGAAGTGAGCGATCTTAATAATTTAAGTGCTGAAAAAGTTTTTGAAAGATTATCTAATTCTTTTTCTTAGTTTTTTCAATTATTCTTAAAATTATCGGCACAATAAATAATATAAATAATAATCTTATAATATGATGAAAAGCAACAAAGTCAGGTTCTAAATCAAATGCAATAGCTATAACAGCTACTTCATAAATTCCACCTGGACAAAAAGATAAAATTAAACTTAAAAAATTAGTATCAACAAAAAATGTTGCCACATATGCTGCAATCAAACCTAATAACACTAGAAGTATAGTTGCAACTAATCCATGAAAAGAATTATTTGCAACTTCTTTAAATGTTTTGTTTGCAAATCTACATCCAACTGATGCTCCTAAAATTAATAAACAGAAATTAATAGAAGCATCTGGCAATTTATAAGATGCAATATCAAATATTTGTAAAAAACCACTTGCAACTAATGTTCCAGAGAGAAGTGCTGCTGGAACTTTAAATTTATCAAAAAAGAAAATAAATATTAAAGAAACTATTATTAATAAAATTAAATCAAAATGATTTTGAGACATATAATCAAATTTTTCTAATTCCAAAGCTTCAGCTGGGTAAAGACTAACAATTATAAAAGGGAATAAAGTTATTATAATTATTAATCTAATCAAATGTGCTGTTGCTACTTGAGATAAATCTGATTTTTCATATTCAGCTAAAATCATTAAAGGACCTAAGGCACCTGGTGCAGCAGAAAATATAGAAGTTTTTTCTTTGTAACCTGAAAATTTTTGTAAGTATTTTGACACAATAAAAATACTGACAACAATATAAAAAAACATGATAACGGTTGTCCAAATCCAATTAACCATTTGGCTAAAAAGATTTTGGTCGATGTAATTTCCTATATGTAGTCCTAATATAATCAATATTGAACTCAGAGCTATTTTTGGCATTAAAACTTGAAACCCATTCAAAGCAATTAAAGATGTTGCAATCATTGGACCGATCATCCAAGCAAGAGGAATATTAAAAAAATCTGCAATAATTGCGCTTGGAATAGAAATTAAAATTACGATTAAGAATTTTTTTGTTAATAGTTGAGTTAAATTTTCCCGGTTTAAGTGAATCGCTTTAAACATGTATTCTATCTTTGGTTGTTGACTAGTTAACGCAAAATATGTTTAATCCAAGTCATTAAATATAACAACGAGAGGAAATAATGAAACTAATTAAATCTTTTTTTTCAGTTTTATTCTCAGCTGTTCTTTTATTATCAACGACAACAGTAAACTCAATTGCAATTGAAAAACTACACTTTGTAATTGGTGGTGGTGCTGGTGGTGGTTGGGATGGAACTGCTAGAGGTACTGGAGAAGCTTTAACAAAAGCTGGCTTTTTACAAAGTGCATCATTTGAAAATATGTCAGGTGGTGGTGGTGGTAAAGCACTTGCTTACATGATTAACACTAAACCTGAAAATACTATCTTAGTACAATCAACACCATTAGTTTTAAGATCAATTACAAGACACAAAGGTTATGTAAGTGGTAGTGGAACTTTATCTTATAAAGATGTTGTGCCGATCGCTGGAGTAATTGGTGACTACGGTGCAATCGCAGTTGCAAAAAACTCACCTTACAAAAACTTTAAAGATGTTGTTGATGCATACAAAGCAAACCCTAGCTCAATTAAAATGGCTGGTGGTTCTGTTAGAGGAAGTATGGACCATTTAATTGGTGCTTTAGCATTTCAAGCTGCCGGAGCAAATCCAAATGATGTAGCTTATATTCCTTATGATGCAGGTGGAAAAGCATTAGCTGGACTTTTATCTGGAGAAACACAAATTATTTCTACAGGTTTAGGTGAGCTTATGGGAGCAAGAGACCAAGTAAGAATTATTGGTATTACTGCACCTGAAAGAGTTTCTGATGCACCAGATGCACCAACACTTAAAGAACAAGGATATGATGTACAATTCGTTAATTGGAGAGGATTTTTTGGCCCTCCAGGCATGAGCAATAAAGATAAAAAAGCTATTGCTAAAATGTTAGGTGATGTACAAAAAACTCCTGAATGGGAAGCTGTAAGAGCAAGAAACGCTTGGGTAAATATTTATAACCCAGACAAAAAGTTTGTTAAGTTTTTAAAAACTCAAACTAAAGAAATGACAGCTCTTATGAAAAAACTAGGAGTTATTTAATCCTTTTTTGGGTTAATAAATTTAAAGAGCAGTGAATATAAATACTACAAAAATTATATCACTGCTCTTTTTTATTTTCTCAGCATTTTATTTATATACCGCTTACCAAATTCAAGTATTTGCATTTGATGAAAATGCACCTTTTAATGCTAGAACCTTTCCAATTTATTTAGGTTATACGGGTTTATTTTTTTCTGGTTTGAAATTAATTTTACCTGACCCTGATACTATTAAAGTTGAACATAAAAATTTAGAATATAAAAAAACAGGAATATTAATTCTTATTGCAATAATATATGGAGCTACAATTTTAAAGATTGGTTACTTTTTGACTACATCTTTATTTTTATTTGCTTCATATTATTTTTTAGGAGAGAGAAGGTGGTTTTTAATGTTTCTGCTATCTTTTCCATTTGTTGCAGCCTTTATGTATTTACTTCATGGAGTTCTTGATATTTATTTAAGAGATCCTTTCTTAAAAATGATTGGGGTAATGGGATGATTGAAGGAATATTAATTGGTTTAAGTACAGCATTGACGTTCCAAAATATCTTTATGGTTATGATTGGTTGTTTTTTTGGAACAATTATTGGGATGCTACCAGGTTTAGGACCAATGACAGCGATTGCTTTAATGATACCAATTACATATGGTTTTGATCCTGCTACTGGATTAATTTTGATGGCTGGAGTTTATTATGGTGCTGTTTTTGGAGGCTCAACGTCGTCAATTTTATTAAATGCACCTGGTGTTCCTGGAACTGTAGCAACTTCTTTTGACGGATATCCTATGGCACAACAAGGAAAAGCCGGAAAAGCTCTAGCGATTGCTGCATGGAGTTCATTTGCAGGAGGAACATTATCTGCAATATATTTATTATTTTTGGCACCAAGTCTATCCAAAGTAAGTTTGTCATTTAGATCACCTGATTATTTTGCATTAATGATTTTAGGATTAACAGCTATTGCAGCTTTTTCTTCAAAAGGACAATTTCTAAAAGCAATGATGATGGTAGTTCTTGGTTTGATGTTAGCATCGGTCGGTCAGGACTCATTATCAGATATTACTAGATTTACATTTAACAATATGAACCTCACTGACGGAATAAGCTTTGTTCTTGTGGTAATGGCAACTTTTGCAATGAGTGAAGCTTTGACTATTATTTTAAAAAGAAATGACCCTACAGCTGCTGCAAAACAAGTTTCTTTAACAGAACTAGGTTCAATAAAAATTAATAAAGAAGAACGTGGAAAAATGTACAAAACAATACCAAGATCCTCAGTGATAGGTTTTTTAATTGGTGTATTACCTGGGGCTGGAGCAACCATCGCTTCATTTTTAGCTTATGGTATGGAAAGAAATTTAGTTAAAGATGATGAAAAAGAGAAGTTTGGAAAGGGTAGTGTTAATGGATTATCTGCACCAGAAACTGCTAATAATGCTGCTTGCTCTGGTTCATTTGTTCCTATGCTAACTTTAGGTATTCCCGGAAGTGGTACAACAGCTGTTATGTTAGGAGCTCTTCTAGGTTTTGGAATTCAGCCAGGCCCTAGACTTTATATGACTAACCCAGAAATTTTTTGGTCAGTAATAATGTCGATGTATATTGGAATGGTAATATTATTGATATTAAACTTACCTTTAATTCCTTATATAGCTCGAATTCTTGCAGTTCCAAAAAATTATTTAATTCCATTAATTTTATTTTTTTCAATCACAGGAATTTATGTAATGTCATTTAATAATTTTGATATCTATTTGATGATTGGAATTGCTGTTGTAGCAACATTTTTGAGATTATATGATTTTCCAATGCCTCCATTGATATTAGCATTTGTTCTTGGTGGCTTAATGGAGGAAAATTTAAGAAGATCATTACTTTTAAGTAATGGTTCGTGGGAATTTTTATGGGACAGAACTCTCACAGTTTGTATATTGATTACAACAATACTTATTGTTCTTTGGCATATTTATAAAACCTTTACAAAAAGAAAATCTTAATTAAGAATTTTTTTGTACTCTTCTAATATTTTTTCCCACTGAAATTTAGAAACATATTCTTTAGCATTTTTACCAAACACATGGTATTTCTTGTTTTCAATCATTGAATTTAATGATGAATAAATATCATCTAGATTATTTCCATCACAAATTAAACCTGTTTTATCATGACTGATTGCATCCGATGCACCACCATCTTTTCCTCCAAGTGAAGGAATACCATATTGAGCAGCTTCCACATAAGCTATTCCAAAACCCTCTACAGATGTTTTGTGAATAATTGAAGGCATAACAAAAATATTAGACTTTGCTATTAAAGAATTTTTTAATTCACTACTGATATCTTTAAAAAACATAACTTGAGAACTTAGGTCAAGTTCTTTTACTAAATCTTTAATATTTTCTTCCTCATCACCATAACCGATACAAATATAAACTATGTCAGGGTATATTTGTTTTAGATTTCTAAGAGCCATTACTATTTTTTCATGATTTTTTCTTTTATCAAATCTTGAAACGGTAATTAATCTTGGTGATTTTGTTTTAAGTAAGCTTTCAACTTTTTCTAATGATTTTTTATTTAATTCTTGAACGGGGTCAACTCCAGGATTAATTACAATTACCTTATCTTTATTAACTCCATTATTAATTGCTAAATTTTTAGTATATTCAGAGTTAGCAATTACTTTTTCAACATTATTCAAAACTTTAATTACTCTTTTGTTTAAAGAACTTCCCTTTGGATGATTAATTTCTTTTCCATGGATTAAACAGTATTTTTTTTTATTAGTATTAATTAATTCTAAACTTTTCCAGTGATCAGCAATTACACCTTGTACTTTATTCTCTTTTAAAAATTCATTTACTAATTGAGCTTTTCTAATTTTTCGAAGAAATTTTATTCCACCAACTCTTTCAATTGAAAAGTTTTCATCTTTATCAAACTCTTTATGATTTTCTTGATAATCTGCAAAAACTTTAATCATAAAGTTTTTAGACATTTCTTTAGTAAGGCCCCACATAAGACTTTGCATACCACCTAATTCTGGTGGAAAGGCTCTAGTAACAATTAGATACATTAATTATTGTTTCCACTTAATTCCACAACCAGCACTTGGAGTTTGGTTTTCAGGTCCCTTACCAGTTTTAGCTATTTGCTTCATAGCTACAAGAAGATCACTTTCACCACTTCTTACTGGTACTAAATTTTTAAGTTCTCGTAATCTTCCTCTATATTGAAGCTCTAAATCTTTATTATAACCAAAAAAATCTGGCGTACATACAGCATCATATGTTTTGGCAATCTCTTGTGTTTCATCATTTAAATAAGGGAAACCAAATTGATTTTTTTTAGCAAATTCAATCATATTCTCAAAAGAATCTTCAGGATAATTTTCAGCATCATTAGCACAAATGGCCACTGAGTTAATTCCAATTTTTTTTAATTCATTGCAATCTTCAACAATATCTTTTGTGACAGCTTTTACATATGGACAATGATTACAAATAAACATAATTAAAGTTCCATTTTCACCTTTGATATCATTTAAAGATAATATTTTATTGTCTGTAGATTTAAGCTCGAAGTCGTGTGCCTTTTGGCCGAAATCACATATTGGAGTTTGTATTGGCATAATGTAATAATATATAAATTATGTTTTACGATTTAAAAGATAAAAAACCAAAAAACTCTGGCGAAAATTGGGTAGCTCCAAATGCTGTTGTTATAGGGGATGTTACTTTAGAAAAGAATACAAGTATTTGGTTTAATGCAACCTTAAGAGGAGATATAGAAAATATTCACATAGGTGAGGGTTCAAACATTCAAGATGGAAGTGTTCTTCATACAGACCCAGGTTGTCCTTTAAAAGTTGGTAAAGATGTAACAGTTGGACATTTAGTCATGCTTCATGGGTGTACGATAGGAGACAATAGTTTAATAGGAATAGGTGCAGTGATTCTAAATAAAGCCAAGATTGGAAAAAATTGTATCATTGGTGCTAAAGCCTTAATCACAGAAAACAAAGTTATACCCGATAACTCTTTAGTAGTTGGCTCACCAGGAAAAGTTGTAAGAGAAGTTACTGAAGAAGAAAAAAAAGCTGTTTGGGAAAACACAAAACACTATCAAGATAATTGGAAAAAATATTCTAAATCGATCTTTTAAGGAACCAACCAAACATTTTCATTATTCTTTAAATCAAATTTTGCTCTTCGATGTCCTTTAGCTGCAAGATATAGCCATTCAATAGATTTAATATTACACTTAATAACAGTAAAGTTTTTAAAACCGTCTTCGCTTTGCTCCATTGTATAATCAAAATCCTCTAATTTAGATATCATACCAGATGTTGGATTATCTGAATTGGTTCCTGGAGGACTATCAGTTAAATAACATCTTCTACTTATGTGTTGAGTTTTTTTCCAAGATTCTTCTGTAGTAGAATTTCGATTATTTATTTCACAATCAACTTTGACTCTTAATTGGATTTTTTCCTCTTTGTCATAAAATAGTAGTGAACCTTTTTTATTCTTTTTAAGAATATCTACTTTTGGTGACCTAAAATCAGTATGAAATTGTAATAAGTTGTTAGCTCTATCTGATTTTCTCAAAACAACTATTCTACCATCAATTTCGTCTTGATGAGCACACATAAAAACAGGAATTCTAAAAGGCGATGATCTATTAGTCACCGCATCATCAAGCATCGACCAATACTTATTTTGAATTTCTTCTAAATTTTCATAGTATGCTGGCTGCATACATTACTTTCTAAATCTTTTAATTAAACTTGATGTATCCCAACGGTTTCCGCCCAGACCTTGAACTTCTCCATAAAACTTATCTACAAGTTCAGTTACTGGCAATAGTGAACCATTATTCTTTGCCTCTTCCATTGCAATCTTTAAATCTTTTCTCATCCAATCTACTGCAAAACCAAAATCAAATTTATCATCGATCATTGTTTTATATCTATTTTCCATTTGCCAAGATTGAGCCGCACCTTTTGAAATTACTTCAATAACATCTTCCATGTTTAATCCAGCTTTCATTCCAAAGTTAATACCTTCAGATAAACCTTGGACTAATCCTGCTATACAAATTTGATTTACCATTTTAGCGAGCTGACCACTTCCAGCATTACCAAGTAGTTTCATTTTTTTGCTGTAGCAATCAATTTTATCTTTAGCTTTATCAAAGTCAGCTTGATCTCCACCGATCATAACTGTTAACGCACCATTTTCGGCACCGGCTTGACCGCCAGATACAGGAGCATCTAATGCACCAAATCCATTGTTCTTCGCGTGCTCATAAATTTCTCTAGCAATTGTTGCTGAAGCTGTGGTGTTATCAATATAGATAGCACCTTTTTTAATTGTTTTAAAAGCGCCATTGTCACCAAATGTTACTTCTCTTAAATCATTATCGTTTCCAACACATGTAAATACATACTCTGCATCTTTTGCAGCTTCAGCAGGAGTTTCTGCTATTTTGCCTTTGTATTCTTTAATCCATTTTTCTGCTTTAGATTTAGTTCTGTTAAAAACAGTTACATTGTGACCACCTTTTGATATATAACCAGCCATTGGATAACCCATGACACCAAGACCTATGAAAGCAACATTACAACTCATAATTTTTTATGTTTAATAGCTTAAGTTTAAAAGTAATTATATTTGGTTTTATTTTTACATTTTTTTCTAGCTTTGGACAGAGTTTTTTTCTTGGTTTGTTTAATTCTAGCATAAGAGAAACACTTTCTATCACTCATGGACAATTTGGCTCAATCTACGCTTCAGCAACATTGTTAAGTAGTTTTCTTTTAATTTGGGTTGGAAAAAAAATTGATGATATCAATATTTTTAAGTTTGCTTTTTATGTAACTTTACTTCTTTCTTTTTCTTGTTTTTTCTTCTCAAAAATTTCTTCAGTTGCCTTTTTATTTATTGCTGTTTTTTTAATGAGATTTTCAGGTCAAGGTTTGATGTCTCATACTGCAACAACAACAATTGCTAGATACTTTACCATATCTAGAGGAAAAGCTTTAAGCACTTGTTGGTTTGGGCTTTCAACAGCAGAATTTATTTTACCAGTTTTAATAGTTTATTTATTAACAATAACAACTTGGCAAAATATTTGGATATCGATTTCATTGTTAGTTTTAATATTTTTGCCTATTACCTCATTTGTATTAATTAAACGATTAAATTTTGACTCTAGGGAAGAATTAAAAAATAAAGAACTTAAGGAAAAAAATATCAAACAATGGAAACGAATAGAAGTTTTAAAAGATTATAGATTTTATATTATTTGTTTGAACATGCTAGCAATGCCGTGGATTGCTACAGGTGTATTTGTTTATCAATCATTTATCACTGTGTCTAAAGATTGGGGCACCTTTGTTATTGCTCAATCTTTTATGGTATACTCAGTTTTATCAGTAGCTACCTTGTTAATTTCAGGATTTTTAATTGATAAGTTTACGAGCAGAAGATTATTAATTTTTATGAATATACCCCTGATGTTTTCAGTAATGGTTTTATTTTTTTTTAATAATACTTATTCAGCATTTATATTTTTAGGATTGATAGGGATATCCAATGGTTTTGCTAACGTTTTAGGTTCATCAACTTGGGCAGAAATTTATGGAGTTAAATACATAGGGTCAATTAAAGCTTTAACAACAGCACTGATGGTTTTTTCAACAGCTTTTGGAACAGCTTTATTTGGTCTTTTGATTGATAAAGGCTTTTCCATTGAAGATATTGCATTAGTGTCTTTGATTTATATGTCCATATCTTTAATCTTATTATTTCTAGTTAAAAATAAGCTAAATCCTCAATATATATAAAAAATCTCCTTGATTTTTTTTAACTCACTGTATAGATACTGCGCATGGCTAGAGTTACAGTAGAAGATTGCGTAGACAAAGTAGACAGTCCTTATGAATTGGTTTTAGTAGCGAAAGAAAGAGCAACACAACTAAATTCAGGTTTAGAACCAACTTTGGAAAGAGACAACGATAAGAATACTGTTATAGCACTTAGAGAAATAGCTGAAGAAAATATCAAAGTTCCAGATTTAACTGAAAGTGCAATTTACAAATTAAGAAAACATGTAGAACAAGTTGATGATGGTTCTGAAGATGATGAAGATTTAGGTGATGATTTTGAAAATTTATATAAAGGTGAAATTTCAAAAAGTGGTACACCAATACTACCATCAAAAAGAGCTAGAAAAGCTCCAGAAAAAATTCAAGTTTCTAAAGAAGATTTAGAAGAACTTTCTCAAACAGCACAACCGGATGTTGATACTCCAACTTCAGAGGATACTGAGTCTGAACAAGGCGATGTATCATTAGAAGAAGTTTCTGAAAGTGAAAGTCAAGAATCAGATTTTGTAGCTGATGATTCAGAGCCTTCAAATACTTAAAAAAATAATATAAAGTTATATCATGATAAGGAAAGTATCAGTTGCTCCTATGATGGATTGTACAGATCGTCATGAACGTTATTTTCTTAGATTAATTTCTAAAAACACACTTTTGTATACAGAAATGGTAGTAGATGAAGCTATTGAAAGAGGCGATAGAAAAAAATTATTAGAATTTAATATAAATGAAAAACCTGTAGCACTTCAGTTAGGTGGATCTTCACCAAAATTATTAGCAAACGCAACAAAAGTTGGAGAAGATTTTGGTTATGATGAAATTAATTTGAATTTAGGTTGTCCTAGTAAGAAAGTTGAGAAAAATAAATTTGGTGCTTGCCTAATGAAAGAACCAAATTTAGTTGCAGATTGCTTAAGTAAAATGATTTCAGTAACAAAATTACCAGTAACTATCAAAACTAGAATTGGATATGATGATGTCGAAGATTATGAAAATTTGCATAATTTTATTTCAATACTTAACAATACAGGAATTAAAACATTTATAATTCATGCAAGAAAAGCAATGTTAGGAAAATTTACTCCTAAACAAAATTTAAATATTCCCCCACTAAAATATGAATATGTTTATAAACTTAAGGAGGATTTTCCTGATAAAGAAATAATCATAAATGGCGGTATTACTTCTGTTGAAGATGTTAAATCTCATTTAATAAAAACAGATGGAGTGATGATCGGTCGAGCTGCTTATCACACACCTTACTTGTTAGCAGAAATTGAAAAAGAAATTTTTAAAAATGATAACGTATCTAGTAGGCAAGATATAATTGAACAATTAATCCCATATATCAAATATGAAATTAAAAAAGGCACACGGTTGAATCAAATTATGAGACATACTCTAGGTCTGTTTCATGGACAAACTGGTGCAAGCTATTGGAAAAGATATTTAAGTGAAAACATGTGTGTCAGAGATGCTGATATAAAAAAAATAGATCACATCATGGATAAGATTAAATATAACAATATTGATACAAGCGTAGGACACTCTGCTTAACGCATTTATTTCAAACGAATATAGTTTTTTCATTTTACTAATGATACTTACCGCTATTCCAGTGGGATTTGTTGCTGGTTTATTTGGAATAGGTGGAGGTTTAATTACTGTTCCATTTCTTTACTATATATTCGGTTCTTTGGGTATCGATCAGACATATTTAATGCATTTAGCGGTTGGAACATCTTTTGCAATTATCATTCCAACCTCAATAGTCTCGGTTCTAACCCACCATAAATTTGAAGCCGTAGATTTTGATATTGTTAAAAGTTATGGAATTTTTGTAGTGCTTGGCGTGGTTTTAGGAACAATTTTTGCCGCATCATTAAAAACAAAATCTTTAGTATTATTTTTTTCAATTGTTATTTTTTTTTTAGGAATTTATTTATTATCATTAAAAGAAAAAGCAAATACTATAGCTGTTAAAATTAAAACACATCTTAAAATTATATTAGGCCTTATAGTGGGTTTTATTTCAGCACCTATGGGTATAGGTGGTGCTATTATGAATGTTCCAATTTTAAAATTTTTTGGTTATTCAATAAATAAAGCTATCGGCAGTGCTGCTGCAATTGGATTTTTAATCGCATTGTTTGGAGCTTTAGGTTTTTTGATAACTGGGAGCTATCTTAAGACAAACTTACCACTTAGTATTGGTTTCTTAAATATACCAGCTTTTTTAATTTTTATTCCAATAACAACTCTAATGGCAAGAGTTGGTGCTAGTACAGTACATAAAATAGATAAAAAAAAGATAAGTAAATTGTTTGGAGTTTTTTTACTTATAATTGGAACTAAATTTTTATTAGAATATTTTAAAATTTAGATAGGATGGGGTGGTTTCAGTCTCCCTCTACCACCCTTTTTAAATAATAAGCGATTCGTCAAAACTTTTAAAACACGTAATAATAGAAAAGATATTTAATTGTGGAAATGTATTAGAGATTTACTTTTTACTTTTAAATCAAAATCATCAATTTTTTTTACAATCTCAGTAACCTCTTTCTTACTTTTTTTTGATACAATTTTGATATTCTTTACAATTTGATTAGAGGTAAAAGATAATGATGCACGAGCAGCACTTTTTGTTGTAGCACCAGTAAACACTGGACCTAGTAAAGCTGTTCCTGGACCACTGCAATTCATGAGCGATAATAAAAAAACAAAAATAATAAATTTTTTAAACATAAAATTACTTAGCTAATACATGATTCTTAATTTTTTATTGCATCATAGAAAAAATTATTTACACGTAAAAATTGTATAATAATTTAATACAAGCCAAAAAACCCTATTAAAAAGATTTGATATCTTTCTAAAACTCAATTTAAACACTTGCGATATATGATAATCTTCTAAAGTTGTTAACTTTTTTATATGGCTTCAAAAAAAGTAAATAAAAATAAAAAACCTATTATTGGAAATATCGAGTCAATAATTCCAAAAAATCTAAAATTTAATAAAATTAATCCTGGATCTGTAATAGAGGATACTAAAAATAAAATTGGAAGTATTTATACTAATTTTAAAAAAGAGAGAGAAAAAGAAAAAAAAAGATTAGAAAAGAAAAGAAAACAGGATGAAAAAAAAGAGTTATTAAAAGAAAAAAAACAAGCACAAAAAGAAAAATTAGATAAAATTCGAGAAGAAAAACGTCAAATTTTGCTCTCACAAAAATTAATCAGTGACAACGAAAAACAGGTAAGAAAAAATGAGGAAAAAAGAAGAAAGATTGAGGCAAAAAGAATAAAAATTGAACAACAAAAATTAAAGGATGAGGAAGCGAAAAAATTAAGAGAAGATGCTCAAAGATTAAAAGAAGAAGAGCTTAGATTAAAAATTCTTGAGAGACAAAGGATTCGTGAAGAAAAAATCAAATTAAAAGAGGAAGCTATAAAAGCAAAAGAATTAGCGGCTCAAAAAGTGAGAGAAGAGAAGGAACAAGCAAGGCAAGAACAAAATAGATTGAAAGAAATTGAAAGACAAAAAAGACTAGATGAGGAACAAAGAATTAGGGAAGCAGCAAGAAAATTAAAATATGAGGAAGAAAAACTCAGAGAAACTGAAAACAGGTTAAAACAATTAGAAATTGATAGACAACAAGAAATTGAGAGACAATTACTTCAAGAACAAGCTGCACAAAGAGCCAAAGAGGAAGAACTGAGATTAAAAGAAGAAAAATTAAAAAAAGCTGAACAAGATAGGTTAAATGCGGAAAAAGAACAAAGAGAAAAAGCCGAGGAATTAAGAAAAGATCAAGAAAAACAAAAAAGAATTGAGGAAGAAAAAAAAATTGCATTAAAACATAAAGCAGAAGAAGAGGAGAGAATAAGGGAAGAAAATCGCAGAATAAAAGAATGGGAAGATAAATTTGATCAAGAGCAAAAAATAAAAGAAGAGAACTTAATTAAAAAATTTTATAGTGATAATTCTGATCAAGATTTAAAATCTGAAATCCCTGAGGAAAATAATAGGGAGGAAGATAAAAGTAAGTAATTACATTTTTTGATCATACTCACCAATTTCCCCGGTCTTTTGCAGAATATCATCAATAAATTTAAATATATTTATTTTTCTTTCATTTGATGTAGGGCTCTCTGTAACAATAACTAACGAAGGTTTATTTGAAGAAGCTCTAATTAAACCCCAAGAACCATCTTCAAAAGAAAATCTTACACCATTTACAGTTAAGACTTCTTTAATTTGTTGGTTATCTATTTTTATTTTTTTATCTTTTATTTCTTCTATTTTTTTTACTAAATCATCAACAACTTGATATTTTACTTCATCTTTACAAAAAGGTGCCATAGTTGGTGATTGATAAGTGATTGGAAGCTCATTAATTATTTCATGCATTTTCTTTTCTTGTTTGTCCAACAGATGACAAACTTGAATAGCAGAATTTATGCCATCATCATATCCATAACCTAATGGTTTATTGAAAAAGAAATGACCACTTTTTTCAAAACCTGCTAATGCTTTTTCATTATAAACTTTCCTTTTTATGTGTGAATGACCTGTTTTCCAATAGATAGTTTTACATTGATTTTTATTTAAAATTTTATCGTTTGTATAAAGGCCAGTTGATTTTACATCTACAATAAATTTTGAATTTTTATGATTAGACGATAAATTTCTAGCAATAAGTAAACCAATTTTATCTGAAAAAATTTCATTACCTTTATTATCTATAACTCCTACTCGATCACCATCACCATCAAATCCAAAACCTATGTCTGCATTATTTTCTTTTACAGCTTTAGATATTTCATGAAGCATCTCTAAATCTTCAGGGTTAGGGTTGTATTTGGGAAATGTCCAATCTAAATTACAATCTAATTCAATAACCTCACAACCAATACCTTTTAAAATATCTGGTGCAAAAATTCCTGCTGTTCCATTTCCACAGGCCACAACTGCTTTAATTTTTTTATTTATTTTATTTTTTTGTATAAGATCATTTTTATAAATTTCTTGAAAATTATTTACATCTTTAATTTGCCCTTCACCTTTAGTAAACTTTTCATTTATTGTAATTTCTTTAAGCTCTTTCATTTCTTCCGGTGTGTGAGTTAAACCTTTTTTGATACCCATTTTAACTCCAGTCCAACCATTTTCATTATGACTTGCAGTAACCATTGCAACTGCATCACTCTCTAGTTTAAATTGGGCAAAATAAACCATTGGTGATAAAGACAATCCTATATCTTCAACAAAACATCCTGTTGATATCAAACCTTTTTTTAAAGCAGTTTTTATTTCTTCACTGTATGATCTGTAATCATGCCCCACTATTACTCTTGGATTTTTTAGCTTGGTGTGTTCTATAATTTGTGTTCCTAAACCTTTTCCAAGATTTGTGATTCCTTCTGCATTGATATCTTTATCGTACAGCCATCGTGCGTCATATTCTCTAAAGCCATAAGGGTCTATTTTTAATGATTGATTCATGCTGTTAATTACTTACCTTTTTTTTAATTTTTTAGTTGAATTATTTTATCAGTGTTCTATAAATGTTCTGTTGATTTACTGTTTATATAGTATATTAATACAAAGCGCATACAACATATAGTTGTTTTCGCAAAATAACAAAATATAATACTAAATTATGAATAAGATTCTATCTCAGGCCTTAAAGAAAGCTGTCTCCGAATATAGCCCAGAAGTAAAAGAGGTGTCAAAAGGAAATAGACCTGATCTTTTTTCTCTAAATAATGAAACTGAACTTTTTCAGAACGATAAAGGAATTATAATTAAAATTGATCGTTCGCGAGATGTAAATTTAACAGATTTTGGTAAAGCAACTTTAAAAGATAGATATCTAGGTCACAACGAGTCTTTTCAAGATCTATTTGCACGTGTTGCCAGTTCATACGCAGACGATAATTTACATGCACAAAGAATTTATAATTATATAAGCAATCTTTGGTTCATGCCAGCAACACCCGTTTTATCAAACGGCGGAACTAAAAGAGGTTTACCGATTTCTTGTTTTTTAAATGAAGCATCAGATAGCTTAGGTGGAATTCTCGATCTTTGGAGTGAGAACGTTTGGTTAGCAGCAAAAGGTGGTGGAATAGGAAGTTACTGGGGTAATTTAAGATCCATAGGTGAAAAAATTGGCAAAGTTGGAAAAACATCTGGCATAATTCCATTTATAAAAGTTATGGATTCTTTAACGATGGCTATCAGCCAAGGTTCTTTAAGAAGAGGATCAGCAGCTTGCTATCTTCCTGTCGATCATCCTGAAATAGAGGAATTTATTGAAATGAGAAGACCAACAGGTGGAGATCCAAATCGAAAGGCATTAAATTTACATCATGGTGTTTTAGTTTCAGATGCATTCATGCGTGCTGTAGAAAATGATGAACAATGGGCACTAAAAAGTCCAGCTGATGGTACTGTGCAACAAACTATTTCAGCAAGAAATTTATGGATAAGATTATTAACTGCTAGAATTGAAACAGGTGAGCCATATATAATTTATATTGATACTGTTAATAGATTAATCCCTCAACATCATAAACTAGCTAATTTGACAGTTAAAACATCTAACTTGTGTAGTGAAATAACTTTACCTACGGGAATAGATAAAGATGGACGAGACAGAACAGCTGTATGCTGTTTGTCTTCACTTAATCTAGAAAAATATGATGAATGGAAAGATGATCCAGATATGATTGGTGATGTTATGAGATTTTTAGATAATGTTTTATCTGATTTTATTAACAAAGCTCCAGACCAATTTAAAGATGCCAAGTATTCAGCGGAAAGAGAAAGAAGTGTTGGTTTGGGAGTCATGGGTTTTCATTCTTTTTTACAAAAAAATAGAATTCCATTAGAATCAGTGATGGCTAAATCTTGGAATAAAAAAATATTTAAACAAATTGATGAAAAAGTTAATCAAGCTTCAAAAGATTTAGCAGAAGAAAGAGGCGCTTGTCCTGATGCTGAAGAGTACGGATTTAAAGAGAGGTTTTCTAATAAAACAGCCATTGCACCGACAGCATCTATCTCAATTATCTGCGGTGGTGCTTCACCAGGAGTAGAACCGATAGCTGCAAATAGTTATACACACAAAACTTTGTCAGGATCTTTCAACGTTAGAAATAGATATTTAGAAGAAATATTAGAGAGTCATGGAAAAAATGATGATGAAACTTGGTCCACCATTACAACTAATCAAGGCTCCGTATCACACTTAGATTTTTTAACAGATTTAGAAAAAGATGTTTTCAAAACTGCTTTTGAATTAAATCAGAAATGGATTATTGAATTAAGTGGAGACCGAACACCATTCATTTCCCAAGCACAATCAGTTAATTTATTTTTACCTGCTGATGTTCATAAAAAAGAATTACATAGAATTCATTTTGATGCATGGAAAAAAGGTTTAAAAAGCCTTTATTATTGTAGATCAAAATCAATTCAGAGAGCTGAAAATATTAATGATGCAAAATCAACAGATATCACAGCCAATGTATATAAATCCAAAAATCAACAAACCAATGAAGAACCAGAATACGAGGAGTGTTTATCATGTCAGTAGCAGAGAAAATTAAAACTGAAAAAAAAGAAATAATTCAACCAAAAAAAATGGGGTTATTAGTTGAAAATCCTGTTTATAAACCGTTTAGATATCCTTGGTGTTATGATGCATGGTTAACCCAACAAAGAATTCACTGGTTGCCTGAGGAGGTGCCTTTAGGTGACGATGTTAGAGATTGGCAAAAAAATCTATCACAATCAGAAAAGAATTTATTAACCCAAATATTTAGGTTTTTTACTCAAGCTGATGTTGAGGTTAGTAATTGTTATTTGAGACATTACACAACTGTTTTTAAACCAACTGAAGTTTTAATGATGATGACTGCTTTTGCTTCAATGGAAACAGTTCATATTGCAGCTTATTCTCATTTACTTGATACCATTGGAATGCCTGAGTCCGAATATTCAGCTTTCATGAAGTATAAAGAAATGAAAGATAAATATGATTATATGCAAGACTTTAATGTTAATTCCAAAGAAGATATTGCAAAAACAGTTGCTGTCTTTAGTGCATTTACAGAAGGTTTACAATTATTTGCTAGTTTTGCAATTTTATTAAATTTTCCAAGACATAATAAGATGAAAGGAATGGGCCAAATAGTTACTTGGTCTGTTAGAGACGAAACACTTCATTGCAATTCAATGATAAGAATTTTTAAGGAATTCATAAAAGAGAATCCTGAAATTTGGACACCAAAATTAAAAAAAGAACTTTATGAAGCTTGTAGAACTATCATTGAGCATGAGGATGCTTTTATTGATCTAGCTTTCGAGATGGGTCCAATGGAAGGTTTAACAGCCAAGGATGTTAAAGATTATATTAGGTTTATTGCTAACAGAAGATTAGACCAACTTGGTTTAGAAGCAATTTATGATGTCCAAAAAAATCCTCTTGGATGGCTTGATACTATGCTTAATGCTGTTGAACATATGAACTTTTTTGAAGGACGTGCAACAGAATATTCTAAAGCATCGACTCAAGGTACTTGGGTTGAAGCATTTAGTTAATTCAATTGAAATATAAAAAGTATTTTAGAAAAACAAGCCTTAAACAAAAAGGTGATGGTGATTTCTTTTTAGAAGAGATTAAAAAAAAAAAACCTAAATATTTTCTTGAGGTGGGAGTTTTCCATGGTGTAACTGCCAGAAATGTTTGTGAACTATTGTTTAAAATACATAAGAGTGATTTTAAATACATAGGTTTAGACTTGTTTGAAAAAAATGATGAAAATAAATCTGAGATAATTCCTAACACAAAATTCTCAAATCCATTTAAACAAATTTATTTTAAATTTATTAAAAGACAAGATCCTTACACTATCGAAGCTGTGAAAGATTTATTAAGTAATTTTAAAGATAATATTCATTTAATAAAAGGCAATTCAAACACAGTTTTAAAAAAAATAGATATGAGTAAAATAAACTATGTATTTTTGGATGGTGGTCATGATTATGAAACAGTTAAAAATGATTTAGAATGTTGTGCCGAAGTGGTAGATAACGATGGCACAATTTTATGTGATGACTATAACTTATCTTACGCACCTGGTGTTAAAAAAGCTATTGATGAGTTTGTTATGAAAAGAAATTATAAATGTGAAATTTTACTCAATTCAAGATTTGCTAGAATTGAGAAACAATAAATTACCTTTGATTTAATTGAACAACTTTTCTGTGTTGATTTCCCTTATAACTTGCTAACGGTCTAATCAATTTATTAGCTGCATGTTGCTCAATTATGTGAGCTGACCAACCTGTAATTCTTGATATTACAAAAATTGGAGTAAAAAAATCAGTATCAAAACCCATCAAATGATAAGTAGGACCAGTAGGGTAGTCTACGTTTGGATGAATGTTTTTTCTTTCGATCATAACTTTTTCTACAATATCGTAGATTTTTTCAAATTTTTTATCTTTCTTGATCTTAGCAACTTTACCAAAATATTCTCTCATTGTAGGAACTCTTGAATCTCCACTTTTATAAACCCTATGGCCAAATCCCATTACAACATCTTTATTGTCTAAAGCTTTATTAATCCAGTTAAGTGCATTTTCTGGTTTCTTAATCTTATTCATCATGTGCATAACTTCTTCATTAGCTCCACCGTGTAAAGGACCTTTTAAACTTGCTATAGCACCAGTAATAGCCCCATGAATATCAGATAAACTGCTCGTAATCGTTCTTGCAGTAAAAGTTGAAACATTAAAGCTGTGTTCAGCATATAAAATAAGAGAAACATCAAAAGCTTTTACAATGTCTTTATTTGGAACTTTGCCAAAACACATATGAAAAAAGTTTTCCGAAAAAGAAAGATTACTTTTTGGGGGGATAATTTTTTTTCCTTTTCTGGCTCTATAAAAAGCAGCTAAAGCTACAGGAGTTTTTGCAAAAATTCTCATTACTTTTCGTAAATTAGCTTTAGGTGAATTATCTTTCGTCTCTTTATCTTCAAGTCCCATGATACTAACTGCAGTTCTAGCAACATCCATAGGGTGAGCTTTTTTTGGAAATTTTTTAATATCTTCAATTATTGTTTTAGAAAGTTTTCTTTCTTTTCTTTCTTGGTTTTCAAATTGTTTCAATTGTTTTTTATTTGGAAGCTCTCCATTTAAAATTAAATAAGCTACTTCTTCAAATTTACATTTTGAACATAAATCTTGCGCAGCATATCCTCTATATGTAAGCGAATTTATTTCAGGCATTACTTTTGAAACTTCAGTTTCATCAACAACTATCCCAAGTAAACCTTTTTTTATATCTTCACTCACTATTCGTGCCCTTCAGTACTAAAATTATAAATTTTTTCGTCTAAACTATTATATTTTTCGTAGTCAACTAATTCATATAGTCTTTTTCTAGTTTGCATTTTATCAATAATATTATTTTGGTGTCCATTTGTAAAAATGTCTCTTAATCCATCCTCAACATTTTTCATAGCTAATCTTTGCGTTGTAACTGGATAAATCACAATATTGTATCCAAGTTGTTCTAGTTCTTTGTAATTAAATAATTTAGATTTTCCGAATTCAGTCATATTCGCGAGTAAGTAGCATGAAAGTTGTTTTCTTACTTTTTCAAAATCTTTTTCATCCCGCAAAGCTTCTGGAAAAACTATTTCAGCTCCAGCATCTACATAGGCCTTACATCTTTCAATCATTTTATCAATTCCTTCAACGCTATTTGCATCAGACCTTGCAATGATCTTAAAGTTTTTATCTTTTTTTGCAGAAACACATTCCTTAATTTTTTTTACCATTGCATCAGTAGAAATTAATTCTTTATTATCTAAGTGTCCGCATCTTTTTCTCTCAACTTGATCCTCCAAATGAACAGCTGAAATTCCAAATTCCTCAAAAGTTTCAATAGTTTCTTTGCAAGATTTAAACCCAGTATCAATATCAACTATCGTAGGAAGATTTGTTACTCTTGAAATCAAATAAGATCTAGTACTAACATCTTGAAGCGTGGTTAAACCAATATCAGGAAAACCAAGATCATTGGCCATTACTCCACCAGAAACATAAATGGCGTCATATCCTATTTCTTCAATCAGTTTTGCGGTAAGAGGATTATAAGCTCCAGGCACTCTTAAAATCTTATTTGATTTTAATTTTTCAGAAAAATCTTTTCTTTTTTGGACTGGCTCTTTTTCAACAAAGTGCATTAAAAAATACCTTTCTTAGAATTCTTTTTAAGTTTACTTTTCTTTACCCTAATATTTAATCTATCTAATTGACCTGACTTTAATTTTTTTAAATTTTGGACTGTTTTTAAAAATTTATCACTCTCTTTTTTATCTAAAATATTTTCTGTTAAAGTTAAAAATTTATTTATATAATTTTGTCTTTTAAAAGGTCTAGATCCATATGGATGTGCATCTGCTCTATCTTGTTGTTCTGTTATCTTTTTCCCATTTTTTAGTGTTATTATTACCTTAGCTCCAAATGATTTCTTTCTAGGGTTAGGATCATGATATTTTTTAGTCCATTGTTTATCTTCATGAGTTTTAATTGATCTCCAAATCTTAATAGTACTTTTCTTTTTTGCTCTTGATTTTGTATATGATTTTACATGATGCCAACTACCATCTTCTAAAGCTACTGCAAATATATACATAATTGAATGATCTAAAGTCTCTCTACTTGCATTTGGATCCATCTTTTGAGGATCGTTTGCACCTGTACCGATTACATAATGAGTGTGATGACTTGTATAAATATCAATTTTTTTAATTTGTTTTAAACTCGGAACTTTCTTTTTAAGTTTCTTTGCTAAATCAATAAGGGCTTGCGATTGATATTCGGCCGAGTATTCTTTAGTATAAGTTTCTAATATCGCCTTTTTTGTTTCACCTTTTTTTGGAAGAGGTACTTTATACAAAGCTTTTTTTCCATCAAGAATTCTAGCTATTACACTATCTTCACCTTCGTAAATTGGACTTGGTGCACCTTCACCCCTCATAACTCTATCAACTGCTTCTATAGCTAGTTTACCTGCATGTGCTGGTGCGTATGCTTTCCAACTTGAAATCTCACCTTTTCTTGATTGTCTTGTAGATACTGTTGTGTGTAAAGCTTGTTGAACTGCCTGATAAATTATTTCAGTATTTAATTTCAACATTGAACCTAGACCAGCAGCAACGCTTGGCCCTAAGTGAGCTATGTGATCAACTTTATGTTTATGCAAACAAATACCCTTAACTAAATTTACTTGAACTTCGTAAGCAGTTATAATCCCTCTTAAAAGATCTAAACCACTTTTTTTGTTTTGTTGAGCAACACTTATTAGTGGAGGAATATTATCTCCAGGATGGCTATAATCTGCAGCTAAAAATGTATCATGAAAGTCAAGCTCTCTTACTGCAGTTCCATTTGACCAAGCAGCCCATTCACAATCAAATTTTAATTTATTATTTATACCAAATAAAGTTGCACCATTTTTTCTTGAATGCTTCAGGGCCATTTCTCTTGATGAAATTACTGGTTTTCTATTCAAAGATGCAATAGCAACTGAAGCGTTATCAATAATTCTGTTAATAGCCATTTCAATTGCTTCTTTATTTAATTTAGCATTGTCACTTGCGATTTCTGCAATTTTCCAGGCAAGTTGTTTTTTTTTAGGTAAGTGAACTTTAGATGGAAAAACTTTTACTTTATGTACTATCAAAAAAAACTCCTAGTTTACGAAATTGTTTTTAATAGTTAAAAAAAAATAATCAATCCTAAAGATATTCTAATACAATTTTTTCAATACCATTAAAGTCTTTTACTAAGTGATTATGATATATTTCGGTTGTATTTTTTTCAGTATAACCATCTTCCAATAAGATTATCGGTATTCCCGCACTTTTTGCAGCATTAGCATCGGTTTCACTATCACCAATCATTAAAGTTTTTTTAATGTCACCACCCAAAATCTCAATAACCGAGGTTAAATGTCTTGGATCAGGTTTACAATATTCAAATGTATTATGACCAGCAACATATTCAAAGAAGTCATTGATACCAATTTTTTTTAAAAGATCGATAGCTAAATGTTCTTGTTTGTTTGTACATACAGCCATTGAAATTTTTTTTTCCTTACACCAAATCAAAAATTCTTTAACACCGTTTATAAGAGTACTTTCGTTGACAATATTTTTTCCATAAAAATCTACAAAATCTTTTACCATTTCTTTTTTAATTTTTTCATCTTGAACTTTTCCAAATTCCCTTTTGGCTTGACCCCAAATAGATCTGCCAAGCATGGCACCTGCACCTTGACCGACTAAATTTCTAATTTCTTCAGTTGATTTAGTAGGATATCCAAATTTTTTCATTACATGATTGTGAGCACGCATTAAATCGGGTGCTGTATCCACTAATGTACCATCTAAATCAAAAAGTATTGTGTATTGTTGTGTCATTATTAAAAGTATTTTTAAGAAATATTTTGTGAATTAAGAAATATATATACTTAATATAAAGAATTTCATAGATGAAACAAATAAATTTACAAAAACAACAAAACAGACTCAGAAATAAATTTCTTAAGTTGGGCGTAAAAATGTTGGGACCTGAGACAATTTATTTTTCAAATGATACTAAAATTGGAAAAAATGTAATTATTGAACCATACGTAGTTTTTGGATCAAAAGTAAAAATTGGAAATAATGTTACAATAAAATCTTTCTCACATTTTGAAAGATGTAAGATTGAAAATGAAGTTGATGTTGGTCCTTACGCTAGAATACGACCTGGCACAATCTTAAAAGAAGGCTCAAAAGTTGGTAACTTTGTTGAAATCAAAAAAAGCATAATTGGTAAAAAATCAAAGGTTAGTCATCTATCGTATGTAGGTGATAGTGAAATTGGTAAAGCGGTTAATATTGGAGCTGGAACAATTACATGTAACTATGATGGTGTTAAGAAAAGTAAAACAAAAATAAAAGATAATGTTTTTATTGGATCCAATTCATCTTTAGTAGCACCTATTACTGTTGAAGAAGGAAGTGTTGTTGGTGCCGGATCTGTTATAACTAAAAAAGTTAAAAAAAATTCTTTAGCGCTTACAAGAGCTCTACAAACAGAGGTAAAAAATTATAAAAAGAAACTTAAATAATTATGTGTGGAATTATAGGAATTAATAGTAACAAGCCAGTTTCAGCAACAATTATTAATTCATTAAAAAAACTTGAATATAGAGGCTATGATTCAGCTGGGATTGCAACTCTCTCTAATGGTCTGATAAATGAAATTAAATCAGAGGGAAGAGTAAATAATCTTGAAAAAAATTCTTTAGTTCAAAATATGGAAGGAACTATTGGAATAGGGCACGTTAGATGGGCTACGCACGGTATACCAAATAGTATAAATGCACATCCACATTCATCTCAAAATGTGTCAGTAGTTCACAACGGTATAATTGAAAATTCAACACTTCTTAAAAAATTTTTAGTTAGCAAAGGTCACAAATTCAAATCTCAAACAGATACAGAGGTAATTGTTCATTTAATTACTGAAAATTTAAAAACAGAAAATATAGTTAATTCAATTAAAAAAACTTTAAAAGCTCTTCATGGAAGTTTTGCTCTAGGAATTATTTTTAAAGATGAGCCAGACTTGATAGTTGGTGCAAGAAGAGGTTCACCCTTAGCTGTTGGCTATGGACCTAATGAAAATTATTTAGGATCAGATTCTTATGCCCTTAAATCAATGACAAACAAAATTACTTATTTAAATGATGGTGAATTTTGTGTGATTAAAAAAGATCATGTGGAATTTTTTAGTGAGGATGGATCTAAAGTTAATAAAAAAGTTTTAGAGTTATCTAATGAAGAGGAAAAATATGACAAAGGTGACTATAAACATTTTATGGCAAAAGAAATTGAAGAACAGCCAATTACACTCAAAAATGGTATTAAAGAATATATAGATACAGCAAACAATGACATAAGTATTCACAATATTCCATGGAAGACAGATGAAATTTCCAACATTACGTTAATTGGTTGTGGAACAGCATATCATTCATGTTTAATGGCGAAATATTGGTTTGAAGAATTAACTTCATTAGATGTAAATGTAGATATTGCATCAGAATTTAGATACAGAAAAAATAGATTTAAAAAAGATAGTTTATATGTTTTTGTCTCTCAGTCTGGTGAAACAGCTGATACTTATGCTGCATTGGACATATGTAATAAAAATGGGATGAAAACTTGTGCAGTTGTGAATGTAATTGAAAGTTCTATAGCAAGAGACTCAGAGTTTGTTTTACCTATCCATTGTGGTACTGAAATTGGCGTTGCATCTACAAAAGCTTTTCTTGGTCAAATTCTCATACTATATATTTTATCTTTAAAATTGGGATCATTAAGAGGTGATATAGACAAAAAAGAGCTATCTCAAAAGTTAAAGGATTTAACAGAATTACCTAAATTAATTAAACAAACTCTATTGACAGATAACAAGATACAAAATGTATCAAATACATTTAATGACGCAAAAGGCTCTATGTTTTTAGGTAGAGGTTTTTCTTATCCAATAGCACTGGAAGGTGCTTTAAAATTAAAAGAATTATCCTATGTGCATGCTGAAGGGTATCCCGCGGGTGAAATGAAACATGGGCCATTAGCTTTAATTGAAGAAGGTATGCCTGTTGTTGTTTTAGCCCCAAGAGATAATTACTATAAAAAAACTATTTCTAATATGCAGGAAGTTATTGCACGAGGCGCTAAAGTTTTATTGATAACAAATAAGAGTACTGATGAAATAATTTCTGAAAATATTTGGGAAACAATTGAAGTTGAAAGCACAAATCAAGATCTATTACCTTTCCTTTTAACCATCCCATTACAAAAACTAGCATATTATTCAGCGCTTAAAAAAGGTTTTGATATAGATAAGCCTAGAAATTTGGCAAAATCTGTTACAGTTGAATAAAATCCTAAAAGCATCTCTATTGAAAAAAGAGTAATCTCTGTTACAACAATCTTAGGTTGAACATGAAAAATTGGAAAATAAATAGCTGGAGAAAATATCCAGTAAAACATATTCCGGAGTATCCGGATAAAAAAGAGTTGGATCAAGTTTTAGATAAAATGAGAACTTTTCCACCTTTAGTTTTTGCTGGTGAAACTAGACATCTTAAACAACAACTTGCAGAAGTTGTAGATGGTAAAGCTTTTCTTTTACAAGGTGGTGATTGTGCAGAAAGTTTTGCAGAATTTCATCCAGATAATATTAGAGATACATTTAAGTTAATGTTGCAAATGTCTTTAGTTCTTACTTATTCAGCATCACTGCCTGTTGTTAAACTAGGAAGAATTGCTGGGCAGTTCTCAAAACCAAGAAGTTCATCAACAGAAACAAAAAATGGAATAGAACTACCAAGTTATTTGGGTGATAATATAAATGGAATAGAATTTAGTGAAAAAGCTAGAGTGCCAGATCCTAAAAGATTATTCAAAGCTTATTCGCAATCTGCAGCTACTTTGAATCTTGTTAGAGCATTTTGTCATGGTGGTTTTGCTGACCTTAAAAAAGTTCATACATGGAATTTAGGTTTCATTAAAAAAAGCCCAGAGGCTAAAAGATTCAAAGAACTAGAAGATCAAATAGCTAAAGCTTTATCATTTATGGATGCTTGTGGAATTAATTCAGACTTTAATAGAAGATTAAAAACAGTAAATTTCTGGACATCTCATGAAGCTTTATTATTACCTTTTGAAGAGTCAATGACTAGATTAGATTCTACCACTGGTGAAAATCACGATACATCAGCTCATTTTGTTTGGATTGGAGATAGAACTAGACAATTAGATGGTGGACATGTTGAGTTTTGTAGAGGGATACACAATCCAATTGGTATTAAATGTGGACCTACATTGAAAGCTGAGGATTTAATAAAATTATGTAATAAAATTAACCCAACTAATGAAAAAGGTAAAATTACTTTAATTTCGAGATTTGGGCATCAAAATGTATCTAAACATTTACCAAAATTAATTAGAGCAATTAAAAAGGAAGGGCTTAACGTAATATGGTCATGTGATCCATGTCATGGAAATACAATTCAATCTACAACTGGATTTAAAACAAGACCATTTAATAGTGTATTAAGTGAGGTTAAAAATGTATTTGCCTGTCATCAAAGTGAAGGCAGTTTTGCAGGTGGATTGCATATTGAATTAACTGGTCAAAATGTAACAGAATGTACTGGTGGTGCTCAAAAAATTTCTGATAAAGATTTATCTTCAAGATATCACACTCATTGTGATCCAAGATTAAATGCAAACCAAGCTCTAGAATTGGCATTTTTAATTTCAGATGAGATAAAAAAGAATAGCACGTATTCCAAAAATGCTATTCAAGCGGCATCTTAGTCTATTGCTTTCAAGCATAAGATTATTAAATTTAAATTATGAAACCTTCAGAAAAAACTAAATTCATTTCAAATTGGATCAAAAGTTATGTTGATCAAATGCCAAGTAAAGCACGATCTTTGGTAATTGGAATATCTGGAGGTATAGATTCATCAGTATCAAGCACTTTAAGTGCTATGACTGGTATAAAAACTATCGTCCTAACAATGCCAATTAGACAAAATGATAATCAACATGATTTGAGTTTAAAGCATCAGGAATGGTTAAAGAAAAAATTTAAAAATGTAGAAGCTCATACAATTAATCTTGATAAATTATTTGACTCATTTTCATCTTCATTAAAAGGATTTGATAATGAACATGGTTTTGCAAATTCAAGAGCAAGATTAAGAATGACAACTCTTTATCAAGTAGCTGCTGCCAACAAAGGAATTGTAGTTGGAACTGGTAACAAAGTTGAGGATTTTGGAGTTGGTTTTTATACAAAATATGGTGATGGTGGAGTAGATATTTCTCCAATTGCTGATTGCAATAAAACAGATGTTTGGGAATTAGGAAAAGAATTGGGTATATTAAAAGAGATAATTGATGCCCCACCAACTGATGGTCTTTGGGATGATGGTAGAACTGACGAGGGTCAACTTGGTTTCAAATATGAAGATTTGGAGGATGCTATGAAAAATCCAAATTCCCCACATAGACAAGAATACGAAAAAATAAGAAAAGAAAATTTGCATAAAATGGAGCCTATTCCAGTATGCAAGATTCCTAGTTAATCAATTAGATTAACAAATCAATAAATAAGGTATATTTCTTAATCAACTAAAATGGATATTTTTTTAACAAATAATTTTACAAATAAAAAAGAACAATTTGTTCCAAAAGATAAAAAACATATTGGAATGTATGTCTGCGGGCCAACAGTATATGATGATCCGCATATAGGAAATGCTCGACCACTAGTTATATTTGATGTTCTCTTCAGATTACTTAAAAACACTTTTTCAAAAGTAACTTATGTAAGAAATATTACAGATATCGATGACAAAATAATTAAATCATCACAAGATCAAAAAATATCTACAAAAGAGTTAACTGAAAAAGTAACGTCGAGCTTTTTAGAAGATTGTAAGTTTTTAAATTGTGAAAACCCTACTCACCAACCTAAAGCAACCGAACACATTGATTTAATGATTGAAATGATAAATCAATTAATCAAAAAAGGTTTTGCTTATGAAAATAATAACCATGTTTATTTTGAGGTTAAAAAGTTTTCTGATTATGGAAAATTATCAAATAAGAAATTAGAGGATTTAATTGCTGGATCAAGAGTAGAGGTAAGTGACAATAAAAAAAATTCAGAGGATTTTGTTTTATGGAAACCATCTGTTAAAGAAGAGCCCGCTTGGGATTCTCCTTGGGGTAAAGGACGACCAGGTTGGCACTTAGAATGTTCAGCGATGTCAAAAAAATTTTTAGGAAACGAATTTGATATTCATGGCGGTGGAATTGACTTGATATTTCCCCATCATGAAAATGAGATAGCACAATCAAGATGTGCAAATGATTCAAAAATTTTTGCAAAGTATTGGATTCATAATGCCTTTATTACTTTGTCCAATGAGAAAATGGCTAAATCACAAGGTAATATTCTTAAAATAAAAAATTTTAGAAACAAAATTAGTGGACAAGTTTTGAGATTAGCTCTTATGAGTGCACATTATAAGCAGCCACTAGATTGGAATGACAAATTATTAAACGATTGTGAGAATACTTTAGATAAATGGTATAAAGTTTATTCATCAGATGTAAAATCAGCTCAAGTGACAGATGAAGTTTTAAAGCCTTTATACGAAGATTTGAATACTCCTGGATATATTGCAAATCTTCACAAGCTTTTTGAAAGTGCCAATAAAGGCAAAGATAAAGAATTATTTATTTCAGCATGTAAGTTTATAGGTTTATTAAATGAAGATAATAATCAGTGGGAAAAATATAAAAAAGATAAAGCTTTAATAAGTGAGGCAGAGATAAATAGCAAAATAGATTTAAGAAATAAAGCTAGAGCAGATAAAAATTATAAGGAAGCTGATAAAATTCGAGATGAACTTTTTGATAAAGGTGTTTTAATAGAAGATAAAGGTGGTAAAACTTTGTGGAAATTTAAATGAGTAAAGAACGGTTATATATTTTTGATACAACACTTAGAGATGGTGCCCAAACTCAAGGAGTAGATTTTTCTCTTGAAGATAAAGAAAAAATTGCATCTGCCTTAGACAATCTTGGTGTAGATTACATTGAAGCTGGTTGGCCTGGAGCTAATCCAACCGATACTGAGTTTTTTCAAAAAAAACATAATTTTAAGAATTCTAAACTCACATGTTTCGGTATGACAAAAAGATCAGGCCGAAGTGCAGAAAATGACACTGGATTATCAGCATTAATGAATTCAAATACTCCAGCAGTATGTTTAGTTGGAAAATCATGGGACTTTCATGTTGATGTAGCTTTAGGAATTACAAATGAGGAAAATTTAGAGAATATAGGAGAGAGTACAAAACATTTTATTAAAGCAAAAAAAGAATTTATGTTTGATGCTGAGCATTTTTTTGATGGTTATAAAGCAAACCCAAAATATGCTCTTTCATGTATTAAAACTGCTTACGATCAAGGAGCAAGATGGATTGTATTGTGTGATACTAACGGAGGTACGTTACCACATGAAGTTTCAAAAATAGTATCTGAAGTATCAAAAAATATTCCAGGAAAAAATTTAGGTATTCATGCTCATAATGATACTGGTAATGCTGTTGCAAATTCTTTAGCTGCCGTTTTAGCTGGTGCTCGTCAAATTCAGGGTACTATTAATGGATTAGGAGAAAGATGCGGTAATGCAAATTTAATGTCATTAATACCTACATTTTTTTTGAAAAAAGATTTTTCGTCTAAATTTGAAGTAGGCATAAATTCTAAAAATATCAAAAATTTAACAGATTGTTCAAGATTATTAGATGAAATTTTAAATAGAAAACCCAACCAACATTTACCATACGTTGGTGCAGCAGCTTTTTCACATAAAGGTGGATTACATGTCTCTGCAGTTCAAAAAGATCCAAAAACATACGAACACATCAATCCAGAAGAAGTTGGCAACTCAAGGAATATTGTTATTTCTGATCAATCAGGAAAATCAAATATAATCTCAAGATTAAAAAGTATCAAAATTGATATTGAAGAAAATGATCCAAAGATCAAAAAATTATTAGATGAAGTTAAGGATAGAGAATTTATTGGTTATAGTTACGATGGAGCCGATGCCTCATTTGAATTATTAGCTAGAAGAATTATTGGTCAAATACCAAGATATATATCAATTAATGAATATGACGTTTCAGTTAAAAAAAACAAATCTGGAGAAATAATTTCATCAGCAAAAGCGCAATTAGAGGTCGATGGAGAAAAAATTATTTGTGAAGGGGAGGGGAATGGACCCGTTAATGCTTTAGATAATGCTATAAGACAAAATGTTGATCGACTTGCAAAATATTCAAAGTATTTGAAAGACTTAAAATTAGTTGACTACAAAGTTAGAATTTTAAACACAGGAACCGAAGCTGTTACTAGAGTTTCAATCGAAAGCACAGACTCTCAAGGAAAAAATTGGTTTACTATTGGTGTATCTACAAACATTATTGATGCTTCTTTTAAAGCATTGATTGATAGTTTAGACTATAAACTGTTTAAAGATAATGCTCCCGCAAGTAAGTAAATGAGTAAGAGCAATATATCTTTTATTCTAAATAAACCTCAATTATCAGAAAATATTGGTGCGTGTGCAAGAGCAATAAAAAACTTTAGTTTCAATAAGTTAGTTTTAATTAATCCTAAACCAATTTTTCCAAATGATAAAATTTTAGCTACATCTGTTGGTGCTAAAGATATTATTAGACAAAGTAAAAAGTATGATAATTTGGAAAAAGCTCTTAGTAAAATTGATATTGTTATTGCTACCTCAGCAAGATTTAGAAATAAAAATATAAAACATATTAATTTAGACGACTTAAAAAAGGTAAATTTTAAAAAGAATGTTGGTTTTTTATTTGGTTCAGAAGCATCTGGATTATCAAATAATGAGATCAGTTACGCAAATTATACCTTACAAATACCTACTAACCCTGATTTTAAGTCTCTCAATTTATCTCATAGTTTAATAATTATCGCACAATATTTGGCCAGTATTATCAAATCAAGAAGTGTTCCGTTTAAGAAATCAAAAAAAGTTAAATCAGCAAGTAAAAAAGAATTACAATCTATGCTAAACCTTTGTATTAATAATTTGGACGAAATAAATTTTTTTCGACCTAAAGAAAAAAGACCAAAAATGCTGGAGAACTTAAGAAATATTTTTTATAAAATGGACTTATCAGATAAAGAAACTCGTATATTATCGAGTGTATTTGCAAGTTTAGGTAAAAAACGTTGATTGACAAAATTACGAGTAAGTTTATAAGACCCATTATCAAATGACAAAAAGATTAAACTCTAAACATAAAGTAGATAGAAGATTAAAGGTAAATCTGTGGGGAAGACCTAAAAGCCCTTTTAATACTAGAGCTTATGGTCCAGGCCAACATGGTCAGAGCAAATCCTCAAAACCATCAGATTATGGAATTCAATTACAAGCTAAACAAAAGCTTAAGGCTTATTATGGGAACATTAATGAAAGACAGTTTAGAAATATTTATAAAAAAGCTAGCATGTTAAAAGGTGACACTAGTGAAAATTTAATAGGACTTCTCGAAAGAAGATTGGATGCAGTGATTTATAGAGCAAAATTTGCAACAACAATTTTTTCTGCAAGACAATTAATCAATCATGGTCACGTAAAAGTTAATGGAAAAAAAGTAAATATTTCTAGTTATTCTGTTAAAGAAGAAGACTCAATTGAAATACGAGACAAATCCAAACAATTAGCAATTATAGATATAGCTCTTGCAAACAAAGAAAGAGAAACTCCTGAATATATTCAATTAGATGAAAAAAACAAAAAATTTAAATTTGTTAGAATTCCTAAATTAGAAGAGGTTCCTTATCCAATTGTAATGGAGCCAAACTTAGTAATTGAATATTACTCTAGGTAAAATTATTTTTTATAATTTATTCCTTTTTCATCAAAGATTTTTTTTAACTCTCCATTTTCGTACATTTCTTTAATTATATCACATCCGCCAATAAATTCTTTTTTAATATATAGCTGTGGAATAGTAGGCCAATCACTAAAAGTTTTTATCCCTTCACGAATTGATTGATCTTCTAATACATTTATTCCATTGAAGTTTACTTCTAAAATTTTCAACATATTTGAAACAGCCATAGAGAAACCACATTGTGGAGCATCTGGTGTTCCTTTCATAAATAAGCAAACCTCATTGTTATCTATATGATTTTGAATTATATTTTTTGTTTGATCATCCATTATTGTTCCTTTGTTTTAATTGCTAAAGCATGTAATTCATTTCCCATTTTACCTTTTAAAGAATTATATACCATTTTATGTTGTTCTATTTTACTTTTACCAGCAAACTGTGAAGATGTTACTGTTGCTGAATAGTGATTTCCATCACCTGCTAAATCTTGAATTTCTATAGAAGCATCAGGCATTGCTTCTTTTATATATTTTTCAATTTCTTTTAAATCCATCGCCATTATGTACTCATAAAATTAGTTAACCAATTTGTATTATAAGATTTTAATTCGTCAATTGTAACTTTTGTCTTTTCATTAATAATTAAGTCTTTTTCAGTAATAAAACCTAATTCTTCATGATGAACTGAATTTTTATCTAAAATTTTAACCACATCCTTCAAATTTTCTTGTTTTACTTCAATTACATACCTACCTTGATCTTCAGCAAATAAATAATCTAATTCGTTCATTAAATTTTTAGATTTACTTAATTTAATACCTTTGTTTCCTTTAATAGACATTTTGCTTATAGCAGTAATAATACCACCTAATGAAACATCATGAGCACTTTTTATGAAATCTTTTTCAATTAAATTTAATAAAGACTCACCATTATTTTTTTCATTAAACAAATTTACTTCAGGAGGAGGGCCATTTTTTTCATCTAAAATTGTTCTTGCAAACAAACTTTGATCAATGTGACCTTCGGTTTTTCCAATAATTAAAACTATATTATTCGTCTCTTTGAAATCCATTGTTACCATTTTTTTATAATCTTTAATCAATCCTACACCTCCTATAGATGGAGTTGGTTTAATCCCAATCTCTTTTGTTTGATTGTAAAAAGATACATTTCCTGACACCACTGGAAAATTTAAATACTTACTTGCTTCACCTATCCCCTGAACACATTCCACGAATTCACCCATGTTTTCTTCATTCTCTGGGCTTCCAAAATTAAGACAATTTGTTATGGCCAGGGGGGTCGCACCAACTGAAATTAAGTTTCTCCAGCTTTCGGCCACAACTTGTTTACCTCCAGTAATAGGGTGTGCCCAACAATATACAGCTGACGAGTCTACTGTAGCAGCTACAGCTTTATTGGTTCCATGTACTCTGACAACTCCAGAATTCCCTCCAGGTTTTTGAATTGTATCACCCATAACTGTATGATCATATTGTTGCCAAATCCATTCTTTACTACAAACATTTGGATTTGATAAAATTTTTTTAAGAACATCTTTAATTTTTAATTTACTGTAAGTTTCTTTTTTAATTTTATTCTTTTTAGGTAATTTAGCTTTTTTCCATTTTCGGTCATACATAGGCGAGTTTTCAACTAAAATATTTACAGGTATATTTGCAACTTTTTCATTATCAAAATATAATTCAATATTTTTTGTATTTGTTGTTTTTCCAATAACTGCAAAATCTAAATTCCATTTATCAAATATTTTTTTCGCCATTTCTTCTTTTCCATTTTCCAAAACTATCAACATTCTTTCTTGACTTTCTGAGAGCATTATTTCGTAGGGTGACATCCTCGTTTCTCTGCAAGGAACTTTATTTAAATTAATTTCTATCCCTAAATTTCCCTTCGATGCCATCTCAATACTTGAAGATGTAAGGCCAGCTGCTCCCATATCTTGAATTGCAATGATAGAGTCTCCAGCCATAAGCTCTAGACAAGCTTCTAGTAAAAGTTTTTCAGTAAATGGATCTCCAACTTGTACTGTTGGTTTTTTTTCTTCTATTTTTTCATCAAAACTTGCTGAAGCCATACTTGCACCATGAATACCATCTCTACCCGTTTTAGATCCTACGTATATAACTGGTTTGTCCAATCCAGCAGCTTTTGAATAAAATATCTTATTTTTTTTGACAAGTCCTAACGTCATGGCGTTTACTAAAATATTACCGTTGTATGAACTATCAAAAGATGTCTGACCAGCAATTGTTGGAACACCCATACAGTTACCATAACCACCAATCCCATGAACTACTCCTCTTAAAAGATTTTTTGTTTTTTTATGTTGTGGAGATCCAAAATGGATTGAATTTAAATTAGCTATTGGTCTTGCTCCCATAGTAAAAACATCTCGCATGATTCCACCAACTCCTGTTGCAGCCCCTTGATATGGCTCAATAAAGGAAGGGTGGTTATGACTTTCAATTTTAAATACTATTGCATCTCCATCTTCAATGTCAATTACCCCAGCATTTTCGCCAGGTCCTTGAATAACTTTTTTTCCTGATGTAGGTAGTTTTTTTAAATGTAATCGAGAAGATTTATAAGAGCAATGCTCATTCCACATTGCCGAAAAAATACCAAGTTCAGTTAAGTTTGGGGTTCTCTTTAATAGTTCACATATTTTTTTATACTCATCGGCTTTAAGACCGTGCTCTATCGCTACTTTTTCATTAACTAACATTATTTGATATTATTAATTAAATTTTTAAAAAATAAAGATCCGTCTTCTCCAGATAAACTTTGATCAATCATTCTTTCTGGATGAGGCATCATACCTAGAACATTTTTTTCTTTATTAAATATTCCTGCAATATTTTTAATTGAACCATTTGGATTAAATTGATCTTCAATTTGACCTTTATCATTACAGTAATAAATTGCTATTTGGTTATTATCTTCAATTTCTTTAAGCTGATCTTTTGTGCAAAAATAGTTTCCTTCATTATGTGCTATATGAAATTCAAAAATATCTTTATCAAGATTTTTGAAATAAAAGTTTTCTTTATTATCTACCTTAATGAATACATTTTTACAGATAAATTCTAAATATTTATTTCTTAACAAAACCCCAGGTACTAAACCTGTTTCAACTAATATTTGAAAACCATTACATATTCCCATAACTAAACCACCTGATTTTGCAAAATTTATAACTGATTGCATTATTTTAGATTTAGAGGCCATACTTCCACATCTAAGATAATCGCCATAAGAAAAACCACCAGGTAAAACAACTAAATCGCTTTTTGGTAACTCATTATCATCATGCCATACCATTTTATTTTTAAAACCAAATTTTTTTAAAGCAACATCCATGTCTCTATCACAATTTGAACCAGGAAAGGTTATAACAGATGATTTCATTAATTATTGTGTCTCAATAATTTTATAATTTTCAATAACAAGATTAGCTAAAAGTTTTTTACACATATCCTCGACTATTTTTTTGGCTTTAGCTGGGTCACTTTCATTAACATCAATTTCAAAATACTTTCCTTGTCTGACTTCATTTATATCTTTAAAGCCCATACCATCCAAAGTTTGATGAATCACTTTACCTTGAGGATCTAAAACATCTTTTTTAAGTGTAATAATTGTTGAGATTTTCATTTTTTTCTTTTTTTGACAGATGATAATTGAGTTACATTAACTGCTGATACATTCGATTGTTCATGGAGAATACCTAATCTTTTAGCAACTTCTGTGTATGCTGGTATTAAATCCCCAAGATCTTTTCTAAATCTGTCTTTATCTAGTTTTTTGTCTGTAATTGAGTCCCATAATCTACAAGTATCTGGACTAATCTCATCTGCAAGAACAATTTGAGTTTTGCCACTTTCATGGGTTAAACCAAATTCAACTTTAAAATCGACTAATTTTATTCCAACTGCTCTAAACATTCCTAAAAGAAAATCATTAAGCCTAGAGAGATTTTCATCTATCCAGTCTAATTGATTAATATTTAACCAATTGAAAGTTAAAATATGTTCTCGACTTATAATTGGATCACCTAACTTATCATCTTTAAGACAGTATTCGATCAACGGACGCTCAAGCACAGTACCATCCTCTATACCAAGTCTTTTTGTTAAAGATCCAGTTGCAATATTTCTTACAACAAATTCTATCGGTATAATATCCACTAACTTTACAAGCTGTTCTCTCATATTTAATCTTTTTACTAAATGATTTTTAATTCCAATTTCAGATAAATTTGAAAGAATGTGTTCAGAAATTCTGTTATTTAAAACTCCTTTACCTTCAATGGTAGATTTTTTTTGATTATTAAATGCAGTTGCATCATCTTTGAAGTACTGAATGACTAAATTTTTATCTTGGGTTGCATAAATAATTTTTGCTTTTCCCTCGTATAATTTCTTGCCTTTTTTCATTACTTAAAAACTCTTCTAAAAATAAAGTTAACGTTTTTGAAATGTTTTGAATAACTAAAAATAGACCTTAATCTTTTGGGTGAAATTTTACTCATTATATATTTGTCAGATTGAATGACATTAAACAAATCCAAGTTTTCAGCAAAACATTTTTTTGCGTAACTTTGAACCATTTTGTAAGATTTTTCTCTACTTAATCCAGTTTTCGTTAGTTCAAGCATTAATTCTTGTGAAAAAATTAATCCTTTTGTTATGTTTAAATTTTCAAGCATTTTTTTAGGGTAAACAATCATATTGTCCAAAATGTTTGTTAATCTTACCAAAGCAAAATCTAAAGTTATATTTGCATCAGGGCCAATGTTTCTCTCAACACTAGAATGAGAAATATCTCTCTCATGCCATAAGGCTATGTTTTCTAGGGCAGGGATGACAGCACTTCTAACCATTCTTGCAAGCCCAGTTAAATTTTCACTTAATATTGGATTTTTTTTATGAGGCATCGCAGAGGAACCTTTTTGATTTTTTGAAAAATATTCTTGTAATTCATAAACTTCAGTTCTTTGAAGGTGTCTGATTTCAGTTGCAACTCTTTCAATTGAGCCAGCTATAATTCCAAGTATAGAAAAATAAAAAGCATGACGGTCTCTTGGAATAACTTGTGTCGAAATTGGTTCAACTTTTAAATTAAGTTTTTTAGCAACATGTTTTTCAACATTGGGATTAATATTAGCAAAAGTCCCAACGGCGCCTGATATAGCGCAAGTAGAAACCTCATCTATTGCATCTACTAATCTTTTTTTATTTCTTTTAAACTCTTCATAGAATGATGCTAGCTTTAAACCAAAGGTAATAGGTTCTGCATGAATACCGTGACTTCTCCCCATACAAGGGGTAAATTTATATCTTCTTGCTTGTTTCTTTAGTACTTTCAAAATTTGATCTAAATCTTTTAGAATTATTTTGCCTGATTGTACTAGCTGAATATTAAAACTTGTATCCAACACATCTGATGAAGTCATACCTTGGTGTAAGTATCTTGCTTTAATTCCAGCTTTTTCTGTGATTGAAGTTAGAAAAGCAATTACATCATGCTTAACTTGACTTTCGATTTGATGAATTCTTTTTACATTTATTCTAGATTTTTTTCTTACAACTGATGACACACCTTTTGGAATTTGACCAAGTTTTTCCATTGCTTGAGCAGCAGCTACTTCGACATCTAGCCAAATTTTATATTTGTTTTCTTCTGACCAAATATCAGTAAGTTCTTTTCGCGAGTATCTTTTTATCATTAATTATAAGTATGGGGGCTTTGAATAACCTTTAGCAGATTCTGTAAAGATTTCATAACCATTTTCTGTAATTCCTAACGTATGTTCAAATTGTGCAGATAAAGATTTATCTTTAGTAACAGCTGTCCAACCATCATTGAGCATTTTTACACTGTATTTACCTGCATTGATCATAGGTTCAATCGTAAAAGTCATTCCAGGTCTAATTTCCATTCCAGTGTTTTTGGAACCATAATGTAAAATATTTGGAGGTTCATGGAAAGTTGTGCTTATACCGTGACCACAAAAATCTCTTACAACTGAAAAACCTTTATCTTCAACATAAGATTGAATTTCATACCCGATATCACCAAGTTTAATTCCAGGTTTTAAAATTTTAATAGCTCGCATCATAGACTCATAAGTTGCATTTATTAAATTATTCAATTTAATCGGAGTTTTTCCAATACAAAACATTCTACTCGTATCTCCATAATGATCATTTATGATAGCAGTAACATCGACATTGATAGCATCGCCATCCTCTAAGATTCTTTCTTCCGAGGGAATACCATGACAAACCACGTGATTTAGAGAAGTACATAAAGACTTTGTAAATCCTCTATAATAAAGTGGAGCAGAATATCCACCATTATCTCTTATGAATTCGTATCCAAGTTTATCAATATAAGCTGTTGAGACGCCTTCTTTAATATTTTCAGTCAGCATATCTAGAGTTTGAGCAGCTAGTTTGCCTGCTATTCTCATTTTTTCAAATTTTTCTAAATAATCACTCATCTATAATTTTTAATTTTTTTTCTATAAAAATTTCTTTTGAACTTATATTACATCTATAAGCTAAAAAATTAACCCCTGCTTTTTTTGCAGTTAAATAATTCTTATAGTATTCACCATCAATATCACTAGCTATCTTAAAATTTTCCATATTTTGGATTTGCACTAGAAATATTAAGTATGATTTATAACCCTTTTTTATGGCATCAATAAGGGTAATTAAATGCTTAGAACCTCTTGAGGTAATTGCATCAGGAAATTCAGCAGTTTTTTTGTTTCTAAAAAGAGTAACGTTTTTAACTTCTATAAAAGTTTTTTGTTTATTTCTTTCAATTAAAAAATCAAATCTTGTTTCTTTATTGAAAAAAACCTCAGGTTTAATCGATTTACTTTCTTTTAATTCTTTAATTAAATTATTTTTAAGACCGTGATTAACAATTTTATTTGCCATATGGGTGTTAACTCCAACCAAATTTTTATGCGCTTTTATTATCTCTAATCCATATTTTAATTTTCTTTTAGGATCATCATGTTTAAGTAAATAAACCTCATTTCCCTCTTTTAGCAGTCCCTTCATTGAACCAGTATTTGGGCAATGGGCTGTAACGACTTCTTTATCTATTTTAACATCAACAAAAAAACGTTTATATCTTTTGATTAATTTGCCTTTTATTAAAGACTTGGTAAATTCCATATTCAAATTATATATACAAAATGAGCAAAAAAACAAAAGTAAATGCTGCAATATTAATTATTGGTAACGAAATTCTTTCAGGAAGAACTCAGGACACAAACACAAGTACTCTAGCAATTTGGCTTAACTCGATTGGTGTTAAAGTAAATGAAGTAAGAGTAATACCTGACGTTGAAAAAATTATTGTTAATACTCTTAACATCTTAAGAAAAGAAAATGATTATGTTTTTACCACAGGTGGCATTGGCCCCACACACGATGATATTACAGCAGAATCAGTTTCAAAAGCTTTTGGTGTAAAATATGAGATACATAAAGAAGCCTTTAAGATTTTAGAAGCATACTATAATTTGGGAGAATTTAATGAGGGAAGACAAAAAATGGTATGGATGCCAGAAAATGCAGTGTTAATTCTGAATCCAACAAGTGGTGCTCCAGGATTTGGTATTGGAAATGTATTTTGTCTCCCAGGTGTGCCATCAATATTAAAATCGATGTTAGGAGGTTTAAAAAATAGAATAGTAGGTGGAGAGCCAATTTTAAGTCTTACTATAAGCTTGAAAACTGTTGAAAGTGAAATTGCGAGTTCTTTAACTAAAGTACAAGATCAAAATAAAGATGTTGAAATAGGCAGCTATCCGTTTTTCCATGCTGGTAAACTTGGAGTATCAATTGTAATGAGATCAGAAAATCAATCAAAAATTGATAATTGCAACTTACAGATTCTAAAATTTGTAAAAGAAAAAAAAATTGAAGTAGTTGATAGATAGTTGAAAAATTAAATTATTTGGCCACCATGAAATCTTAAAATTTCTTTTCTTCTTTTTGAAAATGGATTAATTCTAGAAAAAATTCCAATTGGGTCAAAAGTTAATACAATTACTTTTCTTGGTTCAATTCTATATTTAAAATTCGAATGAATTCCATGAGTATCAAAAAGTATTACATCTCCAGGTTTCCCCCAGATTTCATCAAGTTTTTTTGAGTTATCTGGAAAACGAGTTTCTTCATAATTAATCCATGTTTTAATTCTCATTTGATCACCTTTTAAATAGTATATTGGATGAGATTCTTTAGTATTCTTTGAAATCCAAATATAAACTTTTAAGCGATTATATTTACTGTCATGATGCGGCTGCCATGAAGAAGTATTTGATTTTTTATTATCTAAGTAATGATATTGATTTTGATATGTATATAAAGATTTTCCTAAATAGCTATTAATTATACCCATTATATTTTTATCTTTAAGATATTCAAAAATTTGATTTAAATCTTGTTTATCTAAATCATTTGTTTGAACTACATTTACATCTTTATTATCAAATTTATGATATTTTTTTTCTAAATATTCTAAAAAATCTAATGGTATTTTACTATGAAAATGCAAATATCCGTCATTAATCAAATCTTTAAGATTTTCTTTATCTTTAAATAAAAGATAACTAATTTTTAAAATTTTTTTCTTATATACGAAAAAAACTTGTCTAAGAATTTGTACCCATAATTTTGAAAATCTTAAAAATATATTCATCAAAAAAAATTATATATCAAATATTATATATTATCATTATTTGTTCAATCATCTTTATTCTAAAAATTGAATAATATTTTTATTTAAATAAATAAGATATATATATAGTTTTTAGATTAAATAAGTTAAAAATTACAAATTTTAACAATTATGCTATATTTTGCTTATGGAAGTAATCTTCATCACTTTCAAATGAAAAAAAGATGTAAAGACAGCTTGTTTATCAAAAAGATAAATTTAAAAAATTTTAGATTAACATTTAGAAGTAAATATAAGGCAGCAGATATAGAACATAAAAAAAACTCTTTTGTTCCAGGTGGACTTTTTGAAATATCTAAAAATGATGAAAAAAAATTAGATATTTACGAAGATTATCCAAATTTATATAAAAAATATTATTTTAATTATTATGGAAAAAAAGTAATGACCTATACAATGGTTAAAAAATCAATGTTTAGATTTCCAACAGAAAGATATTTGAATATTGTAACAAAAGGATACAAGAATTGTGAACTAGATTTAAGATATCTTAAAAAAGCATTACAAAATAAATAAATCTTTTTTAATTAAAAGGTTTCAAAAATTTTAAGACTTCTTGTCTTACTGCCAATTATAGAAAAAATTAATTTAAATTCTTTTGGATATGTTCCTTTATAATTATTTATAGCAATGATATACTTTTTTTGTTTGGGAAAGATTTTTTTAAACCTCTTTAAGAATTTATTTCTATCCTTCACTTTTTTGAAAGGATCAACCAAAATAAAGCATCTTGAATTAAATTTCTTTAAGTCATAACTGAATATATCACCACAAAAAAGCTTTACATTGATATTTTTAAATTTTAGTGCTGATTTATGAACTTCTTTATCAAACTCTATTCCATAAGATTTAATTTTACTTATGGTGCTAATAAAATTTACAACTCTTCCGTAGCCTGACCCTACATCAACAATAGATTTAATTTTTTTTCTCTTCAGAAACTTTGATACCTCATGAAGAAAGTAATAAATACTAGGAACAGTGTCAGTTCTTAAAGAATTATTTTGGACTTTAATTTTTGGTAAAAATTCATTGAATCGGATGGTATAAAAAATTTCAAAAAAAAGTACTTTAAAAAAAATCTTATGATACGACTTAATAAAGTTGAAAAAATAATTAGTTTTTTTCATAAATTTAAACTATTAAAGTAGAGTATTAATCAAAAATGTGTATCTTGTCTGAAAAATTTTATATATAGAAATATTACCATGAAAATCCCAAAAACAATAAAAATAAAGAAATGCAGACTGTGTAAAAATAAAAAACTTAAACAAATTTACAACTTTGGGAATCATTTTGTAAGTAATTTTGTTAATAAATCTGAAATTAAAAAAGGTGTTAAGGCACCATTAAACTTAGTTTACTGTAAAAATTGTCAATTACTCCAGTTAGAACATTCTGCACCACAAGAAATAATGTATAAAAAATTTTACTGGTATAAATCAGGGATTACCAAAACTATGCGAGATGGTTTGAAAGAACTTTATCAGGATATTAAAAAAAATTGTAAAATAAAACCAGGTGATGTTATCCTTGATATTGGTGCTAATGATGGAACTTTTTTAAAATATTTCAAAAAAGATCGTATCATTACAATCGGATGTGAGCCTGCAAATAATCTAAAAAATGAATTAAAAAAAAATTGTCATTATATGATTAATGATTTTTGGCATACTAAACATATGAAAAAAATACCTACTAAACATCAAAAACTAAAAGTAGTTTCTGCGATAGGTATGTTTTATGATTTAGAAGATCCGTCTGAATTTATAAAACATGCTGCAGACGCACTTGATGATGATGGTATTTTTGTTGCTCAATTAATGTGTTCTCATTCAATGTTTAAAACTAATGATTTAGGAAATATTTGTCACGAACACTTAGAATACTATTCTTATAATTCACTTAAATATTTATTTGAAAAAAATGGATTAAAAATATTTAAAATGAGTGAAAATAAAATTAATGGAGGTTCATATAGAATTTATTGTAAAAAAAATATTAAAAAATCCATAAGATATAAGGAACAAGCGAGTTATAGTGAAATAATTAAATTTGTAAAAAGAGTTAAAGATAACAAAAAAAGAACTTTAAAATTTATCAAAGAAAATAATCAAAAGGGAAAGAAAATATTTCTTTATGGAGCTTCAACTAAAGGAAATACTTTATTACAGTATTATGGATTAACTAATAAAGAAATTCCATATGCTGCAGAACGAACAAAAACAAAATGGGGTAAATATACAATTGGTTCTGGAGTAAAAATATTATCTGAGAAAAAAGCTAGAAACCTAAAACCTGATTATTTCTTTGTTATGCCGTATGGCTTTATTAAAGAATTTATTAAAAGAGAAAAGAAGTGGCTTAAAATGGGTGGAAAGTTTATATTACCATATCCCAAATTTAAAATTTTGAATAAATGATTGGAAAAACTTCTATTATCTTATCTACATATAACGAAGCAAAAATTATTAAAAATACTGTTAAAGAAATTTTTGAAAAAGTTAAAAATGTTGAAATAATTTTAGTTGACGATAACTCAAACGATGGAACAATTGAACAGTTAAAAAATTTTAAAAATGAAAATTTAAAAATTTATGAAAGAAAGCATAGAGGATTAGCATCAGCTTTTTTATTAGGGATGATAAATACAACAGGGGATTATATTGGGTGGACTGATTCCAATATGCCACAACTGACGAAATATTTTGAAGAAATGAAAATAAAATTAGACGAATTTGATTTCGTTCTGTTGTCGAGATATGTTGAAGGCGGGGGTGATCAAAGATCATCATTGAGAATTTTGTCTAGCAGAATTTTAAATTCATTTTGTAGAATTATTTTAGGTAATGAGATTAAAGACTATACCAGCGGTATTTTTCTTATGAAAAGAGAAGTTTTAAATAAAGGTGTACCAATTGCTTATGGCCATGGGGAATTTTTTATCGAATTTTTATATAAACTAAAAAAAAATAATGTAAAAATTTTAGAACTTCCTTATGTGCAGCCTCCCGATGAAGAAGGAAGTAAAACAGCCTCAAGTTTACTTAGATTTTTAGTATTAGGTTTAAATTATTTTATTAGAATACTTATTATTAGATTTAGAATAAATTAAAAATAATGATTGAAAAAATTTTTAATAAAAAAAAACTATATGCATTAATTGTTAGAAGTAGCTATAAAAAAAAGAAAGGAGTGAGTTTTTTTACAGATGATAAAGCCACCCAACAATTTGGCTACATGAATCATAAAAAAGGCTATGATATTTTACCCCATAGACATAATAAACGTTATTCAAAAATATTTTGGACCACCGAAGTTATAATCATACTTGATGGAATTTTAAGGGTAGATTTTTATAATGATCAAGAGAAATATCTCCATAGTAAAAAACTTTATAAAAATGATTTAATTATGTTATCTGCAGGAGGACATGGTTTTAAAGTTTTAAAAGATGTAAAGATGATTGAGGTAAAACAAGGACCATACTCTCTAACAATGGATAAAATAAAGTTTAATCAAGTAGATGAAAAAAAAATTAAAATCAAATAAAAATATTTTTATCCCTGTAAGCAAACCTTATGTGTCAAATGAGGATGTAAAATCGATAAATAAAGTTCTCAAGAAAAGCTGGATATCATCAGATGGTCCAGAAGTAGAAATTTTTGAAAATAAATTTTCTAAAAAAATTAATAGAAGGTATTCAATTGCTGTATCCAATGGAACAGCCGCTTTAGAAATAGCCATAAAAGCTTTAGGAATAAAAAAAGGTGATGAAGTCATCATTCCAAATTTTACAATTATTTCGAATGCAATTGCTGTAATTAAACAAAATGCTAAACCAGTTTTAGTAGATTGTGACCTAGACACTTGGAATATGAAAATTGAAGATATTCAAAAAAAAATTACAAAAAAAACAAAAGCATTAATGATCACACATATTTATTCATTTGCTAATGATATGGATAAGATTTTGAAAATTTGTAAAAAAAATAATATTTATTTGATTGAGGATGCTGCAGAAGTGATTGGACTTAAATATAAAAATAAACCTTGTGGTTCATTTGGAGATATTAGCACCTTTAGTTTTTATGCTAATAAACAAATTACAACTGGAGAAGGTGGTATGATTTCAACTAATAACCCAATTTTGAGAGATAAATGCAAAGCCTTAAGAAATCTTTGCTTTGGTAAAAAAAATAGATTTAATCATGACGATATAGGATGGAACTATAGAATGACTAATATTCAAGCATCACTAGGTATCAGTCAATTAAAACGTTTGAGTACAACTGTTAAAAAGAAAATGTATATAGGAAATTATTATTTTAAAAAACTTGGTAAAAATAATCATATACAAATGACGCCCCCACAATCATTGAATTCAAAAAATATATACTGGGTAGTTGGTATACTAATTAAAGATAAAAAAATATTGGCATCAAATGTAATACAAAATTTGAGATCACATGGTATTGGGGCAAGACCTTTTTTTTGGCCAATGAACGAACAGAAAATTTTTAAAAAACTAAAAATATTTAATAATACAAAATATCCTAATTCAAACTATTTAAGTAGATATGGATTTTATATACCATCTTTTTTAAAAATTAAGAATTCTGAAATGGATTATATTGTAGAAATCTTAAATAAAATATTTAAGATCAAATAGAATTTAATTATATTTTTTTAGAATGAAAAATAGTGATATCTTTAATGAAAAATTTATTAACATTGATACTAAATCAATAGCTTCAAAATTAGACAACGAAGGTTTTTTTTTCATTGAAAACGCATTTAATAAAAATTTTTTAGACTCTCTCTTAGCTGAAATTAATGATAATAAGTTCTCTGTAAACAAAAATTGGACATCAGGTGTTTACACTGAAAAACAATATTATGTAAAACATTTACTTGGCTGCTCAAAATCATTTTATTATTTATCATCTAGTTCAGGTGTTTTTGATATATGTGATCAATATTTTAAAAACGAGTATAGACTTAAAGCTTTTAGATACTACGAAACATATTACGCACATAAAATGGAGTGGCATACAGATAATAAAATAGCCAAAAAAGCTGGAAACAAGTTTAGTGAAATTCCTGGAATTATTTTTATCGTTTATTTAGATGATGTTGAAGATGGTGAATTTCAGTACGTTAAAGGATCTCACAAAATCTCAAATGTAGAAGCTTATAATGTTTATTCAAATAAACAGATTTTAGATGAATTTAAAAATGATGTTATTTCCTTTAAGGGAAAAAAAGGAGATTTGATAATTTATAATACTTATGGCATTCATAGGGCCAAACCAGTAATCAATAATAAAAATTTTGTAAGAAAAAGCCTCTTCTTTCAAATTGATTCAAGTTTATCATCAGCAGAACCATCGTTATTAAATCCCTCATACTTTGATAAAATGGATGATAAAACTTTAAAATATTTCGGTTTTGGTTTGCCTAGCGAGTCTTCAACTTATCCAGACAGTAATCTCAACAGATTACCTTTAAAAATATTTTTTAAAGAAATATTTTTAACATATATTCCTTATAAACTTCCAAGAGTAATATACATGATGTTTCCAAACATACTTAGAAAGTTTTTTAAAAGGTTTTTAAAATCTTAGGATTAATTTTTTATCTGAATTATGATTTTCATATTTTCTTTTTTAACTGGAATATTTTTTAATCAAATAAATATATTCAAAAACATTAAAATTTATTATTCGATAATGTTTTTATTATTTTTATTATCTTTATTCTATATTTCTATTGATGTAATTACTGGTGATGGATTTACTCGATCATTTTGGCTTCATTTGCAAAGCGATTTAACTGGTGCTACTTATTTACCTTATCTTTTAATATTCTTTTTCAGATCATTATTTTTTATTTTATCTTTTGTAATAGGTTTTGTAATACAAAAAAAAATTTTTCGATTTTTATTAATTAAGAATTATTATTTTAGGATGATAATATTAATATTTGTTATTTTTTTTAATCCTGCATCAATGTCTTTAATTAAAAGTTTTAAAATGACATATGGTACTTCTGGTATTAAGAATAATCTTAATTTTAGTGATTATTATAAAAGTGTAAATAATTTGCCCGAAGATTTTATCAATAGAGATTTAATCGTAATATCAGTAGAAAGTTTAGAAAGAACATTTTATACTAATGAAGAATTAAAAAAAATTTTAGATTTATCTCTTCTTAAGAGAAAAGACTTAATTGATTTTACTAATATAAATCAAGCTAATGGTTACACAGATTGGACGATAGCTGGCCTTGTAGCTGCTAACTGTGGCTTACCATTGGTTAATTATAGGTTTTATTCAAACTTCAATTGTTTGACTGACTTGCTGTTCAAAAAAAAATACAACTTAATGACCATTCAAGGTACTTTACCAGAGTTCGCTGGTAATGGAAATTTTTATAAAATTCATAATGTAAAAAAAATAATTGGACTCAAAGAGATATCTGATCATTTTTCTAAAAAGAATAAAAAAATAGTATCGAGTCGATGGGGTGTCTATGATCATTTTGTTTTAGAATATGCTTCTAATCAAATTAAAGACTTAGAAAATCAAAATAATCCTTATGCTGTTTGGATAAATACAGTTGATACACACCCACCAAATGGACTGCTATCTAATAATTGTAAAAAAATAAGCAAAGATATATCATTAAATTTTTTAAAGGTAGTTCATTGTACTGATTTATATCTCAATAATTTTATTAATCAGATTAATAAATATGATAAAAAAAAGAATAACTTAATAATTGTTCATTCTGACCATTTGTTAATGCATTCTCCAATTACAAAAAAATATTTTAAAGATAATAATAAAAGAAAAAATTTATTTTTGGTTATAGATCCATATAAAAACAATGGGAAAAAAGAAGTAGATATCAGTGGCAATACTTTAGATATTCCAGCAACCATTTCTGATTACTTACGAGGTGACAAAAAGTTGGGTTTAGGCGTTAGTTTATTGTCAAATAATGATAAAAAAATTCAATCTTTATCAAGTAGCAAACAAAATTTATCTCAAATTATTAAAATTTTTGAAAATGATTTAAATAATATTAATAAAAAAATAATTTTTTTGAATGGAAAAATTTTAACAGATGAAAACTTAATTAATTTCATCGAGTTTACATCTGGTTTTAGAGTCAAGCTACCCCTTCTTTCTGTAGATAATAGAATGGTTGAAATTATAACTAATGCTAAAGGTCTGCCTATGGAAAAAATTGAGACAATGATTTTTAATGAAATTATTAAAAAAAATAAACAAATAAAATTTGAAGCAATAGGAAGTTGTGATGAAATTAATTTTGCTTTAATCGCAAATAAGATTGAATGTAGATTTATGTATATAGATGTTAATGAAAAAGATGAAATGATTAATATTAAGATCTATCCTTATAATGACTACTTTGATAAAAATATATTTATTAGTAACAATATAAACAAAAAAAAATTTATTTCGAGAATAAACGAATTAAATGATAACCCATATAATTTTAATATTTTAGTAAAAAACTTAAGAGAGGATATTAAAGAAAACTTAAGTAAGTTTGCACCTTGGATATTTCCAACAATAAAGAAATTATATTTATATTCAAAATATAATTATAAAAAAATATATTTTAAATTTACTAAAGACAATAATATTCTAGAAAAAGAATTTTTATTAAAGGATGATACTTTTATAGCACAAGCAGGGGGTGCTATTGATGGTTATATCCATACTAACTCATTAGAAGCTTTAAACAAAAATTATGATTTAGGAGCCAAATATTTCGAACTTGATTTAAACTTAACCTCAGACAATAAAATTGTCGCTGTTCAAGACTGGCAATCTTGGAAAAAACGTACAAACTATGAAGGAAATATTCCACCAACATTAGAAACTTTTTTAATATATAAAATTGATAATAAATTTTCACCTTTAGATTATTCAAGAATTTTAGATTGGTTTTTGAGCCATCCAGATACTACATTAATTACTCACAAACTTAATGACGCTTTAATTATAAGAGAAATATTTAAAAAAATTCAGAATAACCTAATTATTAGATTAGGAACTAACGACTCTATTAATAAAGCCCTTTCAAAAGATTTTTCTAAAATTTTGATCTCAGAAAAAATAATATGGGAAAATAACTTTTCGAAAAATTATTTAAACTATCTGATTTATAAAAATAATGTTCCATATGGATTTTATGTTAATAAAAACACAATTTATGAAAAACCTGATTTTTTTAAAACTGCAAAATCTTTAGGTTTTAAAGTACATGTATATCAAGAAAAGAAAAAACTTAATAATATTCTAGGTACAAGTGCTGATGATGTAGAGATTATATGCAATCTTCATAACTACATTGATGGTATTTATTTAGATGTAATACCTAAAAACAAACTAGACATGTTAAATTTGTGTGGTTAAATAAAAAAAATTTACTTATTAAACTTGTTCAATTATAAATATTAGCATAAACACTCATGAAATTTATTAATGCCCTCGTGGTGAAATTGGTAGACACAAAGGACTTAAAAGCCGAGGGATTCACAAGTGAGTCAGTCCGTGGTAGTCCAAGGTAGTCTAAAACATCCTATAAAATCTCATAACTTTTATTTTGCTTTAAATAGATATTGAAAAATAAGGTTTATAATTTTGCTCAAACTGGAGCAAGACTGGAGCATAGAGAGATAAATTTATATGATATTGAATTCAAACAAAGGCCAAATAAAAGCTTTTAAAGTAGCAATGATTTCCCCAAAAAATAACCAAGCTATAAATCCATTTGTCTTTGCAAAAAGCCAGTTATAATAAAGAGTGAAAACAGCAACACTTATTCCATAAACTATTGCTATAGCCATTAGTATTTTATCCATGTAAAATGCTACCATGAAATCATTATGCATTACAACTTTGTTTTTTATGCTTATCACTCAAGCATTTTCTGCAGATAGAAGTAGTTTAGAATACTTTAGATTATCCATTGAGGAAATCCAGAAGGGACTTAGTTTTGAAGAGAGTATATCCCAAAGCAGAGGTGCAACAGGTACCTTGACTAGATCAGAAGTAAGAAAAATCATTAAACATACAAAAAAATCTTTAGAATACTCAAAATTTGTAAAAGATGATGATTTAGATTGGATGGATCCAAGTCTATTTTTTAAATCTTTATCTAAAAATTATGAAAATCTATTTAGAGAAGGATTGAGACTTAAAATTGAAGCATGGAACGAAGGGGACCCAGTAATAGGTTTAAAAGCTAATAGATTGCTTAATGAGTGGGGCAGTTATTACAGAAAAATGAGAAAAAAACTTTAGATAAATTAAAAAAAATTAAATGATATTAGCAAGATTAAAATGGAACACACCCTTATACAAAGTAGATGAATTTGTAACAAAGTTTAGAGATCGATATAAAAATAAACAAGTCAGAATAGATGTAAAGCTTACTGATACAGAGTGCTTAATATACTTATTTAAGAAGTTTAATTAATGAAAGAGTATAAAGGAAAAAAAATCGAACCTAGAGAAATAAAAGATATAAATCTAGACAATTCACCTCATTACTTTTATTCAGGAAAATATATTGGATTTTGTAATTTAGATGGTTTGCCACATGGTTTAGGAGAACTTATTTCTCCACCTATGGATGTTAAATTTGATAAAGAAAAAAATATTATAAAAGTTACTAAAAAAGATAAACATGATAAAATCCCATGGAGTTGTAATGGAGAGTGGGAAAATGGTGTATTTGTAAGTGGCACTTATAACATGCCTCCTAATAAGAGATATGAAGGCTCATTTATATTTGGTGATGACGGTGATTGGAATTTAAATGGTCATGGTCAAGAACTTTACTATGGCAATTCACAAGAAAACTATATTAAGAATAATATCATAGGTCATGTTAAAGGAATATTTGTAAATGGCAGTTTAATCGAAGGAGAGGTATTAAATCCTTCATTGATTAAATACTCTGATGAAAAAGGAATTAAAAAGATTGTCTATAATAAGATTAGATCAAAGGGTGAATTTATTGATCAAATAACAAAAGGTAAAATTTATTATGAAGTTCTTCCAAATATTGATTCAAATAGACCAGAAGGTCAGGGAGTAGAATATGAAGGTGAAATAGATTATGACCAACCTCATGGCAAAGGAACAATGACTTTTGAAGATGGTTCAAAACGTTCCGCAATATGGAATCAAGGTGAAACAGATTGGACTTAATTTAATTAATGAAAAAAATTGATCATTTTTACAAAAATTTAGATGTTGAGAAACTTATTGGTGTTTTAAATAATTGGACAGAACCAAACCTCCTTCATTATTTGGCTGATGACGTAACAAAATGTGTAAATGGATACAATGAAAAAAATGACGAAGAAGTTTTTTTCAGAACATATCTTGAAGATCTTTTAATAAGTGGTGAATTATTTATAAATCTTAAAGAATATTTTAGTATTAATAGTTATTTTACCTTAGAATTGGCTACAAGTGAAAATCACAAAAATGATATATGGAATCAAGTTTATATTCTTTACAGCAAGGTAGATAAAAAATATCGTTTAATGCATATTAATTGTCAAAATAGACCAAATAAATATTTTATTTCTATTTTAGATACTATTACTCAGCACGATATAAGAAGAATTAAAACTACAGATAAGGAAGGTAGAGAATATACTGTGTCTCCAAGAGATTATTATTTACAAATTTTAGATACACATTTTGAAAAAGAAAAAAATGACCACTTTAAATTAACAGGCGAACAACTTGATTATATAAAATTTCCAAATTGGCCACACTATTATCAGGGTTGTGGACACTTTAATTTAGGTAAAAAATACTATGAAAAAAATAATAAAGAAGCTCTTGAACTTGATCATATTGAGATAAAAAAATAATTTAATTAAGATTTCTTATGGGATTTTATAGGACAACTGGAGCAAGACTAGAACATGGGAGGATAATATTATAAGATTTTAATATGAAAAAATTTTTTTTAATATTTTCTTTCTTTCTTTTTTTTATCAATCCTTCAGTTTCATCTGAAAAAAGTAAATTGACTGAAAAATTTGGTTCATTAGGTTATGGATCTAAGAAATTGGATTATAACTTTGGATGTTTTATTGATACCGAAAGCTATGATGAAACCTTATATCATCGTCTTGTAGAAACAGTAGGACCATATTCATTTGGATATTTAGATTACAATCATCCAAAGGGCAATATTCTATTATTGAACAATTGGATACAAGACAATCTTCATTATAATATGCCAATTGCAAGCACTCATAGTTCAAAAATTGGTGATAACCTCAGGTTAGGATCTCCAATTCTTTCCAATGAAACTATACTGCTCTTTAATGATTTAGAATTTAAATCAGATAAAATAATGCTTTATAGATCTAGTTACAAATTAAATAAAACTGTAGGAAATAAATTTTGGAAAAAAAAAATGAAATATAATACATTACTTCAAAACTCAAATAATGATGCTCTTGAAGTTTTGGAAGACTTAAAATTTGATTTACTAAAATATATTGCAAAAAATCCTGATAAAGATATGACGATTATTTATTCGTGTAATCAATGGTAAATTTCATAAGTTATATATTTTGAGAATGATATTATAGGATAATATGGGACAACTGGAGCAAGACTGGAGCATAGAGAGATAAATTAAATAAATTTTACTTATTAATCTTGTTGAATTATAAATATTAGCATAAATACTCATGAAATTCATTAATGCCCTCGTGGTGAAATTGGTAGACACAAAGGACTTAAAATCCTTGCCGCTTGCGGAGTGCCAGTTCGAGTCTGGCCGAGGGCACCATAATAATGAATAATAAAACAAAAAATATTCTATATCTTTCAATATTATTAGTTTTTTTAAAATGGGTGTTAATTTGGTATTTAAATATTAACCAAAATTTTATAGCCACAGTAATTAATAACGTAGAAGACTGGCAATATTTTACTTTAATACACAATTTATCGTCTTTAAATTTTTCACCAGTATTTGATGAAAATATTATTGAAAGAAAAAATTTAGCTTTTCCAGTTTATTCAATTTTATTTCATGCAATTTCATTCAAATTCTTTAATGTTTATGGTTTTATCTTAATAGAATTATTATCAATTTTTATTTTTATAATTTTGTTAGAAAAAATTCTGAAAAGAATTAATCTTGATTTTAATTCATCTATATTTCTAATACTATTAATATTCTGTTTGCCAAACATCATTCAATTTTTTAATTTATCAAATATATTATATCTAAATTCTATTGATGATTTATATAGTTTGAGAATTCCAAGGCCTTTAATTACAAATTTATACGTATTTTTTTTCTTGTATATATTAATTACCACTAAGAATATTTATCAATTTAACTTGAAAAAACTCGCAATAATTGGATCTCTATTTGCTTTTATGTGGGGAAGTTTCTATTATAATTTAGCAATTTCAGGTGTAATTTTTTTATTATATTATTTTTCGATTATTAAAAAAAAAAATAAATTATTCACAAAAATTTTTAAAGATTTTACTTATATTGCATTATTTTTTTTACTTTTTTCAATTCCAATAATTATAATTATTTTTTTAAATGTTGAGCCTGATTATGTGAGAAGAGTTGGATTAATTACATTAAATATTGAAAAAAAAAAAATATTATTAGAACATTTCATTTTACGAATAATAGATGTTAAGTTTTTAATTTTTTTTACACTGATATCTCTTTGTTTTTATTTTTTGAAAAAGAAAAGCTTCTATGACAAAAATAGTATTAATTTATTTTATATTATTTTTATCAGTTCATTTATTGCACCCATTATATTTATTATTTTTTCACCAAAAATAAGTGAGATTTTTCATTTTTCAAATACGATAATTTCACTAAGTTTTTTTGTTATGTTAATTTACACATTTCTAATATTTAATTTATATATAGATGATTTCGCTTATAAAAAAAATTTTATAAATTTTTCAATATTTTTATTGATAATTTTTTTTTCATTTTCAAATTTTGTAAAATTAAAAAAAGAAATTAATAATGATTTAGGTGAAGCTTTAAACTTTTTTAAGAATGTTTCATTCGATAAAAAAACACAAATTTTAACCTTTGATGGCAAAATTCAAACAGGATTAATCTTAAATGACTTCGAAAAATTTAGTTTTGTTTTGGGAGTATTTACTTCTCAAAATGATAATATTATTGAAAATAAAGTTATTGATAGTTTTAGGTTTCTTAAACTAAATAAATCAGATTTTTTAGATTTTATTAAAAATGAAAAAAAAGGTTGGAGATTTATGAATAAAAATATCGGCTCTACTTTTTATATGAAATATCAAGCTAATAAACTTTTAACTTTTAATAATAGTATGGATTTTTCTGATGAAGAACTGAAATATATTTCTAAATCATCTCCCTTACATTCACAGCAGCTTATAATGCCAAAATTTGAAATAAACAGATTGGTACAAAAATTTTTAAATAAAAAAGAAAATAATTTAGTCCCTGAGATTATTGTAATTAATAAGGGTGATTTTTTTTCAAAAAATATAAATATAGATATGAATTTATATTGTCATAAGATTATTAATGAAACTTATGAAATTTATTATTATAAAGATCTTAATCAAAAATGTTTAATATAATTTAAAAAAATTTTATGAATAAAAAAATTCAAATTATTTGTGACAAAAATAAAAGATCTAAGAATATTAAATTATCCTTAGAAAAATTACTTAAAAAAAAAAATTCTATAAAATTGAATATAACTATAGTTATAGGTGGTGATGGATTTATGTTGCAAACACTTAAATCGAATAAAAATTCTAATAGATTCTTTTATGGAATTAATTCGGGAAACTATGGTTTTTTGATGAATAAATTTTTACCTAAAAAAATTATCAATAATCTTTTTAAAGCTAAAATGATAACTATTTCTCCGTTAGTGATGATTGTCACTAACAAAAAAAATCAAATAAAAAAACATTTGGCTATAAATGAAGTCTCAATTTTAAGACAAAGTAGACAAGCAGCAATATTATCTATCAGCAATGGTTTAAAAAATATTATAAAAAAACTTGTTAGTGATGGTGTGCTAGTTTCAACCCCAGCCGGAAGCACCGCTTATAATCTTTCTGTACATGGGCCTATATTAAGCTTAAATTCAAAAAAATTATCAATATCTCCAATTAGTCCTTTTCGTCCACGTAGATGGAAAGGAAAAATTGTTAGCGATAATTCAAAAATTATTATTAAGAATCTTAACTCAATAAAAAGACCAATTAGTGCTGTAGCAGACAATATTGAAGTAAGAAATGCAAAAAAAATTATAATTAAAACTAATAAAAAGATAAAGTTTAATCTTCTTTATGATCAAAATAGAAGTCTTCAAAAAAAAATTAAGTTAGAACAATTAAGAAAAGAAACATCTTAAATGTTGAAAGATGTTTTAATATTTCATCATCTAGGTTTAGAAGATCATTTTCATTGCAATGGAGTTGTAAGATTTTTTATTCAAAAGAAGCATTTAAATAAAAACATTAAATTATTTGCAAAAAAAAATATTCAGAAATGATTAAATTTATGCATCGTGATATTGAAAATTTAGAAATTGTTCCGATTAGCAATGATGAAAAAAAAGAGGAAGAAATTGAAGCAACCAATAAACTTTAGAGGTAATTAACAAAATATATTTATTATGTTTGGTATAGGAAAAAAAATTAAAAAAGAAATCTACCCTCAAATATTACTATTTTGTAAAAATAAGATTCCTTTTTTATATTCAAAACTAAATCATCTATCTAACCTTAAGATTTTTTATAAAATAAAAAATAAAAAAAAGATATTATTAAATTTCAAAAATAACTTAGATTATATTAATAAATATGAATACAAGATTAACTCACAAAATAATGAAGATGGTTTGATAGATTATATCTTTTCAAAAATAGAAAATTCTAAAAAATTTTTAGAAGTTGGGTTTCATTATAATGAATGTAATTCATTAAATTTAATTAGAAACGGCTGGAATGGAACCTTAATAGACTCTGATAATAAAATTTGTGATAAGATGCGTTTATATATAAACCAATGTTACCCAAATCAAAAAATTAATATAGTTAATGAATTTATAAAAAAATTTAGCTTAAAACAAATAATCGAAAATAATAATTTTGATTTTTTTTCACTAGATATTGACGGTAATGACTATTGGATAGTTAAGGAATTAAACTTAAGTAAAATTAAATTAATCTGTTGTGAATATAACCCTTTTTTTGGCAAGGATGCCTCAGTGACAATAGAATATAATGAAGATCATTCTTATAAACCAAATTTTTATTTTGGTGCTTCACTCAAAGCTTTTACTAACTTATTAAAAGAAAAAAAGTTTGAGTTAATTGCAATAGATAGTTCGGGTACAAATGCTTTTTTTATTAACAAAGATCATTTAGGTGATTTTGAAATTTTAGACCCAATTAAAAGTTTTAAAAATTCTGGTGCCTGCACATATAAAGAGTTTCTTGAAATCAACGAAGTACTTTTGAAAAGAGATGGATTAGTATTTTTAGACTAATTAGAAAATTTAATTTAATAATATTTAAGCATATTGAATTATTTTCTTTTTAATATATATATCAATAATGGATATCTTCTTGTTGAACAAAATAATAAACCAATCATGAATTTTATAAAAGAGTTTTGGAAATTTATAAAAATAAGAAAAAAATATTGGTTACTACCAATATTTATAGTTTTAGTCTTGTTTGGTGGACTAATAATTTTAAGCCAAGGTTCGGCAATAGCCCCCTTTATATATACAATTTTTTAAGTGAAAATTATATTAGGTATATCTGCATTTTATCATGATAGCGCTGCCTCAATATTGGTAGATGGAAAAATTTTAGCTGCAGTACAAGTAGAGAGATTTACTAGAAAAAAACATGACTCTAGTTATCCGTTCAATGCTACTGAATTTGAATTAGATTAAAAAATTATGTTAAAGATATTTAAAAATTTAATTAGTGCAATAATATTTTTTATTTTTTTACTTGAAATAGTTGCTTACAGTTTGTCAAAATTTGATAATACTGAAATGTTTAACATTAGGTCTTTTACTGAAAAAACTAATGACAAAAGATTATATACGTTAAAAAAAAATTTTTTTTCAAATGAAACAGAACTTGATGGTACTAATACAAAAGATTGGGAAATTTATACATCTGAAAATGGTTTCAGAATTGGAAAAAATGACAAAATTAAATTAAAAAAAGATAAATTTATTTTTATTGGTGATTCTGTACCATTTGGATGGGGATTAAATCATGATCAAACATTACCATTTTTTTTTCAAAAAATGAATCAAGAGTTAACTGTGCTTAATGGTGCAATACCTTCATACTCATTAAATCAATCTGTAGAAAGGTTTTTTATTGAGTTTAGTAAAATAAAAAATATAAAATATGTTTATCTTCAAATATACGCACCAGCACCAATATACGCACTGCTAGGTAATAAGTGGCACCCAGGTGATAATTTTACAACAATTTCTAAATATATATTTAGAAATTATGATTATTTGAATTTTAAAATACCACTTTATGGTGAATTATATACTTTATCTTTTATAAAAAAAAGATTTACAGAATAAAAATTAAAAAGCTAAAACAACAAAAAATTAATTCTGAGTCAAATAGGAAATTTACAAAATTTATCAATAAAAATTTAAATAGACTAAATAATTTCTTAAAGGAGGAAAATATTACTTTGATTTTATCTCCAATTAATATTCCCAAGGATACGTTTGATTCACTTGATAAACAACATACTAAATCAATTGAATTGTTAAATAGTAGTTTTTTAAATTTTGCAAAAAATAATAAAAATGTAAAATTTTTTGATTTACCAAATGAATTTCATCAAAATAATTTAAATTTTATTGACAAATGCTGTCACGTTTCAGAAAAAGGATCAAGTATAATGGCTAAAGAGTTAAATTTATTCTATAAAAATTAATTTAAATGATGATTGAAATCGACTACAAATCGACTACACTTATTTCCTTATATTCTATAGTCTTATTCAACGATTTTTATTTTTAAAAAAGATGAAGTAATTTTTAAGTTTATTGTAAATAAACAAGTATTTGTGGTGCCCCCGCACGGATTCGAACCGCGGACCTATTGATTACAAATCAATTGCTAAAGTTTAAATAAACATTTGTTTGCAACAATAAACTTAAAATATTTTAAGTCTGGTCACACTATGGGCACAGTGGTAGTGTTTTAATAATTAAATAAGGAGATTCATATGGCAATATTAGTTAAAGGTGAAATTACAATTACTAAAGGATTTAAAACATGGAAAGAGATGGTCTATGCACAGGATGGAAAATTAAAAGAACATGGAATAAAATTTGTTTTTGCAGGTACACAAAAAGATGACCCGACAAAACTTCATACAGTAATGCAATTCCCAAACATGGAAGCACTTCAAGCTTTTAAAGATGATAAGGAACTTGCTGAGAAAAGAAAAGAGGCAGGCGCTGTTTTAGAAAGTGCTGTAATGATACCAATTTCAGATGAACATTTAACCAACTATCCGGATGCATATACAAATCATTAAATGAAAAAACTTTTAGGGATCGTGGTTCTGGGTTTGTTGTTAAGTGGTAATGCTTATGCAGAAATGGAAAGCTTACCAGAAGGCACAACAGTTAATCAGTTGATTAAAGATGGTTATAAACTTATTGATACAGATAGTGTTGCTTGGTCAGATAACGATGGTTATGGATCTGTTGGAACATTTTATCATTTAATGAAAAGAAATGAACTAGTGACTTGTGGAGTTGGCAATGGAAAAGTTTCTTGCTGGAAACCCTAAAAAAAAATTCTAAACGACTGCTTGATTAGTCTACAAATCTGTCCACACTCTGACCACACTTATTGTGGTAAGAATAGCTTTTGTATAAATTATTTTGATCAAAAAGTAAGTGAAGTGGTGCCCCCGCACGGATTCGAACCGCGGACCTATTGATTACAAATCGAGAGTCTAAATTTAAAAAGATAAATACTATCAACGTTTATTGAAAGTTATTTCAAATCTGTACACACTATAGGCACAGTGATATATTTTTTTTATGAAAACAGTCTACATCCTTATCAATGAAGCCATGCCAGGTATTATTAAAATAGGATGGACGGATAAATCGGTAGAAGAGAGAATGAAAGAACTTGATAGGACTGCAACACCGCTTCCGTTCACTTGTTATTATGCAAAACGTGTTGATGATCCAACTTTTGTTGAACAAAAACTTCATCAAGCATTTGATGAATTTAGAATAAGAGATAATAGAGAATTTTTTAGAATGTCGCCAGATCAAGCAAAGGCAGCTCTTGAAATTGCAAGTGGGGAAGATGTGACACCGAAAGACGATGTAGTTGAAAATGAAAGTGATAGAGCCGCATTAAACAGAGAAAGAAATAGAAATAGATTTAATTTTGCACAAATTGGAATTGACCCTGGTGAAATATTAGAATTTAAAAAAGATCCGTCAATCACAGCAAAAGTTTTAGATAACGATCAAATAGAATTTAGAGGAAATAGAACTTCACTATCTCCAGCTGCTTTAATTATAGTTCAAGAAATGGGATACAAATGGACTAAAATAGCAGGTCCACAGTTTTGGATGTATAAAGGAAAAACATTATACGAGTTAAATCAAAAATGAAAAAACTTTTAGGGATCGTGGTTCTGGGTTTGTTGTGTTGCAGTGTTGGGTTAACTAATGATAAAAAGATTAAATTTAAACTGGACGTAAGTTCATCCGTTGGACAAAAACATATATGGATTTTTTATACTGATAATACTTGTGGTGAAGAAGGAGCTTATGCTGAATCTTGCACTTGGGTAGAAGATGGCAATAAGGTTATATGGAACGTAAATAGAGGTCATTATATAGTTAACGCAAATATAAGTTTTTTAGGAAATGTTAAAGGCACTTGGAAAAGTGTTAGCAAAAATCATCCCAAAGGGACTATATGGGGAAAAAAAATTGATTAATGATAACATTTAAAAAAAAATTTGATTTCTGTGCAACGGATAATGAGCTAGGTGATTATATAACTTATATGGCAGATGTTATGGTAGGGGATATTGATCCACAGGTAGAGTTTGATGTTGAGAGTGATGAGCAACATCGTTATGTCACTTTCAAAATTTTAGATAAAGTTTTGCATTAATGGTCAAAAAGAGAAAGAAAAAATACATTAAAATTCAACTTCCACCAAAAAAAGAAGAAGAACCTATGAGCTCAAAACTAGCGTGGAAACAAAAAAATGATAAAGCTTTTTTATTTTATATTGGGTTTATAATTTTTATTTCTGTGATAGTTAAAGTTTTAGATTAAACGACCACTTGATTGATACACAATCTATACACACTCTATACACAATCAAAGCACACTATGAGCACAGTCAGGATAGAAATTTAACTTTTTGAAAAAATTTAACGTTGATTTTATTGAGTGATGGTGCCCCCGCACGGATTCGAACCGCGGACCTATTGATTACAAATCAATTGCTCTACCAGCTGAGCTACAAGGGCATACGCAATAGTTATTAATTATTTATAAATTAATCAACTCTTTTTTTTAAATAACTTAAATGATGAAATACAATTGCTGCACTATTTGATATATTTAAACTTTCTATTTTTTCATTAATGTCAATTTTAACCAAAAAATCTGCATATTTAGTTGTGTGTTGGTGCATGCCATAACCTTCTGATCCAAATAATAGTATATTATTACCTTCCCATTTTACATTAGTAAAATTTTTATCTCCAGATCCATCAAATCCATATATCCAAAAATTTTTATCTTTTAAATTTTTCAATGTCGAATTTATATTTGAAACTTCAAATATTGGCATATACTCCATTGCGCCACTGGCTGCTTTATACATTAACTTACTATCACTTGGAAAGTTTCTTTCTTTTAAAATTACTCCATCAATATTAAATGAGGCAGCACTTCTTACTAATGAACCAATGTTCCTTGGGTCAGTTACGCTATCTAAGCAAACCAATGTAATATCTTTTTTTTCTTTAATAAAATCTTTAAGTATAGGCTTTTCAAAATGTTCTATTTCAGCAACGTAGCCTTGATGAAGCAAATTTTCTTTAGTGCTGTACTTATCCAATTCTTTTTTTGTCTTAAAATATATTTTGACATCATTTAATAAATTTTTATTTGGATTTTTCCGATGGATATTTTTTTTACTTTCTTCGGTTAAAAACACTCTTAAGACCTTTCTTTTAGGGTTTCGTAGGGCCTCTATTACAGCATGTTGACCAATTATAAAAAAAGACGATTTATTCATAAAATTTACTATATTTTACACGTTTTTTTGATTATTTTCCCGATAAAACACATATTGCATTTACACAATAAAAATATATAAAACGGCTGTTGTTTGAAGCTTTATTGAACAGGGGACACTTCCCCAGAGGAGGGGTTCCAGAGCGGTCAAATGGGGCGGGCTGTAAACCCGTTGACTTCGGTCTTCGAAAGTTCGAATCTTTCCCCCTCCACCATTCAATAATTTTTAAATAGCACTGGAGTGATACTCTTGGGGTTGTGCGGGTGTAGTTCAATGGTAGAACGCTAGCCTTCCAAGCTGGATGTAAGGGTTCGATTCCCTTTACCCGCTCCAAGAAAAAAAAATTGTTTAATAAAGAAATGTGAGGAAATAAGTAATGTCAAAAGAAAAATTTGTAAGAAATAAACCGCATTGTAACATTGGTACAATCGGACATGTCGACCACGGTAAAACAACTTTAACTGCAGCTATCACTAAAGTTTTATCTGAAACTGGTGGTGCTAAAGCTGTTGCTTATGATCAAATTGATAAAGCACCAGAGGAAAAAGAAAGAGGAATTACAATTTCTACTGCGCATGTTGAATATGAAACTGAGAAAAGACACTATGCACACGTAGATTGTCCAGGTCACGCTGACTACGTAAAAAACATGATCACAGGGGCAGCTCAAATGGATGGAGCGATTTTAGTAGTTAATGCTGCTGATGGCCCAATGCCTCAAACAAGAGAACATATTCTTTTAGCAAGACAAGTTGGTGTTCCAGCAATTTGTGTTTACTTAAATAAAGTGGATCAAGTTGATGATAAAGAAATGATTGACCTTGTTGAAGAAGAAATTAAAGAACTTTTAACTTCTTACAAGTTTCCTGGTGACAAGACTCCAATCGCTAAAGGATCTGCTTTAGCTGCAGTCGAAGGTAGAGATGACGAAATTGGAAAAAATTCTATTTTAGAATTAATGAAGAATGTTGACTCATTTATTCCACAACCTGATAGACCTAAAGATAAAGATTTTTTGATGCCTGTTGAAGATGTTTTTTCAATTTCAGGAAGAGGTACAGTTGCAACTGGTAGAGTAGAGTCTGGTGTACTTAAAACTGGAGATGAAATCGAAATAGTTGGTATTAGAGAAACAAAAAAATCAGTTTGTACTGGTGTTGAAATGTTTAGAAAACTTTTAGATTCAGGCGAAGCTGGAGATAACGTAGGCGTATTATTGAGAGGTGTTGAAAGAACAGATATTGAGAGAGGTCAAGTTCTTTGTAAACCAGGTTCAGTAACACCACATACTAAGTTTGAGGCTCAAGCATATGTGCTTAAAAAAGAAGAGGGCGGAAGACATACACCATTCTTTACAAAGTACAGACCACAGTTTTATTTTAGAACTACTGACGTAACAGGTGAAGTAGAGCTTCCTTCTGGTACCGAGATGGTTATGCCAGGTGATGATGCTAAATTTACAGTAAAACTAATTACACCAATTGCGATGTCAGAAAAATTAAATTTTGCAATTCGTGAAGGTGGAAGAACTGTTGGAGCTGGAGTAGTAACTAAGATTATAGAGTAAGCTCTATATAGGAGTGTAGCTCAATTGGTAGAGCGCCGGTCTCCAAAACCGGAGGCTGAGGGTTCGAGTCCCTCCGCTCCTGCCAATAAAGTTATTTTGAACTATGAAAAACCCGATTAAATTTATTCAAGAAGTTAAACAAGAAGCTTTCAAAGTGTCTTGGCCAACTGGAAAAGAAACTTTACAAGGAGCTTTAATGGTTTTTGTTATGGCATTGGTAATGTCATTATTTTTTCTTCTTTTAGATCAGGTTTTAAAATTTTTTTTAGAAATTTTACTTAAAGTGAGTATTTAATGAAAAATTGGTATATTGTTCAATCACACTCAAGTTTTGAAAATAAAGTTGCTGGTCTTATTAAAGAAGAGGCAGATAAAGCTAAGATTTCTGAGAAATTTGAGGAAATAGTTGTTCCAACACATGATGTAACAGAGGTAAAAAGAGGTAAAAGAATACAAAGGAAAAAAAAATACTTTCCTGGTTATGTATTAATAAAGAGTGAAATGGATAATGATATTTACCATATGATCAAAAATATAAAGAGAGTAAGTGGTTTTTTAGGATCTAGAGGTATGCCAGTTCCTGTTTCTGATAAAGAAATAGAAAAAATCTTAGGTCAAATAAAAGATGGTGTAGCACAGCCAAAATCTGGTATAGAGTACAGCGTTGGTGAAAAAATTCAGGTTGTTGATGGCCCGTTTGCATCATTCAGTGGAATGGTTGAAGAAATTGACGAGGAAAAATCTAGACTTAAAGTTTCCGTATCAATTTTTGGGAGACCAACACCTGTAGATTTAGAATATAACCAAGTTGAGAAAGTAAGTTAATGGCTGCAAAAAAAGAAATAAGTGGATTTATAAAACTACAAATTAAAGGTGGGCAAGCAAATCCAGCTCCACCAGTTGGACCAGCGTTGGGTCAGCGTGGTGTAAACATAATGGAATTTTGTAAAGCCTTTAATGATAAAACTAAAACACTAGCAGGCAAACCTGTTCCTGTAGAAATAACTGTTTATAAAGATAAAAAATTTGATTTTAAAATAAAATCTCCCCCAGCTTCATTTTTTATCAGAGAAGCTGCAAAATTAAAAAGTGGTTCAAAAGAACCAGGAAGAAATATAGTTGCTTCAATTACAAAAAAACAAGCTGAGGAAATTGCAAAACAAAAAATGAATGATTTAAATGCTATAGATCTCGAACAAGCAGTCAAAATTATTGCTGGTTCGGCTAGATCTATGGGAATTGAGGTTAAAGAATAATGGTATCAAAAAGATTTAAAAAACTTCCAAAAAATACATCGAACTTACCTGCTGAAGGAATAGATAAATTATTAACTGAAGTTAAAAAAAATTGCACAACTAAATTTGATGAGTCTGTAGATTTAAACTTTCAAATCAACCACAAACAAAAAAAAGGTGAAGTAAATATAAGAACAGTTGTAAATCTTCCAGGTGGTACTGGAAAAAAAGTAAAAGTTGCTGTTGTTTGTGAAGATGCCAAAGCTTCAGATGCCAAAGCAGCAGGAGCAGATATAGTTGGTGGGGATGATTTTATAGAAAAAATTAAGGGTGGAGAAATGAATTTTGAAAAATTAATTTGCACACCTGGAATGATGATTAAACTATCTAAACTTGGTAAGGTTCTTGGTCCAAAAGGTTTAATGCCAAATCCAAAACTTGGATCGGTAACTGAAAATTTAAAACAAGCTGTAACTGATGCTAAATCTGGTCAAGCAGAAATTAGAAATGATAAAGATGGAAATATTGGTGTGAGTATTGGAAAAAAATCTTTTAGTGATGACAAACTACTAAAAAATTTTAATGCAATTCTTGAAACTCTCGAAAAAGAAAAATCTAATAACACATTAAAAGGTGATTTGATAAGATCAGCTTTCTTAACATCAACAATGGGTGTTTCTTATAAACTTAAATTAGGTAAAAATATTTAGTCTTATGATGAATAAAGAGCAAAAAAAAAATTATATTACCGAAATGACTTCTCAGTTTGAAAATAGTAAAGCTATAATGGTTACTCACTACCAGGGATTATCTATGCCCCAATTAGATGAATTAAGATCTAAAATGAGAGAACATGGAATTGTTTTTAAAATTACAAAGAATAGAATTACAAAATTAGCCTTGGAAAAAACGAAATGTAAAGATTTATCAAATCTTTTTACTGGACCAACTGCAGTTGCTTTTGGTGAAGATGCAATTATGTCAGCTCGAATTTTATCAAAATTCGCAAAAGATAACGAGAATCTAAAATTAATTGGTGGAATAATGGATAATGAAGTTTTAGATCAAGCTGGAGTAATGAATGTAGCTAATTTACCTACTTTAGATGAAGCAAGAGCTAATATTGTAGGTATTTTGAATGCTTCTGCTTCAAAATTGGTGAGTATTTTACTTGCACGATCGGAAAAAATGAGTAATTTACCCCCAGAAAATTCTGAAACACAACCTAAAGAGTAGTATATATGCCTGACCTAAATAAGATTATCGACGATTTATCAAAACTGACTGTTGCTGAAGCAGCAGATCTTTCAAAACAATTAGAAGAAAAATGGGGAGTGACTCCTATGGCAGCAGCAGCTCCAGCAGCAGCTGGCGGTGCAGCAGCAGCCGAAGACAAAGATGACTTTACAATTATGCTAGTATCTGCTGGCGACAAAAAAATCAATGTCATTAAAGAAGTTAGAGCAGCTACTTCACTTGGATTAAAAGAAGCTAAAGATTTAGTTGAAGGAGCACCAAAAGAAGTTAAAGCTGGTGTACCAAAAAAAGAAGCTGAAGAAATTAAGGCTAAATTAGAAGCTGCAGGCGCAAAAGTAGAACTTAAATAAATTAATAAGGAATTTTTTAAGTACTGATTATTTTTTTAATCAGTATTAAAACATAGATGCAAATATCTTTTACTGAAAAAAAGAATATTAGAAAAAGTTTTGGTAAACTAAAGGAAAGTTTATCAATACCCAATCTTATAGAAGTTCAAAAAAACTCATATAAGCAACTTGCTGACTTTAATCCAGATGCTGGAGACTTAACTAAAGGTTTTGATAGAGTGTTCAAAAGTATTTTTCCAATTGAAGATTTAAATGACAAAGCTACTTTAGAATATGTATCTTATAAATTAGAAAAACCAAAATTTGATGTTGAGGAATGTATAACTAGGGGCTTAACTTATTCATCAGCTTTAAAGTGCACACTAAGATTAGTTGTTTACGAAATAGATCAGGAAAATAACACAAAAGATATTCTTTCTGCAAAAGAGCAAGAAGTTTATATGGGTGAAGTGCCAATGATGACTAACAGTGGAACATTCATTACTAACGGAGTTCAAAGAGTAGTTGTTAATCAAATGCATAGAAGCCCGGGGGTTTTCTTCGATCATGACAAAGGAAAAACTCATGCAAGTGGAAAATTGTTATTTAATTGTAGAGTAATACCTAATAGAGGTTCTTGGTTGGACTTTGAGTATGATGTTAAGGATTTTTTATATTTTAAAATTGATAGAAAAAAGAAAATTTTGGCATCTACATTGTTGTTAGCTTTGGGTTATAAAAAATCAGAAATAGTAAATGAGTTTTATGAAAGTGAAAATTACCATTATGACAAGCAAACTGAAAAATGGAAAACAAAATTTAATCCAGAAAATTATAAAGCTAAAAACTTTTCAGAAGAAGTAATAGACGCAAAAACAGGCAAAGTTGTTATAAAACTTGGTGATAAGATAAATTATCTAAATGCTAAAAAGTTGTCTAATGATGGTTTAAAAGATATCCTAGTTTCAAAAGACTCTCTCTTTGGTAAATTTTTACATAAAGATATAAAGATTAATGAGGAAGAAGAAGGTATCTTTAAAATTGGTACTGAAATTAATGAAACGATAATTGAAAAAATTCTTGAAGCTAACATTCAAACAATAGAAATTTCAGTAACTAACTCTATCAATAAAGGTCCATATCTTTTAACAACAATCTTAAATGACAAAAATAATAATAAAGACGAAGCTATTACAGAAATATATAAAATGTTAAGGCCAGGTGAACCACCTACAATCGAAATTGCAACACAAATTTTTAACAATTTATTTTTTAGTTCAGATCGTTATGATTTATCAGATGTTGGAAGAGTAAAAATGAACTCTAGGTTAGAATTAGATTGTTCAGACAAAATCACAATTCTTAGGAATGATGACATAATTGCTATTATTCATAAAATGTTAGATTTAAGAGACGGTAAAGATGATGTGGATGATATTGACCACCTTGGTAATAGAAGAGTCAGATCTGTAGGTGAATTAGTTGAGAATCAAGCTCGTATAGGTGTTTATAGAATGGAAAGAGCGATTAAAGAAAAAATGACCACACTTGACGTTGAGTCTGCAATGCCTCAAGATTTAATAAATGCTAAACCTCTAACTGTTTCTTTAAAAGATTTTTTTGCTAGTTCCCAGCTGTCTCAATTTATGGACCAGACAAATCCTTTATCTGAAATTACCCATAAAAGAAGAGTATCTGCTTTAGGGCCAGGTGGTTTAACTAGAGAAAGAGCTGGATTTGAAGTTAGAGATGTTCACCCAACTCATTATGGACGTATCTGCCCAATCGAAACTCCCGAAGGACCAAACATAGGTTTAATTAATAGTTTATCAACTTATGCGAAAATCAATAAATATGGTTTTATTGAAAGTCCATATAAAAGAGTAAAAGATGGAGTTGTTCAAGATAAGGTAGAATACTTATCGGCAATGGAGGAAACAAAGTTTACCATAGCTCAAGCAAATACAAAAATTGACAAAAACAATAAAATAATTGAAGAGTTAGTTTCTTGCAGACAAAATTTAAATTTTTTATTATCTAAACCTGAAACGATTGATTATATAGATGTTTCACCTAAACAATTAGTTTCTGTAGCCGCCTCTTTAATACCTTTTTTAGAAAATGATGATGCTAATAGAGCTCTTATGGGTTCAAATATGATGAGGCAAGCTGTACCATTATTAAAACCTGAGGCACCTTTAGTTGGCACGGGTATTGAAAGTGATGTAGCTTTAGACTCAGGTGTAACTATCGTTGCTAAAAGAGATGGTATTGTTGATAAAATTGATGGAAAAAGAATTGTTATTAAAGTCACAGAAGAAACTGATTTTACTAAATCAGGTGTTGATATTTATAATTTACAAAAGTTTAAAAGATCAAATCAAAACACGTGTATAAATCAAAAGCCTTTAGTTAGAGTGGGAGACAAAGTTAAAACAGGTGATATTATTGCTGATGGACCTTCAACTAAACTTGGTGAATTAGCTTTAGGAAAAAATGTAACAGTAGCCTTTATGCCTTGGCAAGGATATAATTTTGAAGATTCTATCTTAATCTCTGAAAGATGTGTAACAGACGATGTGTTTACATCTGTCCATATCGTGGAGTATGAAATAATGGCTAGAGATACTAAATTGGGTGAAGAAGAAATTACTAGAGATATTCCTAATGTAAATGAAGAAGCTCTAAAAAATTTAGATGAATCTGGCGTTGTATATATCGGAGCAGAAGTTAATGCAGGCGATATTCTAGTCGGAAAAGTTACTCCAAAAGGAGATTCAGCATCTGGACCAGAAGAAAAATTGTTAAGATCAATTTTTGGTGAAAAAGCAATTGACGTTACAGACACATCTTTGAGAATGTCTAGAGGTAGTAGCGGAACTGTTGT
>JACWDQ010000010.1 GCA_014654035.1 Pelagibacterales bacterium SAG-MED19
AGAGGTTTCAAAAATTTACCAGTGTAACTTTCATTTATTTTACATATTTCCTCTGGTTTACCCTCTGCGATAATTTTCCCACCCTTCACACCGCCTTCTGGACCCATATCAACGATATAATCAGCAGTTTTAATTACATCCAGGTTGTGTTCAATTACCACTACCGTATTGCCTAAAGCTACAAAAGTATGAAGAATTTCAAGCAATTTTTTTATATCATGCTGGTGCAATCCAGTTGTTGGTTCATCCAGAATATATACTGTCCTACCAGTTGATCTTTTTGATAATTCTTTAGCCAATTTTATTCTCTGTGCTTCACCTCCAGATAGAGTTGTCGCTTGTTGTCCAATTTTAATGTAACCTAAACCAACTTTCTTTAATGTAAGTAATTTTGTTTTAATATTAGATATGTTCTCAAAATATTCACAACCCTCATCAACAGTCATATTTAAAACATCTGCAATACTTTTGTCTTTGAATTTTATTTCTAAAGTTTCTCGATTATAACGAGTCCCTTTACATTCATCACATTGAATATAAACATCAGGGAGAAAATGCATTTCATAAGTAATTACACCATCACCTTCACAAGCTTCACATCTACCACCTCTGACATTAAATGAAAATCTACCAGGCTTATAACCTCTAGTTTTTGACTCTGGCAAACCTGTAAACCAATCTCTAATCGGTCCAAATGCGCCTGTGTAAGTAGCAGGATTAGATCTTGGTGTTCTTCCGATTGGTGATTGGTCTATGTCAATTATTTTATCGACTAATTCTGTTCCTTTAAATCCTTTAAAAGGTTTTGGAATTTTTCTAGATTTATTGTTATTTAAAGTTAGATTAAGCGCATTATATAAAGTTTGCAAAACAAGAGTCGACTTTCCACTACCAGAAACTCCAGTAACACACGTTAAGCTACCTAATGGTATTTTCAAATTTACATTATCTAAATTATTTCCTGATGCACCTGTAATTTCTAAAAATCTACCATTTTTTGCTAACCTTCTTTTTTGAGGGACTTTGATATTAAGTTTTTTCGATAAATATTTTCCAGTAATACTATTTTCATTTTTACTTATTTCTTTAAAAGTACCTTCAGCTACTACTTGGCCACCATTATTCCCAGCCTCTGGTCCAAGATCAATAATATGATCTGCATTTTCCATAGTTTCAGTATCGTGCTCAACTACGATAACAGTATTACCTAAGTCTCTTAATCTTTTTAATGCATTTATTAATTTAACATTATCTTTTTGATGAAGACCTATTGATGGTTCATCTAAAACATATAAAACTCCTGTCAAACCTGATCCTATTTGTGATGCTAATCTTATTCTTTGTGCTTCTCCACCAGAAAGAGTTCCAGATTCTCTAGAAAGAGTTAAATAATCAAGTCCTACATTCAATAAAAAATTTAATCTTTCATTGATTTCTTTTAAAATATGCTCAGCTATCTTTATTTGTCTTTTATCAAGATTATTCTTTAATTCTTCAAACCATTTACTTGCATCTAAAATTGATTTTTCTGTAACTTCACTGATGTGTAATCCATTTATTTTTACACAAAGAGCCTCGTCTTTTAATCTATGACCATTACATCTTTCACATTTTGTATCTGATTGATATTGGGAAATTTCCTCTCTTTTCCAATCACTATCAGTTTCAAGATATCTTCTTTCTAAATTGTTAATAACACCCTCAAAAGTTTTTTTATGGGAATATTTTTCATAACCATCATCATAATTAAATTTAATCTCTTCATCATCGGATCCATAAAGGATTACATCTTTAATTTTTTTTGAGAGCTTTAACCATTTTTCCTCTAGTGAAAAATTGTAATGTTTTGCTAATGAAGCAAGTGTTTGAGCATAATATAAGGTAGTTGTTTTTGCCCAAGGTTCTATTGCTCCATCAATAATACTTTTTTTTTCATTTGGTATAACTAAATTTGGATCAACATTTAATTTAATACCTATTCCTTCACATTCTTCACATGCTCCAAATGGACTGTTAAATGAAAATAATCTAGGTTCTATTTCTTCAATAGTAAAACCACTTTCAGGACAGGCAAATTTTGTTGAAAAAATTAGTTTTTCAATTTTTCTAAATTTTTTTGGCAATGTTTCATCTTCATATTCTACAAATAATAAACCATTTGCCAAATTTACTGCAGTTTCTATGCCTTCAGCCAATCTATTTCCTAATGATGAGTTAAGAACAATTCTATCGACTAAAATTGATATATCATGTTTAATTTTTTTATTAATTTCAGGAATTTTTTCAATATCATACAGAACATTATCGATTTTAATTTTTCTAAAACCTCTTTTTTTATAGCCCAAAATTTCTTTTTTGTACTCTCCTTTACGACCTCTTACTATTGGAGCATAAAGATAGATAGTTGATTTTTTTGGTAATTGTTTAATCTTATCAACAATTTGTGTAACAGTTTGAGACTCAATTGGTTTCCCTGTAAAAGGAGAATATGGTATTCCTGCTCTCGCATATAAAACTCTCATATAATCATAAATCTCGGTTACAGTTGCTACTGTTGATCTAGGATTCTTAGAAGTGTTTTTTTGTTCTATTGATATAGCAGGACTTAAACCTTCAATAAGATCAACATTTGGTTTTTTCATTTTATCCAAAAATTGCCTCGCATAAGCAGATAAACTTTCGACATATCTTCTCTGTCCTTCAGCATATACTGTGTCAAAAGCAAGAGACGATTTACCGGACCCTGATAGTCCGGTAATAACTACAAATTTCTCTTTAGGAATTTCTAAAGAAATATTCTTTAAATTATGTTCTTTAGCGCCCTTAATAACTATCTTTTTAATCATAATTTTTGTTGCTTTGACTTAATAAAATTAATATTCAGAGTAAATTGTGATATAAATCTAATTAATTAATTTAACAAATAATAAAATATTATGGCTGGAAGTTTAAATAAAGTACTTTTAATTGGTCGTTTGGGCGCAGACCCTGAAATCAAACAAATGAGCAATGGAAAAAATGTAGCAAGAATAAGCCTTGCAACGAGTCAATCTTGGAAAGATAAAAATACTGGAGAAAAAAAAGAAAAAACAGAATGGCACCGTATAGTTGTATTTAATGAAGGTTTAGTAAATGTAGTTCAACAATACTTAAAAAAGGGTGCTCAAATTTATGTTGAGGGTCAATTAACTACCAGAAAATGGAAAGACGAACAGTCTGGACAGGATAAATATTCAACTGAAATAGTTATTCAAGGTTATAATTCATCTTTAACTATGCTTGGTGGTGGAAATTCTGGTGGAGGTATTGCCAATGATAATACACAAACTTCTGACAATAATCAGGATATATCTCAAATATCTAACGATATGGATGACGAAATTCCTTTTTAATATTTATGCAAAAAACTGAAGTTCCTGAGGATAAAAATATAAAATTAATATCTATGCATGATGAGATGAGCTCATCTTATCTCTCTTATGCAATGAGTGTAATAGTAAGTAGAGCATTACCTGACATTAGAGATGGATTGAAACCTGTACATAGAAGAATTTTGTATGCGATGTATAAAGGTGGTTATGATTGGTCGAAACAATTTAGAAAATCTGCAAGAATAGTTGGGGATGTTATTGGTAAATATCATCCTCACGGTGATCAATCTGTATATGATGCTTTAGTGCGTATGGTTCAAGATTTTTCAATGAGCTTACCCTTAGTTGATGGTCAAGGAAATTTTGGTTCAATTGATGGAGATCCTGCAGCAGCAATGAGATATACAGAAACCAGATTGTCAAAAGTTTCAGAATATTTAATTAACGATATAGAAAAAAATACAATAATTTTTAAAAGTAATTACGATGAAACTGAAAAGGAACCCACAGTTTTGCCTGCTCAATATCCAAATTTGTTAGTTAATGGTGCTGGTGGAATTGCTGTCGGTATGGCAACAAGTATACCACCACATAATTTAGGTGAAGTTATAGATGGAACTTTAGCTTTAATAGAAAACAAAGATATTAAAATTAAAGATTTAATGAAACATATACCTGGGCCAGATTTTCCCACAGGAGGAGTTATTATAGGTAAAGACATTATTAAACAAGGTTACAATAAAGGCCGAGGATCATTTAAAATTAGAGGGGAAATTTCTATTGAAAGTCTTAAAAATGGAAGAGAAAGACTTGTTATTACTTCAATACCATATCAAGTTAATAAATCAATTTTGAATGAAAAAATAGCTCAATTGGTAAGAGAAAAAAAAATTGAGGGTATTAAAGACATAAGAGATGAGTCTAATAGAGAAGGCATAAGAGTTTCTATAGACTTAAGAAACGGTGTAGAACCGGAAACAGTAAAAAGACAATTATATAAAAATACTCAGATTGAAAGTTCATTTGGGTTTAATACTCTGGCTATAGTAGAGGGGAAACCTGAAACTTGTAACTTAAAAGATTTTTTAACAAATTTTTTAACCTTCAGAGAAGATGTTGTAATTAAAAAAACAAAATTTGATTTACAAAAAGCAGAGGAGAGAGCTCATATATTAATAGGTCTTTCAGTATCGGTAGAGAATTTAGATAAAATTATCAAAATTATTAGAAGTTCAAAAACTCCTGATGATGCAAAAAATTCAATTTTAAAAACTAAGTGGAAAATAAACAAATCTCAAAAAATGATCTCATTAATTGAAAATAAGAATAAAAGCAAAGGCCTTTATTCATTTTCAGAAAATCAAGTAAATGCAATATTGGAACTTAGATTACAAAAATTAACTGCTCTTGGTATTAATGAAATTGAGATTGAGATTAAAAAATTAGCAGATCTTATTACTAAATATAAGAAGATTATTTCCTCAAAAAAAGAATTACAAAAAGTTATAAGTGAGGAACTAATAAACATTAAGGATAGATATTCAATTCCAAGAAGAACAAAAATAATTGATGTTGTTCTAAATTATGATATTGAGGAAACTATTCAAAAACAATCTGTCTTAATTACAGTAACTTTGCAAGGTTATATAAAAAGAGGATCTTTAAAAAGCGTTAAAATACAAAAAAGAGGAGGTAAAGGAAAAACAGGTATAACTACTAGAAACGAAGATTCAGTCGTTCAGACTCTTTCAGTAAATACCCATACTTCAGTTTTATTTTTTTCTACAGAAGGACTAGTTTACCGAATAAAAGCGTGGAAAATACCTGAAGGCTCTTCAACTTCAAAAGGTAAATCTTTATTTAATATTTTACCTCTTAAAAATCATCAATCTATAAGTTCAATTATGCCTTTTCCTGATGATGATACCGAGGTTAAAAATTATCAAATTGTTTTTGCAACCTCTCAAGGTAAAATTAGAAAAAATAGTCTCGAAGATTTTTCTTCAATTAATGCAGCTGGTAAAATAGCAATGAAACTTGACTCAAATGATAAAATTATTGGTGTAAAAATTTGCAAAGATGATCAAGACATTATTTTAAGCACTAAATTAGGAAAATGTATTCGTTTTGAGTCTAAAAAATTAAGAATTTTCAAAGGTAGATCATCAAAAGGGATTAAAGGAATAGTTTTAGCTCCTAATGATCAAATTGTTTCATTGTCAATAATAGATAACGATAAAAGTCTGAAAAATATTAAAAAAACTAAAGATAATAGTTCAGAGCTTAAGGCTAAAGAAAAATTTATTTTATCAATTACAGAAAATGGATACGGGAAAAAAACACCACACGTAGATTATAGAGTTACTAACCGTGGTGGTAAAGGAATTATAGGAATAATAAATTCACCAAGAAATGGAAATATTTCATCATCTTTTCCTGTTTTTGATGGTGATGAAATTTTAATTTCAACAAATAAAGGAAGAGTCATCAGAGTAGCAGTAAAAGAAATTAGAACGGCAGGAAGAAACACACAAGGTGTTCGAATTTTTAAATTATCAGGAGAAGAAAAAGTAGTTTCAGCTGACAAAATTGATGATAATTTAGTTTAATGAATAAAGTTGCAATTTATCCAGGTACGTTCGATCCAATTACTTTTGGCCATATCGATGTAATTAAAAAAGGTTTAAAATTATTTGATAAAATTGTGGTTGCTGTATCTGATGTTGAAAATAAGAATTATCTTTTTAATTCCGAGGAAAGAATTGAAATTGTTAAAAAAGCTTTATTTTCTGACCTAAAGTTAAACAAAAAAAAAATTTTAGTTATTTCATTTACATCTCTTACCACAGATCTTTGTAAAAAACATAAATCAACTATTATTTTAAGAGGTTTGAGAGCTGTATCAGATTTTGAATATGAATTTCAACTTGCCGGCATGAATAGAAAGTTAAATAATAATATTGAAACATTGTTTTTAATGTCTGATGTTGAAAACCAAATTATTTCATCGAAATTTGTAAAAGAAATAGTTAAACTTAAAGGTAATATAAAAAAATTTACCACAAAAAGCACTATTAAATTATTAAAAAAAAAATATGAATAAAATTTTTTATAGTGTATTAATTTTTTTTTTATTTTTAACAAATCTAACAATGTCGGGGGAAAATATTATGATATTAAAACTAAAAGATGGAGATGTAAAAATTGAATTATTTGAAGATGTTGCTCCTAATCATGTAAAAAGAATTAAGGAATTAGCAAATTCAGGAAAATATGATAATGTTGTTTTTCATAGAGTTATCGATGGTTTTATGGCCCAGACAGGAGACGTGAAATTTGGAAATTCTGGGTCAGCGGACTTTGATTTAAAAAGAGCAGGGATGGGTGGATCTGATTTACCAGATCTACAACAAGAATTTAATAGCCTCCCTCATGATAGGGGAACTCTTTCAATGGCTAGATCTTCAGATCCAAACAGTGCTAATAGTCAATTTTTTATCTGTTTTAAACCAGCACCATTTTTAGATCGACAATATACTGTTTTTGGAAAAGTTATAGAAGGTATGGAAAATGTAGATAAAATTAAAAGAGGTGATGAAAAAAACAATGGAGCTGTTTCTGATCCAGATAAAATTATTAGTTTTAAATCTTTATAATTTTTAGATGGCATTGAAAAATTTTGCCTTTAAGATTTTAAAGACAGATAAATATGCTAGATGTGGTTTAATCGAAACTCATAGAGGAAATATTCAAACTCCAGCCTTCATGCCTGTAGGTACCCAGGCAACTGTTAAGGCTTGTACTATAGATGATATTAAAAAAACTGGTTCTGAAATTATTCTAGGTAATACATACCATTTAATGATACGACCAGGTGTAGATAGAATAAAAAGAGTTGGTGGATTACATAAATTTATGAATTGTAATTTACCAATTCTTACAGATTCAGGTGGTTTCCAAGTCATGTCTCTATCAAAATTAAATAAAATTGATCCTGAAAAGGGTGCAATATTTAATTCTCATATCGACGGTAAGAAATTTTATTTGAGTCCTGAAGAAAGTATAAGAATTCAACTTGGCCTAAATTCTGATATCGTTATGATTATGGATGAATGTCCAAAAAATACTAAAGATTACGAATTAATTAAGAAATCAATGGAACTATCTTTGTATTGGGCTCAGCGATCTAAACATGCTTTTGGCCATAATCCACAAAAAGCAATTTTTGGTATAATACAAGGAGGTCTTTTTAAAGATCTTAGAATTAAGTCGTTAGAGTCATTAATTAACATAAATTTTGATGGATATGCGATTGGGGGACTGGCTGTTGGAGAAACACAAAAAGAAATGTTCGGAGTATTAGACGATATTAAAAAAGATCTACCACCAGAAAAACCTCACTATTTAATGGGAGTGGGTACACCAGCAGATATTCTTGGTGCTGTAAAAAGAGGTATTGATATGTTTGATTGTGTTTTACCAACAAGATCAGGTAGAACCGGACTTGCTTTTACTTGGAATGGTAGAATAAATATTAAAAACAATAAGTATCAAAAAGATGACACTCCATTAGATGAAAATTGTGATAAATTTAGTTTAAATAGATATTCAAAAAGCTATTTAAATCATTTGTTTAATACTAATGAAATTCTTGGATCTATGCTTTTAACTCTTCACAATATTAATTTTTATCAAGAGTTGATGTCATCAATTAGAGATAACATTAAGAACAGTACTTTTGATGAATTTCACAATAAATACATAGATAAGTTGTAAGATAGAAACTATTTGTCCCACAAATTCCTATTTGAATTATTTAAATAATTCTATATACACAATTAAATTCTTGTGATGAATATGGGCCGTTAGCTCAGTTGGTAGAGCAATTCCCTTTTAAGGAATGGGTCGTTGGTTCGAGTCCAACACGGCTCACCATTAGTATTTTATGATATATTAATGGGAGGGTAATCCAGAATAATTTCACTAGTCCATTCATTTATTTTTTTAATCCTATTATCAGCTGATGGATGAGTGCTCATAAATTCAGGTGGAGCTTTGCCTTTATTAAATTCTTTCATTCTTTCCCATATTTTAACTGTTTCCCTAATATCATAACCAGATAAGGATGAAAAAATCATTCCTAAGTAATCAGCTTCGCTTTCCTGTTTTCTGTTAAAAGGATTCATAATTCCAATTTGCGATAATAAACCAACAGTATTCATTCCTGTAGCTCTATTAACTTGTGATAATTTTCCTCCAGTAAAAATATCTATTAATTGTGTTCCAGTATTTAAGATTGCACCACGACTAGCTCTTTCTACAGAATGTTTTGCAACAGCATGTGCTATTTCATGGCCCATTACAGCAGCTAAGCCGTTTTTATTTTTTGTAACATCAAGAATTCCTGTATAAACGGCAATCTTTCCTCCAGGCATACACCATGCATTTCTTACTTTTTTATTTTCAATAAGTATATATTCCCAATCAAAATTTGTTGTAGGGTCATTTAATTTTGCTTTATAAAAATATTCATTTATTGATCCTTCCATTCTTTTACCAATATCTTTTATCAGGTTTAAGGTCTTAGAATCATCGCTCATTTTTTCTTTTTCTTTAATTTTTTCGTAAATTTGTGCAGCTTGAGCGTTTAATTTTGCTTCAGGAATTATCTTTAGTTGTCTTCTTTCAGTGATGGGTGCGGTAGAACATGAATTTAGCATTAATCCACAACAGCCACATCCTACATATGTTAAAAATTTTCTTCTATTCATTTATATTTAATATTGATAATATATTTATTGATGAATCTAAATAATAAAATATTATTAATTTTATTTATAATAGCAATTTCGTTCGTAATTTACTCAAGTTTTAGTTAAAAATGGCAAAAAATAAAAAAAAATCATTAACACTTGTTCTAAGAAATTACTTTATTACTGGTGTTGTTGTTTTAATTCCAATTGGATTCACATTATATCTAAGTAAGATATTAATTGGTATATCTTCAAAAATTATACCACAAAATATAAATCCTAATAATTATTTACCTTATGCAATACCCGGTATTGAAATTATAATTTCTATAATCTTTATTACAATAGTTGGTGGTCTATCATTATCATTCCTTGGCAAAAGAATTCTTAAACTAATTGATGATTTATTTAAAAGAATTCCTTTTCTAAGAACCATTTATTCAGCAATTTTACAAATGACTGAGTCATTTTCAAACAAAGACAATGATAAAAAAAGTGTTGTACTGATTGAATATCCAAGAAAAGGAGTGTGGGCAGTAGGTTTTGCCACTAAAGAAAATAAAGGTGAAATGGCAAAAAAAACTAATCAAAAGTTGATTAATGTGTTTGTCCCAACAACACCAAACCCAACTAGTGGTTTTTTGTTAATGTTCCCAATTGATGATGTTATTTATTTAAATATGACTTTTGAAGAAGCTTCAAAGTTTATTGTATCAGCAGGTACTTCATCAGGAAATAATTAAGCTATATCATTAATTATATCAGCTCTATCATACAACTTAATTAAGGGTTTAAATTTACTAATATCTTCTTTAGATTTTTCAATCCTTCTAATTTCTTTTTCCGCTAATAGGAAAAGATCACTATTGTGTATTGGATCAGCTAATTTGAAATTTTTAATTCCACTTTGTTTAAAACCCAAAATGTCACCGAAACCCCTAATTTTCATGTCTTCTTCAGAAATGATAAAGCCGTCATTTGAGTTTTTAAGAATATTTATTCTTTTTTTAGCATTTTCACTTAAATTAGATTTAAATAAAAGTATGCATGAAGATTGCTTATGACCTCTCCCTACACGTCCTCTCAGTTGATGTAATTGAGATAATCCAAACTTGTTAGCGTTTTCAATTATTATGACATTAGCATTTGGAAAGTCTATACCAACTTCTATAACAGTTGTAGAAACAAGTATCTTAAATTTATTTTGTAAAAAATTATTTAAAATGATTTCTTTTTCTTCAATACTAGTTTTTCCATGTAATAAGGAAACTTGATTAGGAAATAAATCACATAAATATTCATATTTTTTTATTGCTGAGGTGTGGTTTAATTTTTTTGATTTTTCAATTAATGGACAAACCCAAAAAATTTGGTTTCCTAATTTTATTTCTTTATTTATGAATTTTAAGACATCATCAATTTTACTTTCCAATTTACTATAAGTTTGAATAGGTTTTCTAGACATAGGTTTTTCTCGAATAATTGATAGATCCATATCACCATACATTGTCATTGTTAAAGTTCTTGGTATAGGTGTAGCTGTCATTAATAAAATGTCACAATTATCACCACCTTTATCAGATAATTTTTTTCTTTGATTTACACCAAATTTATGTTGTTCATCAATAATAATTAATCCAAGTTTTTTAAAAGATACTTTTTTTTGAAAAATTGCATGAGTGCCAATAATTATATCAATTTTATGTAATTCTAAATTTTTAAGAGTTTCTTTTTTTTCTTTATAATCTGATTTTCCAGAAATCATTCTTACTTTAAAGTTCTGAGGAAATATTTTTTTTGCTAAGTTGTAATGTTGTTTTGCTAGAATTTCCGTTGGTGCCATTAAAGCTACTTGAAAACCTGAATTGATTGTATTGATTGCAGCTAGGAACGACACAATTGTTTTTCCACTTCCCACATCACCTTGCATAAGTCTAAACATTTTATTTGGAGAACTTAAATCATTGTTAATTTCTTTTAGAACTTTTTTTTGATCATTTGTTAATGAAAAATCCAAAGAATTAATGATTAATTCTTGTTTTTTATAATCTATTTTTTTTCTTTTTTTCTTTATTCTTTTAATTTTTTTTCTGATTTCTGAATTTACTAAAAAAGTAGAAAAAATTTCATCATAAGCAAGTCTTTTGTAAAAATGTTTTTTATAATTTCCTATATTTTCAGGTTTATGTAATTCTTTAATGGAATCATTCCAACTTATGTTGTCAAATTTACTTAATATCTCTTTTGAGTGCCATTCTTTTAATAAAGGTATCTTTTGAATTATTTGATTGATAATTTTGTTGTATACTTTTTCTGAAATACCGTCTGTAAGAGAGTATGTATTGTGTTTTTGTTTAATTAAGGATGAGTTTTCAGAAATATATTTTGGATTAGTTAACTGATATTTATTTCTAAATCTTCCAATTTTTCCACTTATTGTTATATGTTTACCTAAAGGTAAAATTTTTTTGATATAACCCTCATAACTATTAAAAAAAATACAATCTATTTCTCCGGTTTCATCTGAGCATAAAACTCTATTAGGTAAATTTCGTATTCTAGGAAAAGAATATTTTATAGGAACTAAAGTTATTGTTTGATTTTCCCCAATTCGTAAATCTTTTATCTTAGAAGATAAACTACGATCAGTGTAAGTTTTTGGTAATTTCCATAATAAATCAAAAATATTATTTATTTTCTTTTTTTTTAATAAATTAGCTGTTTTGATACCTACACCTTCAAGACTAGATAAATCTTTTAATAAAAATCTATAATTTCTTTCATTATACATTAACAACTAATATATTCTAATAATGGATTTCGATATAGAACAATTAAAAAAAAAAATTATATATAGATCAAATTACCGCGGCACTAGGGAAATGGATAAACTTTTAGGTACTTTTACAAAAAAATACATTGATACGTTAAAAGATAATGATTTAAAAGATTTAGAAAAATTATTAGATAAAGATGATGACTGTTTATATAATTTTTATAAAGGTTTGAAGACTGAAACAATTTTTGAATTAAATAAAATTAATAAACTTTTTAAAAACTTTAAGTATAATAATGAATAATTATGGCGGAGAGACTGGGATTCGAACCCAGGAAAGAGTTGCCCCTTTGCCGGTTTTCAAGACCGGTGCTTTCAACCGCTCAGCCATCTCTCCTTGTAGAAGCTTTTATAATTATAAATATTTAATTCAACTATAAAATAGTCTAATTAACAGGGTTATTAATTAATTAGTAAATAATTACATGAAACAAGAATTTAACAAAGGAATAATACTTACTTCTTTAGGATCTTTTTGGTGGGGTTTTATTGGAGTAATATATTTTCAATATGTTTCTTTTATAGGTCATGTAGAACTTGTTGTTCACCGATGTTTGTGGACAGCAGTTATGTTGATATTTACCACCACTTTTTTTTCAAAATGGAAAATTTTTTTAAAGATTTTAAGTAATAAAGAAAAAATGATCGGATTATTCATATCTGGATTATTAATTTTTATAAATTGGGCAGTTTGGATTTATGCAGTTGCTACAGATAGAATTATCGATGCTAGCTTTGGGTATTTTATAATGCCAATAATAAGCGTTTTGCTTGGATATATTTTTTTTAAAGAAAACTTAAATAACAAGAGAGTTGTATCAATTGTTTTAGTTTTCATTTCAATTTTGATACTTATTTTTTTTAATCTAAAAAGTTTACCATGGGTAGGTATTATTGTTGCGTTAAGCTGGGCCTTCTATAACTTAATAAGAAAAAAAATTAATGTTGATACCGATGTAGGTTTATTAGTAGAAAGCTTATACATTTTACCATTTGCATTAATAGTTTTTTATATTTTAACAAAGAATGGTTTTAACGATTTCAGTTTATCTAATCCAGGATTAAGCCTTTTTTTATTATTAGCTGGACCTATGACTGTGATTCCCCTTTTTTTATATGTAAGAGGAGTTGAGCTAATAGGACTAGGTCCTACAGGAATGATTTTTTACATAACTCCAACATTGCAGTTTTTATTAGGTTTTTTTTATTATAATGAGGAATTTTCATTAGTAAAATTTGCAAGTTTTATTATCATTTGGATTGCTGTAATTATATATCTAAAAGACTTATATGAAACAAATTAGTATTTTTTTATTACTCTTTTTAAGTTTTTTTACAAACTTAACAGCTAATGATTTAGTTGAATTTTCTCAATGGAAAAAAAATTTTAAAAATATTGCTTTAGCCAATAACATTTCTGAAAAAACATTTGATATGACTATGGCAAATGTTAAATTTTTACCTAAAGTGATCGAATACGATAGGTATCAACCCGAATTTTATGAAGATACTAAAACTTATATTTCAAAAAGAACATCCAAAAAAAAAGTTAAAAAAGGAATTAATTTTTATAGAGACAACACTGGATTAATTAATGATGTAGAAAAAATTTTTAAGATAGAAAAAGAATTACTTTTGTCTTTAATGGGTATAGAAACTAATTATGGGACTTATGTTGGAAAGATGGACATATTATCTTCATTAGCGACATTAAGTTATGATAAAAGAAGATCTCAATTTTTTACAAAGGAATTATTAATTTTACTGAAACTTATTGATACAAATCAAATTGACTATAAAACTCTTTATGGTTCATGGGCAGGTGCTTTCGGTTTTTTTCAATTTATGCCTTCCACTATTAAAAATCATGCATTGGATTTCAATAAAGATAAAGCAATTGATCTGAAAAATCCAAAAGATGCTTACGCTTCAGCTGCTAATTATTTAAATAATATGGGATGGAAATCTAATTCACATTGTTTTTATCAAATAGAATTAAAAGAAAATATTTCATCAAAATATTTAAATGTTTCTGCTAAAAAATTAGTAAATAAAAAAAAGTTAAAATTTTTTAAAAAATTTATTAAAAACTCCAGTAAATTAGATTCTATCGATGAGAATTTAAAGGTTGCAATTATAACACCAGATAAAGATATTATACCTAATGCTGAAACTTTAAATCCAGCATATATAGTATTTGATAATTATGAAATTATTTTAAAATGGAATAGATCATTGAGATTTGCCCTTGCTGTTTGTACTTTAAAAAATAAAATAAAAAATGATATTTAGATATACTTTATATATATTTTTATGTTTTTTTCTTTACAGTTGTGACCAATCCATTGATAAAAACTCAAAAAAATTAAATTTTGAGCTTTTAGATAAGTATAAAAATACAGGATTTGCATTTATAGATAATGAATTAACTTTTAAAAAGTTAGAGCCAAGATCACTAGAAATTTATCATAAATCTTTAAAAAAAAGGTCGAAAGTAAAAATAACAAACCCTGAAAATAATAAATTTTTGATTGCAGAAGTTAAATCTAATAAAATTAAATTTTCAAATTTTTATAATTCCGTTTTAAGCTTACGAATCGCAGAAGAACTAGAATTAGATTTTAATAAACCATACATAGAGATTGTATTACTTTCAAAAAATTCAACTTTTATTGCAAAAAAAGCAAAAATGTTTGAAGAAGAAAGGTCTGTGGCTGAAAAAGCTCCAGTTGATGGAATTGTAATAAATGATTTAAATAATAAAAAGACTAATAAAAAACAAGTTAAAAAAAGTAAATTCTCTTATTCCATTAAAGTTGCAGATTTTTATTACAAGGATACTGCAGAAATTATGAAAAATAGAATTAAAGATGAAGTATCAATAAATAATTCAAGAGTAATTAAATTATCAGAAACAAAATATAGGGTATTAATAGGTCCTTTTAATGATATAAAAACTTTAAAGGATACTTTTGAAAAAATGAATTATTTTAATTTTGAAAACCTAGAGATTTTGAAAAATGTTTAAAAAGATTTTTATTATTTTTTTTCTTAATTTTACATTCTGTCTTCCTATAAATGCAAACATAGAAATAAATGCTAGGACAGCTATATTACAAGACTTTTTATCTGGTGAAATTTTATATGAAAAAGAACCAGATAGATCGATTTATCCTGCCTCAATGACAAAAATAATGACAAGTATCATTGCATTCGATTTGATAAAGTCTGGTGATCTTAGTTTAGATGAAAAATTTATTATTTCAGAAAGAGCATGGAGATTATCTACTGCTGGTTTTTCTTCCATGTTTGTCATGGTTGGAGATGAAGTTTCGGTAGAAAATTTGCTTAAAGGTATAATTGTAGCTTCAGGAAATGATGCCTGTGTTGCCTTAGCAGAAGGTATCGCTGGTACTGAAGAGGAATTCGCAATTATGATGACTTCTAAAGCACAAGAAATAGGAATGATAAATACCAATTTTGCAAATTCATCAGGATTAAATGATCCAGATAACTACTCAACAGTTAAAGATATAATGATAATGTCTAATTATCTTATAAAAAAACATCCTGAGTATTACAAATGGTTCAGTGAAAAAGAATTCACATGGGATAGAACTGGAGGAGATCCTATTACACAAGGCAATAGAAACCCTTTATTATATAAAAATATGGGTGCTGATGGAATTAAAACAGGTTATTTAGCTGTTGAGAGATATTCTTTGGCATCATCCATGGAAAGAAATGGCAGACGTTTAGTTGCAGTCGGAAGTGGTTTTGAAACTAAAAATGCAAGATCAAAAGAAAGTTCAAAGCTTTTAATTTATGGACTAACGAATTTTGATTTAGTTGAAATTTCAAAAAAAACAGAAGCATTTGATTATATAAATGTGTGGCTTGGAAAAGAACAAACAGTTAAAGTTTATACAAAGGAAAATATTTACAAAACTATCAAAAAAGGTCAAAAAAAACTTCTTAAAGTCAAAATGATTTACGATGGACCAATAGAAGCTCCAATTAAGAAAGATCAAGTTCTTGCTAAATTAAAAATTATATATGATGAAAATCAAATAGGGGAATATGAATTGTTAGCTTTAAATGATGTTAAAAAAGTAAATATTTTTACTAGATTATTTAAATCCTTGAATTATTTAATCTGGGGTGATGTATAAAAATCCAGTTATAGTATTCGAAGGTATCGAAGGTAGTGGAAAAACCTACCATTTAAAATGTGTTTCAGCTTATCTTAAAAAAAAAAAGATAGACTTTATTAAACTACGAGAACCAGGTGGTAGTAAAAATTCAGAAAAAATTAGAAAATTAATACTTAATAATAAAATAAATTTTAATAAAAATACTGACCTATTATTATATCTTGCTGCTAGAAGTGAAAATATTGCAATTATAAAAAAAAATTATAATAAGAAAGTAATACTTATTGATCGTTTTATAGACTCAACTATTGCTTATCAGCATTATGGCTTAGGTGTAAATTTAAAGATATTAAAAACTATTAATAATTACCTTTTAATGGGTCTTAAAATTAATTTTACTTTTTTAAACATTGTTAATAAAAAAAATATGAAAAAACGACTTAACAAAAGAAAGAATCTAAACAGATATGATAAATTTAGTGATAGTTTTTATAAAAAAGTTCAAAATGGTTTTTTAAAAATTTCATTTAAAAATAAAAAGAAATATTTAATAATTGACTCAAACAAAGATATTGATTTAAACAAAAATAAAATTATCAAAAAAATTGATCAATTAATAAGATGAATTTAATACCTAAAAATCAATTAGAGTTATTTGAATATGATAAAGAGTTTATTAATTTAATTAATCTTTATGAAAATAAAAAATTCCCTACTAAAATTTTATTATCAGGTCAAAAAGGTTTAGGAAAATGTACACTTGCATATCATTTAATAAACTATATTTTATCAAACGACGAAGATTTTCCATATGATAAAGACAATTTTAAAATTAGTGAAAACAATAAATCTTATCGATTAATCCAAAATGGTAGCAATCCAAATTTTGATTTAATTGATATTTTACCAGATAAAAAGAATATAGACATAAATCAAATAAGAGATTTGATTTTAAAAATGAATAAATCTTCATTTAATTCTAAGCCTAGATTTATTCTTATAGATAATGTTGAAAATTTAAATAAGAATAGTTCCAATGCATTACTCAAAAGTCTTGAAGAACCCAATGAAAATATCTATTTTATTTTAATTAAAAACGAAAAAAAAATTCTTCCTACTATTGAATCAAGATGTCTTAGTTTTAAAATTTCTAAATCTAATGATGAAATAAAAAAAGTTGTACACAAAATTTTTAAACAAAATATTACTGAGTTATTAGATCCGAATTTATTCAATTATTATTTCACGCCTGGTAAAATTTATAATCTAATAAAATTTTCTAATGAGAATAAAATTGATATTAAATCTTCAAGTATGAATAATTTTTTATCAAATATTATTGATAAAAACCTATATAAAAAGGATCAATCTATAAAAACAATTTTATATGAATTTATTGAGACTATTATAATTAGTTCATCAAAAATTACTAAATACAAAAATTACAACTATTTTATCAAAAGAATTAATGATATTAGAAAATTCAATCTAGATGAAGAAAGTTTGTTTATTGAATTTAAATCAAAAATATTAAATGGATAAAAATTTTTATATAACTACACCGATATATTATCCTTCTGCTAAACCTCATATGGGTCATGCATATTCAAGTATCATTGCGGATTTTTTCGCTAGATTTAAAAAGATTGATGATTATGAGGTTCATTTTTTAACAGGAACTGATGAACATGGTTTGAAGATACAACGTTCCGCAGAACAACAAGGTCAAGATCCACAAAAATTTTGTGATAAAATAAGTCAAACTTTTAGAGATCTTTCTAAAAAATTAAATTTATCAAATACTGATTTTATTAGAACAACTGAAGAAAGACACAAAAATACAGTTCAATACCTTTGGAAAGAACTTGAAAAAAATGATGATATTTATCTATCAAACTATTCTGGTTGGTACTCAGTTTCTGACGAGGCTTTTTATAATGAGGATGAAATCGAAGAAGTTGATGGAAAAAAAATGGCAATTAATTCTAAGTCACCTGTTGAATGGATTGAGGAGGAGTCATATTTTTTTCGTTTATCTAAATGGGAAAAACCATTGCTAAATCACTATGAGTCAAATCCTAATTTTATTTCTCCAGACTCTAGAAAAAATGAAGTTATTAGTTTTGTTAAAAATGGATTAAAAGATTTATCCGTAAGCAGAAAAACATTTACATGGGGTATTCCTGTCCCTAACAATAAAGACCATGTAATTTATGTTTGGCTTGATGCACTTACAAATTATCTAAGTGCTTTAAATTATCCAAATACTAACGATGAATTATATAATAAATTTTGGCCAGCCTCCGTGCACTTAATTGGAAAAGATATATTGAGATTCCACGCTATCTATTGGCCAGCATTTTTATTAGCAGCGAAAATTGAATTACCAAAAAAAGTTTATGGTCACGGTTGGATTTTGTCAGGAGATGAAAAGATGTCAAAATCAAAAGGTAATATATTGGACCCTTTAGAAATAATAAAAGAATATGGGTTAGATCCATTAAGATATTATTTAATTAAAGAAGTTTCATTTGGAAATGATGGAAATATATCTCAAGACAGATTAGAAGACTGTATTAATGGTGATTTAGCAAATAATTATGGAAATTATTGTCAAAGAGTTACTGCTTTTGCTATAAAAAATTGTGATGGTAAAATACCAAATAAAATTGAATTTCAAAAAGATGATTTACAAATATTGGATAAATACAAAAATAATTTAGATAATATAAGATTAAAAATTGATGACCAAAATCTAAATTTTTATATTGATTTTATAGTTAAATCACTTTTTGAAGCTAATAAATATTTTAATGATCAAGAACCATGGAAAAAAAAAGATGATCCATTGAGATTGAATACAATCGTTTATACTTCATTAGAAATTATTAGAAAAATAAGTTACTTACTTTACCCGATTATACCTAATAGTTCACTTAAAGCCTTAAAAATTTTTTCTTTGTCAGAGTCTGATATTAAATTAAAATCAATTATCAATAATGAATCTCTAAGTAAGGGAAGTAATATAAATAAAATTGAAATACTTTTTAAAAAAATAGAAAAAAAAAATGATTGATTCTCACTGTCATCTCGATCACGAACCACTAATTAGTGATTTATCAAATGTAATACAAAGATCTAAGAATGTGGGTATAAAGAAACTTCTTACTATCTCAACTTCCTTAGAAAGCTTTTCAAAGATAAAAGAAATAATAAATAAAGATGATATAATTTATGGTACGATTGGTATCCATCCGCATGAAAGTGAAAAAGATATAATTAAATCAGATGAAATAATAAAAATCTTAAAAAGCAATAATAAAATAATTGGAGTAGGTGAAACTGGATTGGATTTTTATTATAATCATAGTGATAAGAATAAACAAATAAATAGTTTTAGAGAACATATAGAAGCATCTATACAATCAGAAATGCCAATAATTGTTCATTCAAGAAATGCTGAAGAAGATACATTTAGGATATTAAATGATTATAAAAACAAGAATTTGAAAATTTTGATGCATTGTTTCACTGGATCAAGGGAATTTTCTAAGAAACTTCTTACTTTAGACTCTTATTTTTCAGCTAGTGGTATTATTACATTTAAAAATTCGATTGATCTTCAGGATACATTTAAGTCTTTACCATTAGATAAAATTTTAATTGAGACTGATAGTCCTTTTTTAGCACCCGTACCAAAAAGAGGAAAAAAAAATGAACCGTCTTATATTGATTTCACTGCAAAAAAACTCTCTGAAATCTTAAAAATTACTAAGTTAGAACTTATTGAAATAACGACCAATAATTTTAATAAACTTTTTTCAATTAAACAATTATGAAATTTGTAATATTAGGATGTGGAAGTTCTATGGGTGTTCCAAGAATAGATGGATATTATGGAGACTGTGATCCAAAAAATAAAAAGAATAATAGAACTCGTTGTTCAGCTTTTTTAAAAACTAAAGATACAAATATTTTAATTGACACATCACCAGATTTAAGAAGTCAACTTTTAAAAAATAAAATAGATAAAATAGATAAAGTTTTTTATTCTCATAAACATGCAGATCAAACTCATGGCATTAATGATTTAAGAGTTTTTTATTTAAAGAATAAAAAGCCATTAGCTATCTATGCAGATAAAATGACATCTAAATATTTATTAAAAACTTTTACTTATTGTTTTAAAAAAATAAATAATGGATATCCTGTTACTTTAAAATTAAATAGATTAAAAAAAAATTTTTTTATTGAAAATGGAAATAAAAAAAAAATTTTAGTTCAATCAATTAAAGTAAAACATGGTGATGTTGATTGTATTTGTTATGTTTTTGACAGAAAGATTGCTTACATTAGTGATGTCAAAGAGATCAATAAAAAAGACTATAAATATTTTATGAATTTAGAGTATTTGATTATTGATTGTCTCTGGTTAAGAGATCATCCATCTCATTTGAATTTTAATGAGTCAATAGATTTAATAAAAAAATTTTCTCCCAAAAAAGCAATTCTAACAAACTTACATTCTGATCTTGATTATAACAAATTAAAAAAAAAACTTCCTTCAAATATCATGCCAGCTTATGATGGTTTGACTATTAATTTATAAAATATTTTCTAAAGTTTTAATTAATTTTTTTGATAATGGATTAGTAAATGATGTGTATGTTTGTTCAATTTTACCATCTTTATTAATCAAAATTTTGTGAAAGTTCCACTTGGGGACAGCTGATTTGCCATGATTTTCTTTTGCCCATTTAAAAATTTCATGGGCTTTATCACCTTTTACTTCTGTGATAGTTGTCAGAGGAAAGTTAATATTAAAATTTACTTCACAAAATTCTTTTACATCTGCATTGCTACTTTTCTCTTGATTAAATGAATTAGATGGAACACCAAGAACAATTAAACCTTTTTCTTTATATAGATCCCACAACTTTTGTAATTCATCATATTGTTTTGTGAAACCACAATAGCTAGCTGTATTCACAATTAAGATTATTTTATTTTTGTAATCTTTAAAATTTATTGTCTCACCAGTTATACTTTCTATACTGAAATCATAAATTTTTTTTTCATAGTTTGCAGTAGCTGAAGTTTTAAAAAAAAACATAATTATCGATAATAGAAATATTACTTTTTTCATTTGTTAGGTTTATTTGGGGTAAGTAATATCAAAAAATAACCAAATAAAGTCGATAATAAGGACCCAGTTAGTACCCCTATTTTTACACCATCTATATATTGCATGTTTTCAACAAAAGCTAAATTTCCAACAAACAAACTCATCGTGAAACCAATCCCAGTGAGAACTCCAACACCATAAAAATTGTACCAACTTGTGTCATTTGGCATTTGGGCTACTTTTAATTTTATAGAGATATATGAAAATATAAAAACTCCAAGTTGTTTACCTAGAAATAGTCCTAATACGATACCAAGTGGAACCTTATCTAATAACGAAGCAAAAGATAACCCTTCTAAAGATACACCAGCATTTGCAAATGCAAATAGAGGCATTATACCAAAAGCAACATATGGACTAATGGCATGTTCTATTTTTATCAATAAAGAAAAATCTTTTTCTTTTTTTCTATGAGGAATAGTCACAGCTAACAAAACACCAGCAATAGTAGCATGGATACCAGAGTTATGTGTAAAATCCCAAAGGAAGAGTCCAACAACTAAATAAGGTAGAAACTTTTTAATATTAAATTTGTTAATTAATAATAAAATAATAAAAGCTAATAACATTAAAGTTAAATACTTAATACTTAAATCTCCAGAGTAGAATAGGGCAATAATTACTATTGCTCCCAAATCATCAATTATAGCTAATGCAGTTAAAAATACTTTTAATGAAATAGGAACTCTTTTTCCAAGTAAAGATAAAACACCAAGAGAAAATGCGATGTCTGTTGCAGATGGTATAGCCCAGCCATTTAAAGTTTCACTATCACCTAAATTTACAAAAATATAAAATAATGCAGGGACTAGCATTCCTCCTACAGCAGCTATAATTGGTAATAAAGCCTGTTTTATATTAGATAACTCACCTTGTAAAAATTCCCTTTTAATCTCTAGTGTTACAAAGAAAAAAAATATTGCCATAAGAGCATCATTTATCCAATGAATAACGCTAAGTTTTAATCCGAAGTTATTTATTCCGATAAATAAATATTTTTCTAAAGTGGAAAAATATAGATCAGCAAAGTTAGAATTACTTATATAAAGGGCAATTACAGCTGCAAATAAAAGAAAAAGACCACTAGCAGCCTCAAGTTTAAAAAACCATTTAAAGGGTTTTGATATATAATTAATCATAACTAAAATAAATCTATAATAAATAATTTAATATCTTTTATAGTTTCAAAAAGACTAAAAAGTATCAATTCTAAACTAGGGAACATTTGATAAAAAAAATCTTTAAAAGTGTCTAAAATGATAATTAAAGCAATAAAAGAGATAATAAAAACTAAAATATAAGATAATAATTTACTTAATCTAAAAGATGATTTTTTAATTTCACTTTTATTAATTATAGTTTTTTTAATATTTTCTTTAGTTTCGATAAATTCGTCTATTTGAGCTTCATCATTAGAAGTTTCTGACTTTATTTCAACTTTATCTACTCGAATATCTGGTTGATGTTGAGAATTTTTATTAAAAAACCAAGTATGATTACACGAACCACATTGAATAGTCCTACCCTCATTTGGTATTAATTCTGAGTCAACCTCAAATTTTTTGCTACAATTAACGCATTCTATAATCATTTTATTTATATATCAGATTTATATAAAATTACTCTTATTTAAACAATCTTTGTACTTTGAAAAAATTAATAAGTACTGTATTAGTAAACCACTCGGAGTGTAGCGCAGCCTGGTAGCGCATCTGGTTTGGGACCAGAGGGTCGCAGGTTCGAATCCTGCCACTCCGACCAGCATTATGAAAAAAGCTAAAATTTATATTCCCAATAAAAGTCCTATGCAATCAGGGTTAGGCAAAACCTATAAATGGGTTTTAGAATTTGAGACTAAAGATCCAACTAAGAATCCGTTAATGGGATGGGAAAGCTCTTCAGATACATTAACAGAATTAAAATTAGAATTTTCATCTAAAGAACTAGCTATAAATTATGCTAAAAAAAAAAAAATTGATTATGAACTAATTGAACCAAAAAAAAAAAGATTAATCAAAAAATCTTACGCTGATAATTTTTTAGAATAATTAAATGTTTAAATTTTTTACACAAAAAGAATGGTTTTTATGGAGTATATTAGGATCAATTTTTATTTTAGTATCTACTTGGTATCAAGTTCAACTAGACGTTAAAATTAATGAATGGTTTGGTGAATTTTACGATACTTTACAAAAAGCTTTAACAACACCAAATTCTGTAACTGAAACTGAATTTATAGGATATCTTTTTTCATTCGCAAAAATTGCTGCTCTTTGGATTTTAATCGCTGTATTTACTGGTTTCTTTACAAGTCATTGGGTTTTTAGATGGAGAACTTCAATGGCAAATTATTATCATGATCAATGGTTAAAAGCTCGATTAACTGAAGGTGCATCACAAAGAGTTCAAGAAGATACATTAAAATTTGCAAGAATAATGGAAGGCTTAGGTACCGGATTGCTTGATAGTGTGATGACTTTGATTGCTTTTACACCGATCCTTTGGGGACTATCAAAACAAATTGATATATTACCTTGGATTGGTGAAGTTGATCATGCATTAGTTTGGGTTGCAATTATATCAGCTTTAGGAGGAACACTAATACTTGCCGCTGTTGGTATAAAGTTGCCTGGTATTGAGTATGATATACAAAAAGAAGAAGCTGGTTATAGAAAAGAATTAGTCCTTGGTGAAGAAGATCCAATACGAGCAGCACCACCAACAATTGGTCAATTATATAATCGTGTAAGAGGCATTCACTATAAATCTTACTTTCATTATTTATATTTTAATACAGTTAAATGGAGTTACTTTCAGGGGATGGTGATCGTTCCTTATTTGGCGCTGGCTCCAACTATAGTTACAGGTGCAATTACTTTAGGTTTTGTTCAACAAATAACAAGAGCATTTGGTCGTGTAGAAGGTTCATTACAATATCTTGTTAAAAGCTGGTCAACTATTGTAGAATTTATTTCTGTTTGGAAAAGATTAAAGGAATTTGAGGATAAATTAAATCAATCTGAAAAATTTAGTCCAAAGATTTCATGACAATAGAAAAAAAATATATTGATCAACTAATTAATGTTACATCTCAAGCTGCTGTGGCATCATTTTTTTTAATTGGAAAAAAAGATAAAACAGCAGCTGATCAAGCTGCTGTTGATGCTATGAGAACAGAATTAAATCAAATTGATATGATAGGAGAAATTGTAATAGGTGAAGGTACATTAGATGAAGCTCCTATGTTATATAATGGAGAAATACTCGGTAATAAAAATGGACCTAATTTTGATATTGCAGTTGATCCAGTTGAGGGAACTAATTTTGTAGCAAATAATTTACCAGGAGCTCTTTCAGTAATTGCTATAGCGGAAAAAGGTAATTTGTTTAAAGCACCAGAAACGTATATGGAAAAAATCGCAACAACAAAAGCTGAAAAAGGGTTAATAGATCTTGATTATTCAATTAAAAAAAATATTACCAATTTAGCTGATTTTAAAAATACAAGTCCTTCTAATTTAACAGCATGTGTTTTAGATAGACCGAGACATAAAAAAATTATTGACGAACTATCAGCTTTAAAAGTTAAAATAAAACTTATAACTGATGGAGATGTAGCTGGAGCCCTTTTAGTAACCAATGCAAAGTATGGAATAGATATTTTTTTAGGAATAGGAGGAGGCCCTGAAGGTGTTTTAGCCGCAGCAGCTTTGGATGCATTTGATTGTCATTTTCAAGGTAGGTTTATTTTTGATAACGAAAAAGATATCCAAGAAGCTAAATCTAATGGTATTGAAGATTTAAACAAGAAATATGAGTTAATAGAAATTGTTAAAGGTGAGTCAATTTTTTGTGCAACAGCTATTACTGATACGATGAACATGAAAGGTGTAATCTCTGAAGGTAATTCTTCTTTTGTTACTGAAACTTTAGTTACACATAAAAGCTTAAATAATAAATACTTTGATATTAAAAAAAACAAGCTTTTATTGAAGCACAAATAAGATAAAAAGAGTTTTTAACCAAAAATAAAATGAACTTATCTATTAATGAATAAAGATTTCGTACTGGGGTTTATTATAGACTTGATAAATAAAGACTTTTCAAATAAAAGACCTCAAAATGGTCCCTTCGTCTATCGGTTAGGACACGTGGTTTTCATCCTCGAAAGAGGGGTTCGATTCCCCTAGGGACCGCCATTATGACTCACTTTGTTTATTTGATTATCTCAAAAACAAATAATCAAATAATATCATACGTTGGTTATACAAATAACTTACAAAAAAGACTAAAATTGCATAATAATTCAAAAGGTGCAAAATTTACTAGAGGTAGGTTATGGGAATTAGCGTTTTATAAAGCTTATAAAACAAAATCTATTGCTTTAAAAGAGGAGTATAAATTAAAAAAAAACTATAATTTAAGATCTAAAATTAAAAATACATTTAAAAAAAAATGAAAATATCAGTCCTTTTACCATACAAAGAAAATTTTTCTGCAAATTACGCAGGAGCTGTATCATTGTTTGTTAAAGATACTGTTATTAATAGTAAATTTTCTAAATCGACTTTTGTTTTTGGTAGTATGCAATATAAAAAACCTTTTTTAAAAAATTACATTAATATAGATTTAAAAAAAAATTTTTTACAAAGTAATAGCAAAAGTTATATAAAAAAGTTTGTAGATAGTGAAAAGAAAATTAATTCAGACATAATTGAGATTCATAATAGACCAAATTATATTAAATATCTTAAAGATCTTAAAAATAAAAAAATAATCTTATATTTTCATAATGATCCATTGTCTATGAATGGTTCAATTTCAGTTAAAGATCGATTATTTTTATTAAATAATATTGATAAAATCTTATTTAATAGCAAATGGTCTCAAAAACGTTTTTTCATAAACATAGAAAATGATGAATTACTTAAACAAAAAACTTCAGTATGTTATCAATCAACATCAAAAACTTCGATCGATTTCAAAAAAAAACAAAATATAATTTCTTTTATTGGAAAACTAAATTCTGCAAAAGGTTATGATTTATTTGGAAAAGCAATATTACAAATTCTTGATAAATATCCTGATTGGAAATCGATCGTTATTGGAGATGAACCCAGAGAAAAAATTAATTTCAATCATAAAAATTTGATTTTGAGAGGATACACAAATCATAATACAGTTTTAAAATTATTAGAGAAAATTAGTATTTCTGTTATTTGTTCCAGATGGGAAGAGCCTTTTGGTAGAACAAGTTTAGAAGCTGCAAGCAGAGGTTCAGCTGTAATTATAAGCAATAAAGGGGGTTTACCTGAAACTGTAAAAGATGCAATTATTTTGAAAAATTTATCTTCAAAAGAAATATTCAATGAAATTGACAAACTTATTAATAATAAAAAAAATTTACTTATTGTTCAAAAAAGAAATTTTAAAAATTTTATTTTTAATCATAAATATATCTCATCAATTATAGACAATATTCGAAGTGATTTTAAAAAGATTAATTCTTTTAATATCAAAAAGGAAAGAATTTTAAAAATCATGCATATTACAAATTTAAATGAACGTTTTAATGGAAGATTGCATTACAATACAGGCCGTAGGATCAATAATGGATTTATAAGAAATGGTCATAATGTTTTGACACTAAGTGATCGTGACACAAGTCATTATCAAAAAAAAATAATTGACCTTAAGGGAAATAAAGCACTTCAAAAAAAAATAATTGATAATTTTAACAATTTTAAACCTGATGTTTTAGTATTAGGACATGCAGATAGAGTATCAAATAAAACCTTAGAAATTATAAAAAATAATAAAAAAAATGTTAAAATATCTCAATGGTTTTTAGACCCTTTGTCCAAATATGGTCCTGATCACATTACTAATTCAAAAAGAATATTAGAAAAATTAGATTTTATTGATAACACATTTTTGACAACAGATCCAAAATCATTATCGTTCAAAATTGAAAATGCTCACTTCATTCCAAATCCATGCGATAAATCTTTTGAAATTTTAGAAAATTATAAAAAAAAACCTACATTCGATGTTTTTTTTGCAATGAGTCATGGCGTTCATAGAGGTGCACTAAAAAGTGGAAAGGAAGATGATAGAGAAAGATTTATTAATAAATTAATTACTTTAAACAGAAATTTAAAATTTGATGTTTATGGAATGAATAATGTTCAGCCTGTTTGGGCTGAACAATTTCTTGAAAAAATATCTAACTCTTATATGGGTTTGAACTTGAGTAGAGGAAAACCAATCAAATATTATAGTAGCGATCGAATAGCACAACTTATTGGTAATGGTTTATTAACATTCATTGATCAACGGACTTATTTAAGTGATTTTTTTTCATCAAAAGAAATCATTTTTTATAAAGATATAAATGATTTAAGTTATAAACTTAATAAATATAAAAAAGATAAGAAAAATGGAAAAAAAATTGCCAAAAAAGGTCGAGACAAATATTTAAAATATTTTAATTCAGATATTGTGTCTAAATTTATTCTATCAAAAACACTAAATTTCAAATCAAAACAAAAATTTATTTGGGAAAATAATTAGTGTTCTCAATAATAATTCCAACGTTAAATAATTTAGAATACTTAAAATATTGCATTTATAGTATTAAAAAAAATTCAAAGTTTAATCATGAAATAATTCCTCATGTTAATATTGGTAATGATGGTACAATAGATTTTTTAAAAGAAAATAACATTAATTTTACTCATACAAATTATAATGCTGGTATATGTGAGGGTATGAATATGGCTGCAAAAAAATCAAGTAGTCAATATTTGTTGTATGCTCATGATGATTTCTATTTTTGTCCAAACTGGGATGAAATTCTTAAAAAAGAAGTTGAGCTAATAGGACATAAAAATTTTTATTTATCTGGAACAATGATGAACAATGGTCAAATACAATTTAACTGCGGAGACTCAGTGAAAAAATTTGACGAAAATAAATTTCTTCAAAACTATAAAAAATTTAATTATTATGATTTTCAGGGTTCAACATGGGCTCCACATTTAATTCATAGGGAAAATTGGAATAAAGTTGGTGGTTTTAGTGAAGAATTTTATCCAGGTACAGGTTCTGACCCTGATTTAAACATGAAGCTTTGGAAAATTGGGATTCGTATTTTTAAAGGTATTAATAATTTCAAAGTATATCATTTTGGTTCAATTGTTACTAGGAGATACAAAAATCACCCAACAATCAAAACGGAGTCGGGTAGTCGTGGTGGAAAAATTTTCTTACTAAAATGGGGTTTTTCAATACAATTTTTTAAAAGATTCATTTTAAGATCTGATTCAAAATATGATGGTGAATTATCTGAGCCTAAAAAAAATTTTTTATATTTTATGAACTTATTTATATGTAAAATTAATCACATTTATATAAAATATATATATAATTATAAAAATAAAAATAATCTTTTAAAATGAAATTATTAAAAACAAAAATTAACGGACCAAAAATAATCAAATCAAAAATTTTTAAAGATAAAAGGGGTTATCTAAGAGAAACATTTAGAAATTATTTTTTAAAAAATGAAAAATTTCCATTTGATGTGATGTCATTTTCAAAAAGAAATGTCCTTCGAGGACTACATATTCAAACTAAAAAATCTCAATCAAAAATAATAACTGTTACACATGGAAAAATTTTTGACGTAGCTGTCGATTTACGTAAAAACTCTAAAACATTTGGAAAGTATGTTTCTTTGATAATTTCAGATAAGTCTGATTTTTCTTTTTATATACCTAAAGGATTTGCTCATGGTTTCATGTGTTTATCAAAAAAATGCACTGTAAATTATAAGTGTTCTAATTATAGAAATCCAAGTTACGAGAAAACTCTATTATGGAATGACTCAGATTTAAAAATTAAGTGGCCTATCAAAAAGCCTATTTTATCTAAAAAAGATACCAGTGGTCTTAATATTAGTGCTTTTACAAAATAATGCTTATTTATCTTAAGTTGTTTGAGGTTTTGTTTCCTGTATTTTTTGTTGTTGGTATTGGTTATTATTTAGGCAAAAAAAACCCAAAAATAGACACAACATTCATCACAAATTTTGCAGCAAATGTAGGAACACCTGCAATGATTATTTACGCTTTAAACCCAGTAAATATTTCATTTAACATTTTTATAAATTACTTTTGGTTCTATGCTTTAGCTATTGGTGGATTTATAATTACTGGAGTTGTCATTCTATATTTTCTGAACACTAAAGATATTATTAGAGAACTTCCCCCATTAGCAATGCCCAATACAGGAAACATGGGTTTGCCAATATGTTTATTTGCTTATGGCTCTCAAGGTCTTGGTGTTTCAGCAGCTATATCTGCTTTAATTATTTTGTGTCATTTTACTTTAGGAGTTTTTTTAGCCGACAGAAGATTTAATATAAATGTAATAATTAAAAGCCCTCCTTTTTATGCAATAATAGTAGCCGTAATTTTACTTTATTATGATTTAGAACTTCCAGGATTTGTTGAAAATACTACTTTTTTATTAATGTATGCAACAATATTTCTTATTTTAATGTCTTTAGGCATTGCATTAACAAGACTAAAAGTTTTTTCTCTTAATAAAGCTATATTCTCCTCTATAGGACGTGTAATCGTTGGACCTATAATCGGATATTTATTAATTCTATACTTTAATTTAGAAGGTTTTGCTGCTGGTGTTTTATTAATTCAATGTTCAATGCCTAGTGCCGTTCTGAATTATTTAGTGGCTTCAATATATTCACCTAAAAAAATTGTTGATAGTGTTGCTAGTACTATTGTTGTGTCAACATTAATGTCATTTGTAACTATTCCAATCGTTGTATTCTTTGCTTTAAAATACTTTAATTAATCTATATCCTTCTCCTAAAAATGAAGGCTATAACTTTTAATCTATTGGCATGGATAATGCTTCCTATAATGGATGGTTTTGCAAAATATTTAAGTGCTGATCTTCCAGTATTACAAATTACATGGGCAAGATATTTTTTCACTGTAGCTTTCACTTTTCCAATTATGTTTTTCTTTTTTCGAAAAAATCTTGTATGGACTGATAAACCAAAATTACAATTTATTAGAGGTTTAATTCTTTTAACTGCTAATATTTGTTTCTTTTATGCAATTTCAGTTATTTCATTAGCGAAAGCATTAACTCTTGCCTTTGTTGCCCCTTTAATTGTTACAGCTTTTTCGCCAGTTTTTTTAGGTGAGAAGGTAGGATTTAGAAGGTGGTCTGCAGTAATTATAGGTTTTATAGGTTCTTTAGTAGTTATAAGACCAGGATTTGTAGAAATTAACTTAGCAAGTATAGCGGCTCTTGGAACAGGTATAATGTATGGGTTTTATTTGATCATTACTCGTAAACTAAGTACCTCAGATAATCCTTTATTAACTTTATTATTAACTGGTGTAGTAGGGGCCATAATTATATCCACTGTAATGCCATTTGTATGGGTTAAACCCAGCTTAAATCAGTGGTCTATGATGGCTGCAATAGGTATTTTTGCCTGTATAGGGCATTTATTCCTAATATTGTCTCTCAAATACGCTGATGCTTCTAAATTAGCTCCATTTAGCTACTTTGAGATCATTACAAACATCATTATAGGTTATTATTTCTTTGGTGATTTCCCTGATAATTGGACCTTCATAGGTTTATTTATTATAATATTAAGTGGTATTTACATCTCAAGAAGAGAGAACTTAGTTAAAAAAATTTAAGTAATAGGTATTATTTATTTACTAATATATAAAGTATTACATTAAGTATAAACATTAAAACATTGTAATTATTGTATTTTATTAATTACTTAAATGATATAATTATTATAATATTCTTAATTATTTAATATTAAATTACCTTAATATGCGGTGCAAGAGATTTGATTTTTGGCAAATTATAAAAAAAATCAAATAAACCTTTTAAATAGGGGCTTTTTTGAGTTTGTGGTTATGAAAATTCCCTAAAAATAAGGCAGTCTAAAAGCATTGATATAATTGAATAGTAGAGCGATGCACTAATTGAATATACCATTTAAACGCCCGTAGAGGGGTCTATTTTAGGTATAAGCTCTTATATGGTACAACTGAAGGGTGAATTATGTTATTTAGGAAGAAATCATATAAAATAGTTAAAAAACCTTGATTTTACTTACTTTTTTAACTTAAAAAAGCCTCAAAAAAAGGCTAAATCGCTACCTTTTCAGACCTTAGTAATTTAAGCTTTTGCTTAATTCCACCTCTTCCAGAGTAACCACCAAGAGATCCATCAGACCTAATTACTCTATGACAGGGTATTTTTGGAGCATATGGGTTTTTAGCACAAGCATTAGCTACAGCGCGAGCTGATCTAGGGCTTTTTATGCCTATAGCCACCTGTTTATAGGTTTTTACCTTACCTTTTGGTATAGCTTTAAGGTATTTCCAGACTTTTAGTTGAAATTTTGTTCCCTGCATTTATATTTAGCGTGGAATTAATAAAATTATGTAACTTACAAAAAAAATAATAGCCATTACAGACAAGAATATCGTGTTGAAGCTCTTACCAGTATTCCGATATTGAATAAAACTCAATATAACAAACCCTAATGAGCTTATTAAGAACCATATCGCAGGAATTTCTCCATCAATTGAACCCATAATTTATTTAATTTAAACTATTGACATTAAAAATCACCTATTATATAATTTCCGATAATTAATGGTTATCGGAAATATTTATGAATAATTTAATAACTGATGTTAAAACCCTAGAAATTGAGACTTTAAAAAATTTAAAGAACTCAAAAGCAAGAAACACTCTAAGAGCATACCAGTCTGATTTTAAAGATTTTTCTGCTTTTTGCTCTAATAATGGATTTCCTTCATTGCCATCACAACCAAAAATTATTGCTCTTTACATAACAAATCTCTCTAAATCTTCAAAATTCAGTACATTAAAAAGAAGAATAGCATCAATAAGTGTAATTCATAAATTAAAAGGGCATTACTTAGACACCAAACATCCAGTAATTATGGAAAACTTACACGGAATTAAAAGAACTTTAGGTTCCAGACAAAAAGCAAAAAAACCTATATTAATCAATGATTTAAAATTAATAATTAATGTAATTAGTGAAGAAAAAATTAGAGACAAAGCATTAATCTTACTTGGATTTGCAGGTGGATTTAGAAGATCTGAACTTGTTAACATTTATCATGAGGACATTGAATTTGTAACTGAAGGTGTAAAAATTTTAATTAAAAGGTCAAAAACAGATCAAACAGGAGAAGGAAGTATTAAGGCGATCCCCTACTTTGATAATCAAGAATTTTGTCCAGTAATATCTCTTAAAAATTATATTAATTCCAAATCAAATATTAAAAATGAAAGTAGAATTTTTGATATATCTGATAAATCAGTGGCACTTATAATAAAAAAATATGCAGAAAAAGCGGGATTAGATTCATCAAAATATGCTGGGCATAGTTTAAGATCAGGTTTTGCAACAACAGCAGCAGAATTTGGAGCTGAAGAGAGAAATATAATGGCAATGACAGGTCATAAAACAACACAAATGGTAAGAAGATATATTCAAGATGCAAATTTATTTAAAAACAATGCATTAAATAAAATTAAAATATGAATGAGATTACAATAATAATTATTACCTATAAAAGTGAAAAAATCATATACAATTTTATTAAAAAAATACCTTCAACGATAAAAACGGTAATAATAGAAAATTCACAAAACTATAAATTAAAAAAAAATATTGAACTAAATTACAAAAATATATCAGTTTATATTAAAAAAAATGATGGCGTAAGTTCAGCATTAAATTTCGCTGTAGACAAAATTGAAACTAAATATTTTTTACAGATTAGTCCAGATATTGAATTTAATTTTAAAGATTTAGAAGTTTTTCTTAAATATACAAAAAAACTAAATGATAATTTTGCTGCCTTAGGTCCAAGATTTTTAGAAGTAAAAGAAAAAAGCCATAAACAAATTAATGAGAAAATAGAATATGGGAAAATTGACTCAATTCATGGGTCATGCATGTTAATAAATAAAGAAATCTTCGAAAAAATAGGTAAATTTGATGATAACTTTTTTCTTTATTTTGAAGAAACAGAATATTGTTATAGAGCAAAAAAAAAGGGATACACTTCATACCAAATTAATTTGATAAAAGTTAAATCTACAGGAAGATCAGTAGAAACTGAAGATGAAGCCAAAAAAAAATTAAATAATATCTTAATCTGGCATTTTATATGGTCAAAATATTATTTTAGTTTGAAAAAGAGAGGAAAAATACTTTCTTTAATTATATTCATTCCCCTTCTAATAAGAATAATTTTGAGAATTTTAATATATAAAATTCTCAAAAATAATATTTTATTAAACAAGTACAAATATAGACTAAAGGGTTTAATAAAGTCTATGATGGGAAAAAGTTCTGATCTGAGACCTTAAATTAATTATTTTCCCCAAACTTTAAATTGAGTTGAAATTTGGTCTTTTTCAGATAAAGCAAGGTATTTTCTAGTATGTTTATCTGAAATTATTGATTTTAATTGTTTTGAGTAACAATAAGTTTCGCTATATATCCAATTATCTTCAGTGAACTTACTACCATCGGAATTTATAACAAAAATATCAAAATTATTTTTTCTAAAATAATTTGTTAAGCTTTGTTTTCCACTCTCAATTTCCCATGCATCTTCTTTATTTTGAATTTTAATATATTTTAAATAATCAAATAATTTATCACCTTTGATTAAAAAACTTGATGTTCGTAAATGAGGATTGGGAAATATATTAAATTTTCGCTTTAGTCTCATTTTCCTAAATAAATATGAAAAAATTTTATATTTTTTTTTTAGTTTAAAAGAATCTAATAGACTTTCATTTGAAGCAGATGTTCCTATTAAGATGTTATTTCCACTATTGCTCATTAATTTTAACAACCAATTTTCACAAATGGGATATGAATGACTATTTAAGAAAAAAATTTGTTTATCATGATACAATTCAGCAACTCTTTTGTAGGTTCCAAAATCAAAATCATTTTCATTATATGGATCAACAAAATTAATAAATTCGAGATCACTTAATTCTTTGATTATATTTGTAATTTGTTTTTGATTTAATAATTTAAAACAAATTACTAAATTATGACTAAAACCTGAATTAAATTTAAGATAATTATTTTTAAAATTAATAATAGAATCAATATTATCAAAACAAGTAAATAAATAACAGACTATAGGATTATTTTTCGTAATGAATTTCATTTAAGTAATTGTGTTAAGTTATTTTTATCAAAATCGATTGGATTCATATAATTATTATGATTTTCAAAGTAATCCTTAAATCTTAATTTTTTAAAATCAGTATTATTTTTTATGGAAAGTTTATTTCGATTTTTTCTTGGAAAGATAATGCCAATCCCCCTATCTGCAATAAATGTATAAGTATCAACATTTTCTAATGTCCTAACATGAACAATTGATTTCCATACATCTCCATTCCAATCGGAATTTATTCGTGGTGTAATTTGATTCCAAATAGTCCTTGGTAAACAATCATGCAATAAAATAACTCCATCTTTATTTAAAAATTTTAATGAGTTTTTAATATCCTTCATAACCTGATGGTATTCATGAAGCCCATCAATAAAAATAATATCAAAATTTTCTTTATTTTTAAGAAAAAAATCATCACTAATCAGTTTATGTGTACCACCCTCAACAGGGTCTACACCAATTCTCTTTTCTATTTTAATACTCGAAAAACTTTGATTCTTGTCACAACCAATTTCTAGATAGGTTTTATAATTCTTAATATTTATTATTGATTGTAGTATTTCATAACGTTTAGGGTATTTTCCCCAATCGTATCTTTTTTTTTTAAAAAACTTTTCACCATAAAATAGATAAAAAAGTTTTTGAATTTTATATTTGTATTTAAAAAATATATTTTGTCTTTCAGACATTTAAATTATTTTTGGTTGAGGTATATGTGTAATAAACTTACCACCTCTTTTAATAAATTTCTTTTCTTTATTAAATATTTCTTCTTTAAAATTCCAGGCCCCCAAAAATATATAATCATAATTATTAAGAATATTTCTATTGTACTTTAAAATCTTAATTTTTTTTCCAGGCATATAACGATTTATTTTTTCAGGTGTTATATCGATGAAATTTTGAATTAGATCTTTATTAATATTACAATAATTCAATATTGTAACGGCTTTTGCAGTAGCACCATAACCTGCAATTTTTTTTCCATTATTCTTTATTTTTTGAAGTATTTTCAAAAGATTTTTTCTAGATCTTTGAACATTATTCGAAAATTTTTTGTAAGTTTTAAATTTGTGTAAGCCATATTTAATTTCATTTTGAATTTGCTTTTTAACATTATTATTTATTTTGAGATTTTTATTACTCTTTTTTTTAATATAATATCTTATTGATCCACCGTGTGTTGATAAATTCTTTATATCAAATATTTCAAAATTAAATTTATTAAGTAAATTTTTTACAGATATCGCCGAAAAAAGATAAATATGTTCGTTATAAAACTGATCGTATGAATTTTTTTTCATACATTCTAAAAGCGATGGGTCTTCAATGATCAAAATACCTTTTTTTGATAATAAATATGATATTGATCTAAAAACGTCATTTAAATTACTTATATGTGTTAAAGTATTTGCTGAATAAATTAAATCAATGTTACCATGTTTTCTCTTTAATTTTTGAGCTAATTTATAATTCCAATATTTATTATAAGTTATAAAACCTTTTTTTAAAGTAATTTTTGCTAGATTGTTACAAGGCTCAATTCCAATAACTTTCTTTTTATCAAAATTTTTTATTAATGCACCATCGTTACTTCCAATTTCTAAAATCTTTTTTGGATTAAATTTTTTTTTAATTTCTAATGATAATTTAAAAAATGAATTTTTCATTGTTTTAGACATTGATGATCTATAAGGATAAGTATTATTAAACATTTTTTCAGATGGAATCCTTTTAGAAATAGAAACGATTTTATTTTTTGTATTAAAGAATAATTTTAAATGATATTTTATTTGAACATTACTATATATTTTCAAATAATTATTTGCCAAAGGTTGTTTTCCTAAATCCAAAAAATATTTGTTCATTAATTATAGAGTCTAATTAATATTGGTTTTTGTAGGATATTTTTATCATTTTTAAATATCGAAAGACATTTGCTTGAATTAGATTCCGTTGTTTTATGCGTAATTATGACAATAGTTGCTTTATTATTTCTTTTATTAGGTGTTTGTATAATCCTTTTTACAGAAATTTTAAATTTAGCTAAACGGTTTGTAATTTTTGAAAGAACACCAGGTCTATCTTTGACCTCAAATCTTAAATATAAAGAATTAGTATATTCATTATTACTTAAAACATTGATCTTTTTTCTTTTGTTTGATGGTAAACCAAAAGGTTTTTTAATATTACCTCTTAAAATAGAGACTAAATCTGATAACAGAGATGAAGATGTAGGTCCTGGGCCTGCCCCCTCTCCTTGCAAAATACTTTCTCCAACTGGGTAACCTTGAGTAATCACAGCATTCATAACACCATTCACATTACCAATGTAAGTATTTTTTCCCACAAGACATGGATGAACAGTTTCAAATAATTTACCATTTACAATTTTTGAAATACCAAGTAATTTAATTCTCATATTTAATTGATTGGCAATTTTAATATCTTTAATATCAATATTTTCTATTCCTTCCATTATGCAATCATTTTTAGAAATGAGATTATTAAATGATAAAGCTGATAATATCCGAACTTTTGCGAAGGCATCAAAACCATTTAAATCTAATTTAGGATTACCCGGCTCAGCATAACCTAGTTGTTGAGCTTTTTTTAAAACTTTGTGGAAAGTTTCGCCAGTTTTTTCCATTTCAGTTAAAATATAATTAGTAGTTCCATTTAAAATTCCATAAACTTTATTAATCTTATTTGTTGAGAGACCATCTTTTAAAGTTCTAATGACTGGAATACCTCCTGCTACAGCAGCTTCGAATTCTAAATTTACATTATTATTTTCAGCTATTCTAGCTAAGTAATCGCCATGTTTAGCTATAAGAGTTTTATTGGGCGTTATAACGTTTATTTTATTTTTTAATGCAGTTTCAACAATTTTTTTTGATATCCCATCAGATAAACCTACGCATTCAAATAATATATCAATTTTATTTTTATCAAAAATTCTTAAAGGATTTTTGTAAAAAATATTACGATTAATTTTAAATTTTCTTTTTTTATTTATATTTTTTGCAGATATAGCTACAATTTGTATTTTGTTACCTGTTTTTTTTTCAATTTCTTTTTTTTTAATATGGAGTTCATTGTAAAGATATATACCTATTTGACCTAAACCAACTATACCTATGTTAAAAATTTTATTCATTTAATTATCTATATTTGGAAATGGATTTTCTTTGGCATATTGCTGAAGTTTTTTTTTAAATTCATTTAAAGACATGTCTTCAGAAAAATCAAAGTTAGTTCTAGTAATTTTAGATGAACATGATGTTAAAAATAGAACTAATATTATCAAAACTTTTTTCATTTTAGACCTTGATTATAATTAAAATTAAACTTTAAATTCATATTTTGTATTGCTTGACCAGCACCACCTTTAATTAAATTATCAATAGCAGATAATATTATTACTTTATTAGAGTATTTTGTTTCACATACTGAAATAAAGCAATTATTTGTATTAATAACATTATTTGTACTAATAAATGTATTTTTTTTTAAAATCTTAACAAAATTATTATCTTTATGAAATTTTTTGAGAATTTTTTCAATCTTAGTAATTGAAAAACCATTTTTCAATTCTAGATAAATTGTACTTAGAATTCCTCTAAACATAGGAGTTAAATGTGGTGTAAATGTAAAATGTAAATCTGAATTAGTATGTTTTCTTAATTCCTGATCAATTTCAGAATTGTGTCTATGAAAACCAACACCATACGCGCTTAATGATTCGTATAAATTTTTATCCTTATATTTTTTATGTATTTCTCTACCAGCACCTGAATAACCTGATTTTGAATCAATAATTATATTTTTTAAATTAAAAGATTTTTTTTTAACTAATGGTATTAATGGTAAAAGAATCGATGTAGGATAACAACCAGGACATCCGATAATTTTAAACTTTTTAATTTTGTTTTTAGTTATTTCTGGTAAAGCATAAATACTTTTCTTAATATTATTAATTGCCTTATGCTTTTGTTTATACCATTTTTGATAATTAGATTTTTTCTCTAATCTAAAATCTGCAGATAAATCTATTAATGTATTTTTTTTAAGTAAATATTTCGAAATATTTTGAGCCTCACCATTGGGTAGCGCTGTAAATATTATATCAACATCATTTAAAAGTTTTTTATCAAATTTTTTTATTTTAGGTAATTTTTTAAATTTTAGACTTTTATCATATGAGGAAATATTTTTTCCAACAGATTTACTTCCACATAAATATTTAATATTTATATTCTTGTGTTTAATTAATAATTTAATTAATTGAACACCAATGTATCCAGTGGAACCAGCAATTAACGCATCAAGCTTAGGCATTTTATATTATAACAGTAAATAGTTAAAAAAAAATTATCTTTTAGAGAATTGGAAGCTTCTTCTAGCTTTTTTTCTTCCTGGTTTTTTTCTCTCAACCGCCCTCGAGTCCCTGGTGGTTAATTTTTCAGTTTTTAGAGTAGACTTTAAATTTTCGTCAAACATTACTAATGCTTTGGATATGCCATGGACCATTGCACCAGCTTGACCAGTAGGTCCCCCACCTTTTACACTACATCTAACATCGTATTCTGTAGCTTGATTAATTATTTCAAATGGTCTTGTAATTTGCATAATATGATTTGCACTTGAAAAATAATCACTAAAAAGTTTTCCATTTACATAAATTTTACCAGATCCCTTTTTAAGCCAGACTTTAGCTATTGAAGTTTTTCTTCTACCTGTGGCGTATTTACTGTCTTTAAAGTCTAACTTCAATTTAGATGATTTAGTGTTACTTTGTATATTTTCCATTTTAATTTCTAATAATATTTTTATTATTTAATTTAGCTAATTCAATAACTGTTGGATTTTGAGCTGAATGTGGATGATCGTTTCCTGAATATATTTTCAATTTTGTAAGTTGTTTTTTGCCTAAAACTCCTCCAGGTAACATTCTTTTAACAGCAAGTTTTAAAGCATGTCCAGGTTTTTTCTCATATAACTTTTCAGGCGTAGTCTCTTTAATTCCCCCGGGATGCCCTGTGTGTCTGTAATATTTTTTGTTTTGAAACTTTTTTCCAGTAAACTTTATTTGTTCAATATTTTTTACAATAACAAAATCACCATTATCCATGTGTGGTGTAAAAGTTGTCTTATTTTTTCCTCTTATAATTTTTGATATAATTGTTGCTAGTCTTCCCACAACAGCATTTTTAGCATCAATTTCATACCAAGATGATGATAACTGGTCTTTTTTAACAAATTTTGTCATTGTGCCAGGATTAATACTATTAATAGCTATAAAGTCAAATTGATATTTTTATTGTTTTATATTGTTTTTTTGATATAAATGAATTTGCCGATTTAATCCTATTGCGGGCTATAACAGCTAAAATGGAAAATTTCATACATAATCGGTAGGCATTTGAACTATATTGTGCGCCTTGCATTAAGTTAAAGCACTAAAAAAGGAGTAATATGACAAAAAAAAGAAACCACCCAGAAACCATTGCAATACATGGTGGTGATTATAGGAGTGATCCTGCAACAAACGCTGTTGCTGTACCAATTTATAGAACTACATCATATCAGTTTCAAAGTGTAGATCATGCAGCTAATCTATTTGCGTTAAAAGAGTTTGGTAACATCTATACAAGAATAATGAACCCTACAAATGATGTATTGGAAAAAAGAATTGCAGCACTAGAGGGTGGATTAGCTTGTTTAACAGTAGCATCTGGACAAACTGCATCATTATTTTCAGTATTAAATGTAGCTCAAGCTGGTGATAATATTGTAAGTTCGACGGATCTCTATGGAGGAACTGTATCTTTATTCACACATACCTTAAGTAAACTTGGTATTGAAATAAGATATGCTGACCCAATAGATCCTAAAAACTTTGAAAAAAAAATCGATGATAAGACTAGAGCTTTTTATGGAGAAACTTTACCAAATCCATATTTACGCGTATTTCCAATTAAAGAGGTTTCAGACATTGGTCGAAAATACAACATACCTCTTATAATGGATAATACAGCTGCTCCAGTTATATGTAAACCAATTGAACATGGTGCTGCTATAGTAATTCATTCATTAACCAAATATATTGGCGGACATGGAACTGCTATTGCAGGCAGTATTGTTGATAGTGGTAATTTTGATTGGACTGCAGACCCTAAAAGACAACCATTGTTTAATGAACCAGATGCCAGTTATAATGGAGCTGTTTGGGGCAAGGTTGTGCCTGAACTTACTGGAGCAAACGTTCCATTCGCTGTCAGAGCTAGAGTTTGTTTATTGAGAGACTTAGGTTCAGCATGTTCACCTGATAATGCTTTTGCTATCATCCAAGGACTTGAAACAGTAGCATTAAGAATGAAACAACATTGCGCTAATGCAGAATATGTTGTTGATTTCCTGAAAAAGCACAAAGAAGTAATTAAAGTTATTTATTCTACCGAACACGATAAACTAATTACTGATAGAGCAAAAAAATATCTAAATGGTGGAAATGGACCCATGGTTGGTATTGAGTTAAAAGGTGGTATTGAAGCTGGTAAAAAATTTATTGAAGCCTTAAAAATGTTTTATCATGTTGCAAATATCGGTGACGCTAGAAGTTTGGCTATACACCCTGCTAGTACAACTCACAGTCAGCTAAATGAAAAAGAATTAGCTGCGTCTGGAGTTACTCAAAGTTATGTCAGATTATGTATCGGATTGGAACATATCGATGATATAATCGAAGATCTTGACCAAGCTTTAAATCGATCTTCAAAAGGATCATTAAAAGCAGTTAGTTAAATTTCGTATTTAGATAAAAAAAATAAATACATGAACTAACTAAAAAAATTGAACTTATTTGGTGCATAGATGCTATGAATATTTGTGCGCCATATAAAATTGTTAAGATACCTAAAAAAATTTGTAAAATTATAAAACAACCTAATAAATTTACAGAAAAATATAATTCATGCATTTTATTTTTATATATTTTGAATAATATTAATAAGTAAAAAAGACCAATTATATACGCTAAATTTCTATGTAAAAATTGAACTAAAGATGGATCATTAAAAGCTGATAATTTGAAAATATCTATAAAATTATTATCATTGGGAAAATAAGTAGTACCCATAAATGGCCAGGAATTATAAATTTTACCAGCATCCATCCCAGATACAAATGCACCAATTGCAATTTGAATAAAAACTAAGATTAAAAAAGTAAATGGAATAAAAGGATTTATCTTGTTAGCAATTTGATTTTTTTTTTTAATTATTAAATAGTTCCAAAATATCAAAGATAAAATTAAAAAAGCTATCAGTAAATGAATAGAAAGTCTAAAATGGCTTACATCTACTCTATCAACCAAACCACTTCTAACCATGTACCAACCTATAAACCCTTGGGTGCAAATTAGAAAAAAAATGAAATAATAATTTAATAAATATGAAAAATTTATTTTAAAAGAAAAATATATTAATGGAATTAAAAATCCTATACCAATTAATCTTCCTAAAAATCGATGAGCCCATTCCCACCAAAAAATCACCTTAAATTCATTTATCGACATATTAAAATTTTGCAATTTGAATTCGGGTATCTCTTTATAAAGATTAAAATAAATTACCCAGTCATTTTCATTCATAGGTGGAAGGAATCCTGAGAATAATTGCCATTCTGTAATTGAAAGACCAGAATCAGTTAATCTAGTTAATCCACCAACAATTATCATGATTGATATAAAGCAAAACATAGAAATTAACCAAAAAGATAATTGATCTTTAATTTTTGAATTTAATATATACATATTGTGATAAATATAATAATTTTTTGAATATCCAAATATATAAATGTCGCCATTAAAAAAAAATAAACTTAATAAAATAAGATTTAAGCTAGATAAATTGGATAATTCATTATTAAAGATTATAAAAAAAAGAACTTTATTAGTTAAAAAAGTGCTCGCTTTAAAAGAAAAAAAAAATCAAATAATAGATCAGAAAAGAATTAAGTTTATATTAAAGAATATTAGAAAAAAATCTTTAAAAAATAAAATTGATCCAAAAATTACACAAAAAATTTGGAAGAATATGATCTTCGCTTATATAGATTTCGAACGGAGAAATTTCAAAAAAAAATAATTATTTACTATGTGGTGGAAGTTTTTTTTCTACAAAAACCTCATGTTTTCGAGTTGATGGATTATATTTTTTTGCTTTAAGTTTTATTTTAGCTTTTTCTCCACCAGCAGGTTTTTTTACATAGTAAAAAAAAGGACTATCAGGTTTAGCCTCTGGAACAAGTCTTACTTTAACATGTGTTTTTTTTGCCATATTATTTATTAATTTTTAAACTTTTTATAATATTTGATATTTTAACCAATTTATTCTTTAAATTATGAGCTTTTATAGATTGATTTTGAATTTCGTCAAGTTTTAAAGGTTCTTTGCTATTTAAAATTTTTTTTACTCCTTTTATTGTCATACCTTGTTCTTTCAAAAGAAAATGTACCTTTTTTAATATATCTATATTGTGATTGTCATAATATCTTCTATTTCCTTTTAATATTTTAGGTTTAATTTGTTTAAATTCTTTTTCCCAAAAACGTATTGTATATGTTGGTGAAGACTGACCTTTTTTAGACTTAAGATCTAAAATTTTTACAACTTCACCTATAGTTTTGTAAGCATTATTTAATTTTGTCATTTTGTTGATTGGTTTATAAAATCCTTAAAATCTTTCGAAGGTTTAAACAAAACTACATTTCTTTCTGATATGATTTTCAGTTCTTTTGTTTTTGGGTTTCTTCCAACTCTTTGCTTTTTTAATTTAATAAAAAATGTACCAAATTTAGAAATTTTAATTTTTTTTTCTTTTTTAAGATTAGAAATAATTAAAGAAAAAAATTCCTCAATAAGATTTTCAGAAATTTGTTTAGAAAATCCTATTTGCATATAAACGCTATTAACTAAGTCTTTTTTAGTTAAATTTATTCTCATCTAATAGATATTATCTTTAATCTTATCTATCAAATTTCCTTTAACAATTCTATTACAAACATCAATTGAGTTTGAAAATCCAATATAATCTGTACCTCCATGACTTTTAACAACAGGGGTATCTAAACCTATAAAAATTGCTCCATTATATAATCGAGGATCTAATCTTTTTTTAAATTTTTTTAAGTTTGTCATATTCAATAATGATGAGATTTTACCTAGTATAGTTCCACTTAAAGCGTTCTTAAGTTCACTAGTTATAAAATTAGCTGTTCCTTCAGCTGTTTTAAGGGCTACATTTCCAGTAAAGCCATCTGAAACAATAACATTAACTTCACCGTTCATCAGTTGATTACCTTCAATGTAACCTGAAAAATTAAAATTATTAGATTTTTTTTCATTTAATTTTTGAAAAGTTTCTTTAATTATTTCATTTCCCTTTAATTCTTCAGATCCTATATTTAGTAATGCAACGTTGGGATTATCATTAGGATATAAAGATTTATAAAGAGATGCTCCCATAATTGAAAAATCAACTAAATTTTTAGAGCTACACTCAATATTTGCACCTAAATCCAAAACAACACTCATTCCTTTTTTATTTGGCCATAGTGCTGATAAAGCAGGTTTATCAATATTTTCTAACATTTTAAGATTTAATTTTGCAATAACTAACAAAGCACCAGTGTTGCCTGCTGATATCACAATATCAGACTCTTTTTTTTTAACACTTTCGATAGATAGCCACATACTGGTATCTTTTCCCCTTTTAGCAGCTTCAAGGGGACTGTCAGTACTTTTAACAATATTGTTTGTATTAATTATCTCATAAAATCCTTTCTCAATTTTATTATCAATACATTTTAATATTTTTTCTTTATCTCCAAATATTTTGAAGAAATTTTCATTACTTTTTTTATGGTTATGAATTAAACCATCTATGATTTTTTTTGGCGATCCATCACCACCCATTGCATCGACTGCAATTTTAATTAAATTTTGCATTAATATGATTTTATTGAATTATTCCTTAGGGTCTAAAACTTGTCTACCCTTGTACATGCCTGTTTTTAAATCTAGATGATGAGAAAGTCTATATTCACCAGACTTTTTATCTTCAACTACATTTTTAGCAGAAAATTTCATATTCTGAGCTCTTCGCATACCAGTTCTTGCTGGTGTTTGTTTTCGTTTAGGTACAGCCATAATTATGAACTCTTTACACCTTTTAAAAAATAATTCAAATTTTTTTTCGATAAATCTTCTTTAAAATCATTGAAATAATCCACTAAATAATCAATTTTTTCAAAATTACCTAAAATATTAGTAATCTTATTTTTTTTTTCAATATTTGAATAGTCGTCCCAAAAATGAATATCTGAAACTATAGCATGAAATAAATTTATATAATCCTTCATTTTTTTATTGATAGATTGGTCACCATACCCAATTTCACGTATGCTTAATTCTAATTGTCTAAAATTGAAATCATATATTTCTTGTAATAACTTAGAATTATCCTCATTTTTATATACTTTTAATACGAATGCAAAATGTAAAAGGAAAAAAATTAACCTATCTGAAAAACACATGTTAAAGTAAGACTTGTTCCAGAGGCTAAACCTGATAGTCCTTTTTTTTACTATGTAAAAAAACCTGCTGGTGGAGAAAAAGCTAAAATAAAACTTAAAGCAAAAAAATA
>JACWDQ010000011.1 GCA_014654035.1 Pelagibacterales bacterium SAG-MED19
AGAAATACAAAATATGATTGAAACACATATAATAGATGGGGTAGCACTAACAAAATTTATTTATTGGATTAAAAATATAAATAAAAATCAAATTACAGAAATCAAGGCACAAAAGAAATTAGAAAGCTTAAGAAAGCTAAATAAAAAATATCTTTTTCCAAGTTTTAATACTATTGCTGGAACAGAGTCTAATGGAGCCATCATCCACTATAGGGCTAATAAAAATACAAACAGAATAATAAAAAAAGACCACATTTTTTTATGTGATTCTGGTGGGCAATATAAGTACGGCACAACTGATGTAACGAGAACAATTTGTTTTTCAAAACAAAAAAATAGTTTGAAGGATAAATATACTAGGGTTCTTAAAGGGCATGTTTCTGTAGCTTTAACAAACTTAAATAAATTTAATACAGGGAAAAAAATTGATTACATGGCAAGAAAACATTTAAAAGAAGTTGGCCTCGATTATGGTCATGGGACAGGACATGGAGTTGGTTTTTTTCTAAACGTTCATGAAGGACCCCAATCAATTTCAAAGCACAATTCAATTAAACTTAAAGAAGGAATGATCCTTAGCAATGAACCTGGGTATTACAAAAAAGGAAAATACGGAATAAGAATAGAAAATCTAGTTTTTATAAAAAGAGATAATAATGAATTAAAATTTGAAAATTTAACATTAGCACCTTTAGAAATAGATCTAATAAACTTAAGTCAGCTTAATAAAAAAGAAAAAGATTATTTATTTAATTATCATTTAAATATTTATTCTAAACTTTCAAAATTCCTAAATAAAAAAGAGAGGAAATGGCTAGCTAATTTTCTAACATTTTAACTAATTCTTTTTGATTTAAAATTTTAATATTCAAATCATTTGCTAAATTAATTTTTTTTTTAGTTGGTTTTTCTCCTATAATTAAAAAATTGAGTTTTTTAGAAACACTGCTTACGATTGTACCTGAATTTTTTTCAATTAACGATTTTGCTTCAGCTCTACTCATCCCAGTTAGTTTTCCAGTAATCATAAATGTTTTATCTCTTAAATTGCCTGTTTTTTTTAGTTCAATTGAATCTTTGATTTTCAAAACTCTATTTAATTCATTTAAAACAATCAAATTTGTTTTGTTATTAAAAAAATTTTTAATCGATTGTATCTGCGTATCCCCAATACCATCTATATTTAAAAGATCATCAAATTTATTTTCTTTTGAAATTAATAGAAAGTTATTTATAGATTTTAAATTTTTTGATATTATTTTAGCATTCTCGAGACCTATATGTCTTATACCAAGAGAAAAAATGAATTTTTCTAAGGAGATATTCTTTTTTTCTTCTATAGAATATCTTAAATTAGCAACAGATTGTTTCCCCCAACCATCTAATTTTTCTATTTTCTTATAATCTAATTTAAAAACATCTTGTGGAAATTTTATAAAATTCAATTCCCAAAATTTTTCAACTATTTTTTTTCCAAACCCGTCAATATTTAAAGCTTCCTTGGATACAAAATGTTTAATTTTTTCTATTGAAATTTTTTCACACTCAAAACCTTCACTTGAACATCTCCTCACAGCATCTTTTTTTTTTGTGATAGAATTATATTCTTTAATAGTTTCTGATCCACAAGATGGACACTTTGTTGGAAAAATAAATTTTTCAGATACTGAATTTCTTTTTTTTAAATCTACAGAAATTATATGTGGAATAACATCTCCTGCTCTTTCTATAAGAACTGTATCATTTACTCTAATATCTTTTCTAATTATCTCATCTTCATTATGCAAGGTTGCATTTGAAACAACAACACCTCCTATATTAACAGGGTTTATTTTAGCAACTGGAGTTAAAGCTCCAGTTCTGCCTATTTGAATGTCAATATCAATAATTTTAGATATACCACTGTTAGCAGAAAATTTATGTGCTATTGCCCATCTAGGAGCGTTGGCAACATTTCCCAATCTTTTTTGTAGTTTAAAATCATTTACTTTATAGACTATGCCATCTATATCAAAATCTAAATCACTTCTCTTATTTTCAATTAGATTATAATTTTTGATTAAATTTTTTATACCAGTAATTTTTTTGTTTAGCGGGTTTACCCTAAAACCCCAATCACTCAATTTTTTTAGAAATTCACTTTGATTTTTGACATTTAATCCTTTTTCATAACCATAAGTATAAGCAATAAACTTAAGAGGAATTTTTTTTGTTTCTTCTGAATTTTTTTGTCTAAGTGAGCCTGAAGCAGCATTTCTTGGGTTTGCAAATTTTTCGTTAAGTTTTTTAAAATCGCTATTTTGAATAAAAACTTCACCCCTTATTTCAATATCATTTGGAAAATCTTTTTTATTTATAAAAAAAGGAATATCCTTTATTGTTCTTAAGTTTTCAGTAATATCCTCTCCTTCTTTTCCGTCCCCTCTTGACAACCCTTTAAAGAATTTTCTATCTCTATAAGATAAAGAGGCCGAAATTCCATCTATTTTTGGCTCTGCACTATATTCTATTTTTTTTTCATCTTTTTTATCTAAATAATTTACAATTCTTTTTTCAAAATTTATCAAATCCTCTTCGTGGAATGCATTCCCCAAAGATAACATTGCAACTCTATGAGAAAATTTTTTGAAAATTTTTGAAGGTTTAAAGCCAATTTTAAACGATGGAGAGTCCTTATCTTTTAGAAAATCATATTTTTTTTCCAGAGAAAATATTTCATTTTTAAGCTTATCATATTTAGCATCACTTACCTCAGATATATTTTCATCAAAATATTTTTTATTATAATGATTAATTAATTTGATTTTTTCCTTGTATCTTTTTTTTATCAAATCTTTATTCATGTTAATCAAAAAAGTTTTTTAAACTTTTGAATTACACCTTTTTTCTCTTTTTTGATCTTTTTAATCCCATAATTTTTGTTAAATACTTTATAAGATTTTTTATACCATTCGCTTGAAAGATAATTATAACCTAATAATCCAGCAAATTTTTCTGACTCTTCTACTAATCCAATTCTGTAATTTATTTCAACCAACCTGTGAAGAGCTTCCTCTATAAATACAGTTTGGTCATATTCTTCAATTACATATTTAAATCTATTTATAGCTGCCACCCATTTACCTTTTTTAATATAATGTCTTCCTAAATACATTTCTTTAGAAGCACTAATATCATTAATTAATCCAATTTTGAATTTTGCATCAATATAAAAATCTGTGCTTGGAAAATTTTCCATAATATATATAAATTTATTTTTTGCTTTAATTAATGGAGCAGAATCTCTTTTCTCATCCTCAATAGTCTCATAATAACACATCGCAATTAAGTAATGAACATAGGCTAAGTTTTTATCTTTTGGATAAGTAATCAAAAACCTCTCTAAATTTGATAACGCCTCAGAATAAAAGTTTTGTAAATAAAATGAATAAGCTGCCATAAGTGCTGACATTGATGCCCATTCAGATTGAGGAAATAATAGTTCTGCTTCTAAAAACTTTTTTGCAGCGAAATATGGATCACCATCATCTAATGCTTTGTAGGCTTCTTGATAGGCTGTTGCTATCTCCAAGTCTTGTCTTGTTTCTTTAATTGTCGAAATTTCCTTTTCTTGATTTGAGCATGAATTAATAAAAAATATTGAAAAAACTATAAGTAAAAAGTGAATTCGATTCATAACTATTTTATATAATTTAAATTAATGATTATAAAGATCTTTAATTTACGCTATGGATCTTAAAAGACTTCTATTAATAACTGTGTGGGGTAAATTTCTCTCTTGTATTTCAACTATTGAGAAATTATCTTTATTTTCAAATACTTTTCTTAATAATTTATTAGTTAAATAATGGCCACCCTGAGAACATTTAACATTTGCTATCATTCTATATCCACATGTAAATAGATCTCCTATACAGTCTAATATTTTATGATTTACAAATTCTTTTGAATTTCTAAGACCATCATTATTTAAAATGTTGTTTTCTTTAACAACAATAGCGTTCTCCAAGCTTCCACCTCTTGCTAAACCATTTTTTTTTATTGCTTCAATATCCTCATATAAACAAAAAGTTCTAGAATTAAAAATTTCATTTAAATCATCTTCGAAAACATTAACTTTATTTTTTTGATTGCCTATTACAGGATTGTTATACTTTAATTCAAATTCTATTTCTAAGCTTACTCTAGATGGCGAAATTGAAATAACTCTATCACCATCTTTAAATTCAATTTTTTTATTTATCTTAATAATTTTAATTGGAGCATTACTCACCGTCAGTCCAACTGCATATATTTTTTCTATAAATTCTTTTGCAGAACCATCTAAAATAGGAACCTCTTCATTATCAATTTCAATTAAAGCATTATCTACCCCTAAACCAAACAATGCTCCCATTAGATGTTCAATTGTAGAAACCTTTACACCAAACTCATTTGATATTGTTGTATTTAAAGATGTATTACTTACATTTGAGAAATTAGGTAATACCAAATTATTATTTTTTAAATCTATTCTTTTGAAGATTATTCCAGAGTTCGGTTCCGAAGGTTTGATAGATATATTTACTGTTTTACCACTGTGAAGCCCTACTCCGGTAAAAGTAATTTTATCTTTAATAGTTTTTTTGATTTAATGCAGACACTGGAAGCTTTTAGTACTTATGGGAGAAAACTTAAAAACAAGAAATATTACTATAAAATACAGCTTTTAATTAAAAAAATTGAAAAATTTCTCAAAAAAACCCTCATTTTTAGTTCCTTTATCAACTATCATTGCCTCATTTGGATTATGACCATTAATTATTTTTTTAGTTGCTAGAAAAATATCTTTTTGTTCATCTGATAAAAATTTCTCAATATAATTAAAATTCACAACCCGGTTTACAGAAATATGATATTTTTTAAAAGTTTCCTCTAATTTTTGAAAAAAATTATTAGTAATACAAAAAAAACTAACATCTAAAGAGAAGGTTCTACATGAAGTTTTTTCTGGTAAATAAGAGTAATAATCCTCATCAACTTTATACTTATTTATTATTAAATGAATTATTTTTTTTTCATTAAGAGTTTTTCTGCAATAATCTTTGGCATCATATAATAGCCGGCTTACATTTTCTGAATTTAAAACACTTTCATAATTATTCTTTACAGACATATCAAATGTAAAAAAGCTTTTTGAGTCTAATAAAACGTAAATTTTGGTTATAAAATTTTGAATTTGTTTCTCAATTTTAAATACATTTTGACTTAAAAACAAATCTACTTTTTGAAAATCAATCTCACTTGTATCGTTTTCAATCTTAAGATTATTCTCATAAACTTTTTCATCAAGTTCAGATTTAACACAAATGATTAACTTCTTTGGACTTATATATATGTAGGTTGAGTGATTAGTGCTATCTTGCATCTATAATAATTTGATGTGGTTGACGTAAATCGATTATCTTAACCTTTTTTTTTTCATTTTTTTCAAAAAAAATTAAAACCATCTCTAAAGATTTTTTAATATTTTCTCTAGGTAATTTAATTAAAAGTCCATCATTAGTTTCTATGTCCCATCTTCCTGATTTAAAAAAAAATAAATTCTTTATTTCTTTATAATTAAAATCAGACTCTTTAATGGCTTTTTTTAAATCAAAAAAATTCATTATTTCGAAATTTCCAAATATAAAAGGAATGTCATAATTTTCATAATTTACTTTGGTAAACTTACCATTTGATCCTAACAAAAAAGTATGGTCATCTTTTTTTGTTCTTGCCAAAAAATTTGTTTTATCTATTTTAATACTTAATGATGATGGATATTTTTTAAAAACTGAATATTTTTCAACTAAACTATTCTCATTAATTATATCAGTAACTTCAATTTTATTTAAAAGAAATAAATTTCTATTTTTTAAAAAATCTAAATTTTTAAGCAATTTATAATTATGCTTTTCATCTAAGCCTGTAATTGAAATTTGGTCCAATTTCACTGAACCTAGCTCATTTAAATCTTTATTATGAAACGTTCCAATTATCAAAAATAAAAAAAAATAAATTAAAACTTTTTTACTTTTTCGTTCTTGCATCTTTTAAAATTAATTCAATAAGTTTTATGAAATTTATACCATTATAAGCTGCAATCTCTGGTACTAAAGAAAGACTTGTCATTCCTGGTTGAGTGTTTAATTCAAGAAGATAAAATTTTCCTTTATAAAATTTAAAATCTGATCGAGTCACGCCCTGACATCCAATAATTTTATGTGCCTTTAGCGCTAAATCCATTACCTTTTGATAGTCTCTTTTATTTATATCAGCTGGCATTATATGTTGCGTATTTGATTTGGAATTATATTTTGCCTCATAATCATAAAATTTTCTTTTTGGTTTTAATTCTATTGCACCAAGTTTTTTTGAACCAATAATAGCAGCTTGAATTTCTTGCCCTCCTATAAATTCCTCTATAATTATTTGCTTATAATCTTTTAGTAATTTCAAATTTTTTGTAATATTCAATTTTGAACAAATAAAAACATTTACACTTGATCCTTCATTTAACGGTTTTATAACTACCGGAAATTTTAATTTTTTATCAATTAATTTTTTTAACTCATGTTTTGATCTATCAAAAGAATATTTAATATATTTTGGAGTTAAAATTTTATTTTTTATAAATATTTTTTTTGATAAATATTTATCCATTGCTATAGCAGAAGGAATAACTCCCGAATGAGTATAAGGTATTCCGGTAGTCTCTAAAATACTCTGTATATAACCATCTTCTCCAAACTGGCCGTGTAAAGCATTAAAAATTATATTTGGTTTAAATAATTTAATTATATGTAATAGTTTAGAATCTGGTTCAGCAATCTTTGTTCTATAATTATTTCTAATTAGTTCTCTAGCAACTTGTTTTCCTGTATCAAGGCTTATAATTCTCTCTTTTGAAATACCACCAGATATAATTAATATTTTTTTTTTCAATTTATTCTAAAATTTTGATTTCTTTTTCTAAACTAATTCCAGTTTTTTCCAAAACACTTTTACTAACAAAATTAATTAACTTGTTCATATCATCAAAAGATGCGTGACCTTTGTTAACAAAAAAATTACAATGTTTTTCTGAGATACATGCGTCACCAAAGTTTTTATCGAGCGGAACTGACTCTTTAATTAATTCCCATACTTTTTTATGTGTTTGTGATATTGGGTTTTTAAATGTACTACCACTTGTTTTAATCTTTGTTGGTTGATTCTTTTCTTTTTCTTTTTTTAATTTATGTATTTGATCTGATATTTTTTTTTTATCACCTTTTATACCTTTAAAAGAGGCACTTAAAAAAATTAAATCATCAGGTAAATCATTTTTTCTGTACTCAAAATCAATGTCCTTAGATAAAGTTGTTTTTACGTTTCCAAGTCTATCAATTGCCTGAACTGATAATAAGATGTCTTTAAATTCCTTTCCAAAACACCCTGCATTCATTTTAATTCCTCCTCCGATACTGCCAGGTATACAGGATAAAAATTCAAACCCACTTAAATTATTGTTCATAGCGAAATCAGATAAAGACTTATCGGACACTGCGCTTCCAGCAATAATCACATCTTCACGAAGGAGAGAAATATTATTAAAATTTTTACTTAATTTGATAACTATACCATCATATAAGCTGTCCTTTACCAAAGTATTTGAACCAGCTCCAAGAATAAATATTTTTTCTTGATTATTTATTTTTTTTAATAAATTTACTAATTCTTTAAGATTGTTTGCTTTAAAAAAAACTTTTGCCTTACCACCAATGTTAAACCAATTTTTTTTCTTGAGATCATGTTCAAATTTTACATTATCTCCAAATTCTTCTAATACTTTTTTTAATTCTTTTATTTCCATTACATTAATTTAGGAAGTTCTCTCAACCAATTAGATATAGTGCCTGCTCCCATTCCAATCACTATTTTTTTACCATACATATTTTTTTTTAAAAATATTGCTAATTGGTCTCTGTCCTTAACATAAAACAACTTTACTTTTGAATTTTTAATTATTTCTTTTGCAAAATTAATGTATTTAAATCCTAATTTAATTTTTTCACCAGCTGTATAAATTGGACATAAAATAACAGTGTTTGCATCCTTAAAAGCAAAAGAGAATTCTTTTTTTAAATCTTTTAATCTGGAAATTCGGTGGGGCTGAAATATACATACTTTTTCATAATCGGAATAAACATTCTTGACAGCTTCAAGAACAACTTTAATTTCTGTTGGATGATGAGCATAATCATCATAAAAATTTATATTATTGTATGTAAAAATTTTGTTAAAACGTCTTTGTACGCCTTTAAAATTTAGCAATCCTTTTTTAATATTTGAAACTGATATTCCAACTGTCAAAGCAACAGCGGCGGATGCAACAGAATTTCTTATATTATGAATTCCAATTAATGGGATTTTGATTTTTTTGATTATAAGTTTTTTTTTATTAGGTAAATTTACTAGTAAATCAAATTCTGAGTATAGTTTATTTTGTTTTATATTTCTAATTAAAAAATTTGATTTTTTATTTTGTCCGTAAGTATAAAAATTTTTACTTTTCACCTTTTTAATTAGTTCAGCATTTATTTTATCATCTATACAAATAAATGATTTTCCAAATGAAGGAACTTTTTCAATAAATTTAATGAAATAATTTTTAAGGTCATCAATAGACTTATAAAAATCCATGTGCTCTCTATCTATATTTGTAATTATAGAATATGTGGGTGGTATGTGAATAAAACTTCCATCAGACTCATCTGCCTCTAATATTGACCAATCACTTTTACCCAGTTTAGCAGTATTTTTTAATGAATTTATTACTCCTCCATTAATTATTGTTGGATCTAATTTAGTTTTTTGAAATATAGAAGCCACTAATGAAGTTGTAGTAGTTTTACCATGGGATCCTGCTACAACAATATTTTTCATCAGAGAAACTATATGGGCTAACATTTTTCCCCTTGAAATAATTGGTAAATTTTTTCTTTTTGCCTCAATAACTTCTGGATTGTTTTTTTTAATAGCGGATGAGATTACAACAATAGTGGCATTTTTTAAATTATATTTTTTTTGTCCAATAAAAATTTTTATTTTTTCTTTTTTTAACCTTTCAATATTTTTATTTAAATATAAATCACTACCCTGAACTTTAAATCCTTTTCCCTTCATTATTAATGAAAGCCCACTCATGCCGATACCCCCAATACCAACAAAGTGAATTATTTCAGTTTTTGCTAATTCAATTTTCATTTATAATTTCTAATATTTTTTGATTAACATTTATCCAAGTATTTTGATAATTGAATTTTTTTAAATTTTCCTTTTTATTTAAATAGTTGCTTTTATCATTTAAAATATCCTCTAAAATTTTTTCAATTTTATCTTCAAATTGATGTTGTTCAATCAACCAGCAACAATTATTATAATTGTAAAAATTAGCATTTTCAAATTGATGATTGTCTCTAGATGTTGGAAGAGGTACTGCTATAAAAGGAATATTTAAAACTGATAATTCCGCTAAAGTTGAAGCACCTGCCCTTGTAATACAAAGATCTGCTTGATGAATATTAGTTGAAAAATTTTTGTCAAAATCAAAAATTTTATTTTCAACATTATGTTTTGAATAAAAGTTACTTAAATGAGTGATATTTTCCTTATTAGTTTGTTGAATTATTTTAATCGGTATTTTTTTTGAAATATTCAAAATTATATTTTTAAGATTTTTATCAAAAATATTAGCACCTTGGCTACCACCTACTACCAATAAAGTAAATTTACTTTTATTTTTATTTAAAGAATTTAGTTTATAAATATTTTCTTTAACAAGAGGGTTAATTACTACAATCTTATCTTGAAAAATTTTTGGAAAATTTTTAATTTTCTTGGTATAACAAAAAATATTTTTACAAGAGTTTAAAAAATATCTATTTGCACGACCCAAAACATGATTAGGCTCAATTAAATAAATTTGTAATTTTAATAATTTAGCAGCAAGTATTATGGGTAAAGACATGTAACCACCAGTAGAAAAAATTTTTTTAATTCTTTTATTTTTTAATAAAAAAAAAGATTTGAATATTAAAAATAATATAATTGTAAGACTTATTGGTAAAAAAAATATGTTATTTATTTTTGGTGTATTTATAATTTCAAATTGATAAATATTTTTATCAAAATATTTTAATCCTCTTTTGTCAGTTGAGATTATTATATTTGCATCTTTAGACAAATGTTCATAGAGGATGGTTGCGGGGATTACGTGGCCTCCTGAACCACCAGTAGTAATTAAAAAATTTTCTCTCATTTCACCTAACTTTTCTTTTAGTTAAATTTAAAATTATTCCTGACAAAATTGAAATACTTATTATTGAAGAGCCTCCGTAGCTTATAAATGGAAGTGTCATTCCAGTGGTTGGAAATAACCTAATGTTTACTCCAATATGTATCATTGCTTGGACTAAGATTAGACTGACACTTCCAACTAAAATTAATTTTATTCTTTCCTCGTTTTCCATAAAAACTTTTTTAAAAACAGCATAAACAAATATTAAAAAGATCAAGATGATTAAAATGATTGCAATTACACCAAATTCTTCCGAGATAACAGATATAATATAATCTGTATGAGCCTCTGGCACACTATTTTTCAAAGTACCCTCTCCTATACCTTTCCCAAAATATCCACCACTACTTATAGAGTCGATTGCTTTTTCTGATTGTGCATTATGAGTTCCGGTTTCTGAGTTAAAAAAAGATAAAATTCTATTTTTTATATATGCAAATTTTGGAACAAACCTGATCAAAAAATAAAGTGTTATAAACAAAATTAAACTCGAAAAAATTAAAAAAATAACATTAATACCTGATATAAAAATTAAGACAGACCAACTAAAAAAAACTAGTAAAGTTTGTCCTATATCCGGTTGAGCTGCTAACAATAGACCTATCATTAAAGTGATCAAAAATGAGGATAAATATTTAAAGTAAATGTTATTGTATTTTTCATTACATAAAATTAAGCTTATTAAAATAATCAAAAATGGTTTAACTATCTCAATTGGTTGAAACCTGGGTAATAAATATAAATCAATCCAACGTTGGGCACTATTTACTTCAACACCTATGATTGGAACTAGAAATAAAGATATTAATGATAATAAAAAAATTAATGGAGAGATTTTAAAAAGTCTTACCTCATTGATTGATGATAAAATAAAAATTATTATTATTCCTAAAAAAACAAAAGATAAATGTCTAAAGAAAAAAGCATAATCATTAGTATCTAATTTATCTGAAACTAATAAAGATGTTGAAACAAGTGAAAAAAATAACCCTGTAGCAAACAATAAAATTATTAGAGAAAAAATAAATTTATCAATGTTTTTCCACCAGTCATAGTACAAATTATATATTGGTTTATTGTAATCCATTCAGATGTTTCTTAATTAATTTGTCAAAGTAATAACCTCTATCTTCAAAGTTTCTAAAAGTATCAAATGACGCTGCACTTGGACTAAACAATATGGTTTTATTTATTGTTTTATCTAATTTAATGATTGTGAAAACTTTTTTAACAGCATCTTTTAAATTATCAAAATTTTGATAAACTATTCTTCCTTTAAGCTTTTCTTTAAAAAATCTTTTGTTCTTGCCATATACAAAAGCTTTAATATTACCAAAGTATTTTTTTGACAGATTAAATTTATCTTTCTCTTTATTAACACCACCCAATAACCAATATATATTTTGATTTGCTTTTAAAGCTCCAATTGATGATGAAAAACTAGTGGATTTTGAATCATTTATTATCGTCAAATATTTTTTTTTGAAAATAATTTGTTGTCGATATTTTAACCCTTTAAACTTTTGAATTGTTTCAATTAACAAACGTTTTTTAATATTAAATTTTTTTGATATTTCTAAAACAAAAGATAGATTTTCTTTATTTGTTTCAGTTGAAAAATATTCATTATTAATATTTTTTAAGAAATTATTTACCTTTTTTGTATTAATTTTGATAATCTTACTTTTAAACTTATTTAATTTTAGTTCTTTATTGATAAGAAAATCATCTTTCTTTACAAATGCTGAATGACCTTTGAGTTGGCTCTTTAGTAACTTAAATTTCGCTTTAACATATTTGTTTAAAGTTTTATGCCTTTCAATATGATCTGGTGATAAATTTAAAATTACCGCATATTTAGATCTAAAAATTTTACTATATTCCAACTGATAAGAAGAAGCTTCAATAACAAAAATTGTTTTTTTTTTAATATTTTTTGCTGATAAAATTGGATTCCCGATATTTCCTACCAATTTAACATCAAATTTTTGGTTTAATAACACCTCATACATAAGTTGTGACGTGGTCGATTTGCCATTTGTTCCTGTAATTGTAATACAAACATTTTTAAAAAACGTATAAAATACATCTAAATCAGAAAATATTTTATTATAATTTTTCTTCAAAAATATAGATAACTTACATTTGTTGATATCAATACCAGGACTAATGATTATTTGATCAAATTTTTTTTTGATAACAGTCTTGTAATTAATTAATCTTTTTTTAACTTCAAATGTTTTAATTTTTGATTGAGAATCATCATATAAAAAAACATTACTTTTATCTTTTAAAAAATTGAAAGCAGATAAGCCACTTTTACCTAAGCCATAAATTAATATTTTTTTATTAGAAAAGATATTCAAATTTGGCCTCCTTTATCTTAGTTTCAATGTGGCCAAACCAATCATTGCTAAAATTATTGAAATTATCCAAAATCTAATAACAACTGTAGACTCGGGCCAACCTTTTTTTTCAAAATGATGGTGTATTGGAGCCATTTTAAATATCCTTTTTCCAGTTAATTTAAATGAAATTACTTGTACCATTACTGACAATGCTTCAAGAACAAACAATCCTCCAGTTATAGCTAAAACTATTTCGTGTTTGGTAATAATTCCAACCGCTCCTAAGGAGCCTCCTAATGAAAGAGAACCTGTGTCTCCCATAAAAATTTTAGCAGGTGGTGCGTTAAACCATAAAAAACCTAGACAAGCACCAATTATTGAACCACAAAATATAGCTATCTCTCCAGTCCCCTCGATATATAGAATTTGAAGATAATCAGAAAAAACAATATTGCCTGTAACGTAACTGATAAATGCAAAACATCCAGCAACCAAAATTACTGGTACTGTGGCTAAACCATCCAGACCATCTGTTAAATTTACAGCATTTGAAGAACCTACAATGACAAAAATTGAGAAAGGGATAAAAAACCATCCTAAATTGATTATTAAATTTTTAAAGAATGGAAAATAAAGATTTTTGAATTCGTTGTACTCAACAAAAAAAGTTAAAACTAATAAGCCAACAGTAGCAAGAAGTATTTGCATAATTATTTTAAACTTAGATGAAATACCAAAAGAACTACTATTTCTAATCTTTTTGTAATCATCATATGCACCAAGTAGTCCAAATGATGAAACGATGAATAAACAAAATAATATATATATATTTGTTAAGTCAGCCCATAATAAAACAGAAATAATTAGTCCTATTAATATAATTACGCCCCCCATTGTTGGCGTTCCTATTTTTTTAACAATATGATCAGATGGACCATCTTCTCTTATAGGATTAAAAATTTTTTTATTTGAAAATAATCTTATAAATGGTTCACCAATTAAAAGAACTATTAACAATGATGTAAAAAAAGCTAATCCAGTTCTAAAAGTAATATATTTAAAAACATTTAAAAAAGTAAAAGTCTCAACATAGTTGAGTAATAATTCATATAGCATTAGAATTTCTTTGTTTTAAATTATTTGTTATTTTATAAAGACCTGTAGAATTAGATCCTTTAATCATTAAGTAATCATTATTATTCAAATTATTTTTTATCAAATCAATTATCCTAAATTTATCGTTCAACACTTTTCCTTTTTTATTTTCATTTAAACCATCAAAAGTGTTTTTAATGTATTTTCCTACAACATAAACTTGATTTATCTTCGTTTTATTGATGACTTTACTGATTAATTTATGTTGTTTAATTGAATGTTTTCCTAATTCGAGCATATCACCTAGAATCAAATATTTTTTAGATTTTTTTGATTTAATTTTTTCATAATTTTCTATTGCAGTTTTTAATGAAAGTGGATTTGAATTATAAGACTCATCTACTAAAAAAAAATTTTTATTTTTAAGTTTTATTTTTGAAATATCTCCTCTGCCATTTGGAGTCTTTATATTTAAGAAAATATTTTTTTTTATTTTTTTTATATCTGAGTATAAGTTAATTACAGCTACAGTAGCTAGTATATTATATAAGTTACTTTTATTATCATTATTTGAATAGAAAGAAATAGTTGAACTACCAAGTTTAATAAATAGCTCATACATATTTTTAATTTTTTTTATCTTAATCAATTTTATCATTGAAGATTTATTTTTGATACCAAAAGATATAACTTTTAATTTTTTCTTATGTGCTAAATTTTTATGATAAAAATAAAAATTATCATCCATATTTAGGATGATAATACCATTTTCTTTTATATTGTTCATTATCTCTGCTTTAGCATCTGCTATCTGGTTTATATTTTTAAAATTCTTTGAGTGAGCATAGCTAATATTTGTTATAATTCCTAAATCAGGTTTTATAATTTTTGTTAAATTATCAATCTCACCTTTTTTATCCATACCTACCTCTAAAACGCCAAATTGATCATCCTGTTTTAAATTTAATAGGCTTAGAGGCACTCCATATTTGTTATTATAAGATTTTGGAGAGAAGGTTGTTTTTGATATTTTTTTTAGAGTAAGTCCAATCATTTCCTTTAAAGTAGTTTTTCCACAACTTCCAGTAATTGAGATTATTTTTGCGTTGATATTTTGTCTAAAAATAGATGAGCATTCAGTTAAAAAACGCAATGTATTTTCAACCTTTATTTGTTTAAAAGTAGAAAAATTATTATTTATTCGATTAACAATTGCTAAACTTGAATTTTTTTTTAAAGCTTCTGAAACAAATTTATTTCCATCAATCTTTTCTCCTTTAATTGCAAAAAAAACATCATTTTTCTTAATCGTTTTTGAATTAATTGAAACTTCTTTAATGATTAATTTTCTAGATAATTTTGAATTAGATTTTTCTTTAATGATATTTAATTTTAAATCATTTGATAAAGATTTATTTTTTAATTTTATTGATTTTAAAATTTCTTGTTTATCAGAAAAAAACAATTTCCTTTTTCCATAATCTTGAATCTTTTCATGACCTTTACCGGCTACTAACAGTAAATCTCCCGTATTAAGATTGCTGATTGCTTCTTGAATTGCTTTTTTTCTACTTGGAATTTCATAAATTTTAGTTTTATTTATTCCTTTTTTAATATCTTTTCTGATATCAGATGGATTTTCATTTCTTGGATTGTCATCAGTTAGATAAATTTTATCAGAGTACTTTTGTGCAATCTTTCCCATAATTGGTCTTTTTTTAAAATCTCTATTACCACCACAACCAAAAACTAAATTAATTTTACTAAATTGAAATTGTTCTTTAAGGTTTGACAAAACTAATTCAAGAGCTTCGGGCGTGTGAGCGTAATCTAAGATAACCGTACTATTATTTTTAATTTTTCCAATAATTTCAAAGCGACCTTCTACTGATTTGAGCTTATGAACAACATTAATTATTTTATTAAATTGAATACCAGTATTATAGGCAGCTAAAATTGCCATCAAAACATTCTTAATCTGAATCTTACCTATTAAATTTAATTCAATACAGTATGAATTATTACCAAACCTTATATCTAGTATTTGTTTTTGCCCTACAAATTTATGGGAAATTAATTCTATACCTTTTTTTTTATCAAAAATTAAATTTATATTTAATTTTTTTTTTAAAGCAATTTTTTCTATTTCTTTTCTTTGTGGAATATTTGCATCAGTAATAATGTATTTGTTTTTTTTAATCAATTTATCAAATAAATATAATTTTGATTTTAAATAATTTTTCATATTTTTATGATAATCCAAATGATCATGAGACAAATTAGAAAAAATTCCTACATCAAATAATAATCCGTCCAATCTATTTTGATGAAGTCCATGGCTAGATGCTTCCATAACAATATATTCTATTTTTTTTTTAATAAGATCTTTTAATATAGAGCTCAATTTTATTGGATCTAATGTTGTGTTTGTTATATCTTTTTTTTTATCTTTATACTTGATACCTATAGTTCCAATGGAGGCAACTTTTTTTAAATTATATTTTAAAATTTGATAATAAAAATCTGCTATAGACGATTTACCATTAGTGCCTGTTACAGCAATTAATTTTTTTGGTTTTTTGTGTAAAAGTTTATAAGAAACTTTTGCCAACAATTTTCTAACATTAGGAAAATTTAAGTATAATATATTCTCTGCTTTTTTTTTAATTTTTTTTTCTGATATTATTACTTTAGCGCCGTTTTTAATGGCATCATCAATATAGTTATTACCATCGAGCTTACTTCCTTTAATCGCAAAAAATATATGATCTTTTCTAACTTTTGAACTATTAAAAGAAATTCCTGCAAAAAATACTTTACTAAATTTTTTATTCAAGTTTGGAATATAATCTTTGAGCTGCATTTCTTAATTAGCTTCACTATATTTTGTGGCTAAAATAGGCCCGATTTTTTCGACAATTTGACCAGTAACCTCAACAGCAGTCCAGCCAGCAGTATTATATGGTGTGCCTTTAAACTTAATATTAGATCCATCTCTATAATGATAAATATAGTCTTTATTGGTTTTTGGCTCATCAAGCATTACAGCTAAAACAAACTTTGGTTTGGATGTAGGAAATATAGATATAAAAGTATTTATTTTTTTTTTTGAGTATCCGCCTATTGAACTTTTTTGAGCGGTTCCTGTTTTACCTCCAATCTCATATCCAGGAACATTAGCTAAAGATGCTGTACCCTCTTTTGTAGATACAATTTTTCTTAAAATAGGTAAAATTTTTTTAGATACATCTTCATTTAAAATTTTTTCTTTTTTTAACTTTTTTTTTTCTTTAATTAAACTTGGAGTAATATTGAATCCTCCATTAGCTATAATTGAATATGCTTTGGCTAATTGGAGTAATGTTGTTGTAATACCATGTCCAAAAGAGGCTGTTGCGAGTGGGCATTTTCCCCAATTAAATTTTATTGGTTCACCCACTTCTTCAATATCAAAATTGGTTTTTTCAAGAACATCTATTTTTGACAAGAACTTTTTAAATTTTTCTTCTCCAATTTTTTGTCCTATTCTTACAGAACCAATATTTCCTGATCTTATTAAAATTTGTTCAGCAGTTAAATTTGAAGGTATTTCCATATCGTATTCTCTAATTGGAAATCCTGCACAAGTAAGTGTTTTTGGTAAATCAATAAATTCAGTATGTGGTTCAATAAGTTTTTCATGTAATGCTGCGGCTAAAGTAAATGTTTTGAAAACTGAACCAAATTCATAAACTCCTTTAGTTGCTCTATTTATCAAGTTTAAATCATTTATTTTTTCTCTTCTATTAGGATCAAAATCAGGTAAAGAAACGAGAGATAATATTTCTCCGTTATTCACATCCATTAAAATAGCAGCACTTCCTAAGGTTTTAAAAATTTGATTAAATTTAACTAGTTCATTTCTAATTAAAAATTGAACATCTTGATCTAAAGTTGATTGAATAGGTTTTTGCCTATTTTTTAAATTCTCATCTAATGATTTTTCTAAACCTGAAATACCATTATTATCATTATCTATTTGACCGATAATATGGCTAAAAAGATTCTTTTGAGGATATATTCTTATTAATTTTTCCTCTGGTTGAATAGATTTATCACCTAATTGCATTATTTTTTCATAATTTTCCTCTGATATTTTTTTTTCAAAATAAAAAAAATTCTTATTATCTAATTTCAGTTTAATTTGTTCATAATTTTTATTAGGAAAAATATATTTTAAATTAAGAATAAGTTTTTTTTTATCAATTACTTTTTTAGTGCTTATACCAATATCTATTGAACTTACTGTTTTTACCAAATATTTTCCATTTCTATCAACAATATCTGCTCGGTAAAGTTTATTTGATGGTTGTTTGATATTTTTATTAATTTCATTTTCCACTTTTCTTGATCCAAGATGTATTAGATGAATTGAATAAATTAATGAAACGACAAAGAAAACAAAAAATATAAAAGCTACTCTATTAAATATAACATTTAAATTTGATCTATTTTTTTTAAAAGAAAAATCATGTCGATGATCTTCTAAAATAATTTTTGTGTTTCTGTCACTCATTAATTAATCTAAGTTTTTTAGTCTTAAAAATTACTGATTTTTTTTATTTTCTTTATTTCTTGAATATCCTTTTTTATTAATTCATTATCGAAATATAAATTTTGAAATTTAAGCAATTTTTCTGCAGAACTCAGGTATTCATATTCTAATTTGATACTTTCAAATTCCTTTTTTAAACCTCTTATATTTTCGCTTATAATATAGATTTCATCATCAATTCGTTTTGTTGAATTTTTAATAAAAGCTGTAAAAAAAATTAAGGATATTATTAAAAAGATAATTGAAATTTTCTTCATAATTTATTTCCAAAATTCTCAATTTCTATGAGATGTTCAAATTTTTTTAGAATATCTGTTTCAAAATTATAAATATTATCTTTTTTAATTAAATATCTAAGTTTAGCAGACCTTGATGAAATATTTTCTTTTAATTCTTTTTTTGATGGAGTTATTGGTTTTTTTTCCAACATCTTAAATAATGTGTCTGGTTGATTAATTTTTGGGACGTAACGAGAAATACTTTTGTTTTCTGAAAGACTTTTAAAAAAATATTTGACTATCCTATCTTCTAAAGAATGAAAAGTAACAACTACTAAAATTCCGTCTTTTTTTAAAACTTTTGAGGCAGCTAATAATCCATTAATTAACTCCGTTATCTCTTTATTTACAAATATTCTTAAAGCTTGAAAAACTTTTGTGGCACTATGCGTTTTAAAATTTTTTTTTCTTTTTGCTTTTTCTACAATTCTTACTAGGCTCTGAGTATCTATTTCTTTTTTTTTTCTTTCTTGCACTATTTGTTTTACAATTTTTTTTGCTTCTCTTTCTTCTCCAAAAAATTTAAATATTTTCTCTAATTCTATTTCTTCTAATTCATTTATTGCTTCTTTTGCCGAAAATTCATTAAAACCTAATTTCATATTCAAATCTCCATCAGAATTAAATGATAAACCTTTTTTAGGATCTTTAATTTGATTAGTAGAATATCCTAAGTCAAAAATTATTCCCCTAATATTTTTATCTTTAAGTTTAAGATTATCTAATTGGCTAAATTTTTTATTTTTGAAAAAAAATCTATTTTGAAATTCATCTAAAATTTGATCAGCTTTTTTTTTTGTTTCTATATCCCTATCTAAAGCAATTACATTTGTATTTTTATAACTTAGAATTTTTTTTGTATATCCGCCTTGTCCAAATGTGCAGTCAATAAATGTGCCACCATATTGAGGGGTGATAATGCTAATAACTTCTTTTAGCAGTACCGGATAATGTTTTAAAGTATCCGATACCATGGTGGCTTTCATTTATTTTTTTGAAGACCATTAATTCTTTTGTCTTCTTAAAAATGCAGGTATTTCAAGATCATCCTCTTCATGATCATTTTCGGTAGATCTTAATAAATCTTCTGAAGATGAGTTTTCATCATTTGAATTAAATAAGTCTGGTTCGTTAGTATCAACCCCAAACTCTTTTAGATCAACAGAGTTTTCTTCTTCAACTTGTGGTTCTATTGCTTCTTGAGAAAAAGACGTTTCATTTTCTTCAAGGGTATTTTCAACAATATTTTCTATATCTTGATTTTTTAATAATTCCTCATGATATTGATTATTAACATCATTTACTGAGTCATTAAAATTTTCGGTAACAACTTCATTTTCTAGTTTTAAAGCGTTCGCTCCATGTGTAACTGGATTTGAAGTATTGTTAGAAAATTGAAAAGATGCTGTAGTGCTATTTGTTCCAAAATCTGAATATCCTGGATTTCGATTTTGTATTCTGTGAACCATGTTAACTACTGATTTTGATTCAGGCTGCTGATTATCTAAAGATGTGGCAACTATAGAAACTCTTATTTTTCCTTCTAAAGAAGGATCGGTTATAGCACCTATAATTACTTCTGCATCAGCTTCTACTTCCGATCTTATTTTGTTAACTACTTCATCAACCTCAAATAATTTTAGGTCTTTGCCTCCAGTAATATTTACCAATAGTCCCTTAGCACCTTTTAAAGTATAATCATCAATCAAAGGATTGCTAATTGCCATTTCAGTAGCTTGCATAGCCCTTCCATCTCCATCAGCTTCTCCTGTTCCCATCATTGCTTTACCCATTGATGCCATAACAGTTTCCACATCAGCAAAGTCTAAATTGATTATACCAGGTCTTACCATTAAATCGGTAACACTTTGAACTCCATGCATTAAAACATTGTTTGAAAGATTGAATGATTCTTGAAATGTAGTTTGCTCATTTGCAATTTTAAACAAATTTTGATTTGGTATAACTATAATAGTATCAACGTGTTTTCTTAATTCTTCAAGACCAATTTGTGCTCTTTGCATTCTTGATGGGCCTTCATATAAGAAGGGCAGAGTCACAACTCCCACTGTTAAAATATTCAATTCTTTTGCAGCTCTGGCTATAACATGTGCTGCACCAGTACCTGTGCCTCCGCCCATTCCAGCTGCAATAAAAACCATATTTGCTCCTTGTAGAATATTTATTATTTCATTCAAAGACTCATCAGCTGCAGCTTGACCAATATCAATTTTTGCACCAGCACCTAAACCCTTAGTTAAATTAAGACCAATTTGTACTTTTGATTTTGCTTTACTGTGTTTTAAATCTTGCGCATCAGTATTTACTGCAATAAATTCAACTCCTTGCATTCCATTTTCAATCATTTCATTGATAGCGTTTCCACCTGCTCCACCAACTCCCATGACTAAAAGTCTTGGTTGCAACTCTTTTATCTCTGGTGTTTTAAAGTTAATCGTCATTTTTTATCCCCCGTTATTTGTTAAGTTGAAGCTCCCACTTAAGGCTAGCACGATTTAAATTTGATTTTTTCTTCGCATTAACCTTAAATTTTTCAAAAGCTGTTGGCTCCCATATTTGAAATGTTTTACCTTGGCCAACAAACAACATACTATTTTTTATCTTTGCATGTTTTAGTAATTTTGATGTAAGTGATATTCTTCCTTCACTATCAAACTGTAAATTAACACTTTCAGATAATATCGATGTTGCAAAATAATCTCTTTTTTCCTCGAAAGGATTTAATGAGTCAATTGTATTTGAAATCTTTTCTATTCTATCTTGTGGCCATGCCTCTATTGATTGGTGATTGAAAGATGGGTAACAAATTACTCCATTATACCCAAGGTTGGATAAATAAGACCTATAAGTTGCAGGCACTGATACCCTTCCTTTCTTGTCTAATTTGTTTTCGTAACTTGATAAAAACATAAACCATAATTTCTATATACCCTTATTTGGGAATATATGGGATATTATGGGTTTTTTAGAACAGAGTCAATACCCTCAATTTTTTACTATTTTTAGTAATTTGACGTAAAAAAGTGAATCAAAACGTGAACATTTGTTTAGAAGATTTTAGATAAGATTTGCCAGATAAACTATAAGCCGGGTTCTGTCATTTAAACTTATCATTTGTCTAGGCTTAAGATCACTCTTAAGCTCAAGCAACTAACCCTGATGACTAGCCAAGGATGGCTTTTAGTTTTTAAACAATGTCATCTCTACTTAGTCTTGCTCCCAGTGGGGTTTTCCAGCGTTCATTGTTACCAATAGAACCGGTGTGCTCTTACCACACCTTTTCACCCTTGCCATGTTATGGCGGTTTATTTTCTGTGGCACTATCCCTAGGGTTGCCCCCGCCAGGTATTACCTGGCACTGTATCCTTGCAGAGTCCGGACTTTCCTCTTTAAATTAAAATAAAGCGATAAGTCATTTATCTGGCAGATTCAATCTATAATTTAAAAATTAAATTTCAAGAATATTTTTTGTTAATTTGAAAGATTTTTGCTAATTAATAAGCATTCTTGATCAATTTTACCATTAATCAAGCTTTGCCTAAATTTTCTTTGGAAGGCTTTTATGAGATTTATTTTCTGATTTTTATATTTATTTTTTACAATTCTAGAATAACCAATTTTATACAAATTATTTATAAAGATTTTTTCTTCAAAACTTGTCGTTTTTAAACTTCTTTTTCCATTTATTTCTTTTTTTGACAAATTGTGCCATTTGCATAATGATTTTTTTGCTAATTTGTACCAGGGAAATTTTTCTCCAGGATCTTTTTTACGATTGGGCGCTATATCTGAATGTCCTAATATATTTTGTTTTTTTATGTTGTATTTTTTACTTAAAAATTTCAATAATTTTATAATAGCAGAAATTTGTTTTGATGAAAATTTTCTGTAACCATAATCGTGTCCAGGATTGCTAATTTCAATACCAATAGAATATCTATTAAGTGATTTTAATTTTTTCCAAGATGATTTACCAGCGTGCCAAGCTTTATATAGATCAGGGACTAAATTTAAAATTTCGCCATTTTTTTTAACGAAATAGTGGGCACTAACTTTTGACTTTGAGTCGCAAAGTTTTTGAATTGCTTTAGATTCTTTTTTCATACCCGTATAATGTAAGATAATAAAAATAATTTCTTTTTTACTTCTTTTAGGAAAATCAAAATTGATTGAGTAGTATCTAATCATATTTAAGGCTAATTTTGAGCTCATTTAAAGTAAATAGTTAATTTACATTACTTTTTAATATATTATAAGGACTACAATGATTAAAAAAATTGGAATTATTCTAATTACAACCCTTGCGTTAATAGTAAATTCTAATGCAGCATCAGATGGAGATTTAATTTTAAAAAAAAATAACCCTTCTGAAATAGAAGATTGTTCTGAGGGATTTAATAGGGCTAGTTTTACTTTTAACCAAGGTCTAGATAAAATAATATTTAAACCTGTTGCAAGTGCTTATAGGGTTTTGCCATCTCCTATAAAGACTGGGGTAAGTAATTCTTTAGATAATTTAACCAACCTTGTCACTATACCTAATAATATTCTTCAAGGTGATTTTAAGATGGCAGGAGTGAATACAGGTAGATTTGTAATTAACACAACAGTTGGTATTCTTGGTTTAGTTGATGTTGCACAATATCTTGGTTTCACTGAGTACGAAAAAGAAGATTATGGACAATCATTAGCAAAAGCTGGTGTCGGTCCAGGATGTTACATAGTTTTACCTGTTTTAGGGCCTAGTACAGCTAGAGATACTGTATCAACATTTGCAAATTTTTTAGGTGGTGATGCTTGGTACAATGTGACAGTCAAAAATGATACACAACATTTTAGTGATATTGATTACTATAGTTCAAAAATTACTGGTGGTGTAGACTTTAGAGCGAAAAATTTTGACTCTATAGAAAATCTGGAAAAAAATTCGTTGGATTTTTATGCTTCAGTCAAAAGCTTATATTTACAGGATAGACAACAAAGAATACTAAATACAAAAAAAATTATTAATACCCAAGACGATAGTGACTGGGAAGAAATAGAAAATCAATAATCAAAATCAAGAACTAAATGAAGATAAATAAATTTTTTATTATCATTTCAATTTACTTTTTAAGTATTAGCAATCTTTATTCTATTGAACCTGATGTATTTGTTCAGTCGACTGTAAATAGAGCTTCCAAAGTATTATCTGAAAACTTGTCTAAAGATGATAAAATAAAAAAACTTAAACAAATTGCCCTTGAAACAGTAGATATAGCTGGAATAGGATTTTATACATTGGGGCCAATAAGAAAAACTTTAAATCAAGACCAAAAAGATGAATATGCAAAAATATTTCAAAAATACTTTCTTAAAAGTTTTTCCAGCAGATTGTCAGAGTACACAAATCCAGAAATTGATGTTTTAGGAAAAGAAATATTAAATCAAAAATACACAATCGTTAACAGTTTATTAAAAGAAACGTCAGAAAGACCTGAAATAAAAATTGATTGGCGTATTTACACAAAGGATCCTGAAAATCCATTAATCAGAGACTTAATTATAGAAGGTCTTAGTCTAGCTAGAACTCAAAAAGAAGAGTTTTCATCAATTTTAAAATCTAATAATGATGATATAAATGTTTTATTCAAAAGTTTAAAAGAGTTTTACAATAATTAAGTTATCAAAATTTTTACTGGTGGGCCCGCCAGGACTCGAACCTGGGACCAATACATTATGAGTGTACTGCTCTAACCAACTGAGCTACAGGCCCTTCTAAATAGATTAGGTATTACACCAATTTTAAAATTCATACAAGTTAACTTTACAAACGATAGATTGTATTTTTCTAAAATTTTAGACACAAACTTTGCATTCGTTGGTAAATCCGTTGGTAAAAATTTTTTATAAACTTTTAAGGGTTTTTTCAGAAATTCCATTTATTCTTAATTTCTTATGTTTTAAAATTTCTTTCGCAACCTTTAAGAAAGAGGTATTTTTTAATTCTTCTGCTTTTTTGAAGTCATAACCATAGATCCAAATATCTTTTAATTTCTTTAATTTTTTGAATGTATTAAAATCAGTATAACCATTCACTAAACGACTTATTACACCACCCTCTTGATTATTCTTAGTAAAGTAATTGTAATATCTTAATTTTTCAAATGTTTTAATTTTTTCAAAATTAGGGAAATCGTCTACTTGTAAAATCCTATGCATAAAATATAGGTCATCATAGCTTCCAGCATATCCTTTATGATGAACATGCTCGTCTTTAGGCTTATCATCCTTTACTTCTTTGGGAACAACTATTTCAAAATCTTTAAGTTTTTTAGGATATAGATTTTTTGGAAATCCATCACTTGGAGGAGATCTTAAATAACTATCAGCATTTAAAGTAAATCTTTCTAGGTTCGGTAACTTATATAAGTTTTTGAAAAAAGACGTAGCTGTTTTCCAGTCAATGATACAGGTATCTAAATGTAAATGTTTCAGTTTCTTTAGTTTTGATAGTGGTGTCCAATCTTTGATATACTTCATATTGGCTAAGACCAATTGTTCAATATCTTTAAGCTTTTCGATTTCTTTTAAACTTTTTGAATCCCTTAGATCTATTTTATCAATCTGAGCGTACTTAAGTTTTTTATCAACTGCATTTCTTAAATATGGACTTTCCTTATTTAACTTATTCGCTATTAATTTTCCTTTTTCACTTTTGTTTAAATAACAACCTTTAATACCTTCAACTACGATTTTGACATATGCATTTTCATAACCATCAGAATCTTTAGTATCATAACAATGTAAATATACTGGGTAAGAACCTTTGTTCACTGGAAAAATTATTTTAGTTAAAGAAAAATCGATATCATTTTGAAATTTATAACCATCGAATAGTTCTGATACTCCTGCTGATAATATATCGGTTGATATTTCCAACTTCTTGTCACTGATTTCAATCTTTTTTGTTTTTTTTCTAAATTTTGGTAAATCTAATTCTTGGGGCTCAATATCTTTAATTATACCAATAATGAAATCTTCAAATTGCTTTTTTCTAATTTTAAAACCTTCTTTAAAATTTTCTTTGAACAAAATTTTTGACTGTTTTTTTAGTATTTGAATAGCTTTTGGTAGTCGACTAGATATATATTCTCCCGAAAGTTTTGCATTATCTTTTATTTTTAAATTAGTCTCCCAACGCTTATAATGTTCATTTTCATCTTTGATTTCCAAATAATCCTCAAAAATATATTTAGTAGGATAACAATTTTCATCTAATTGATGGTTAAATAATTCAGTGTAAGAATAATTAATTGGCTCCTGATGAGGTTTTAATTCTTTGTGTATAACTGATGAACTAAAATTAGATGACTCAGGTTTATTTATAAGACCATACGAAAATTTAACACTAAATATTGGTATAGAGTTTTGAAAAACTCCATCCTTTCTAAAATAATCTAATTTAATAATTTCATTTAAATCCCCATTCTCATCTAATGTATCATTATCAACACCTAATAAAGATCTTAAAGGTCCACCAAAATCTCCAACCGCTATCAAACCTGATTTAGTATTTAGATCAAATAACTTAATTCTATTTTCTTTTAACTTTCCAAAGAATTGATCGTTATAGTCTTCTTTATCCCACCACCAGGATAAATAACTTTGCCTATCTTTAGGGTGCTGAGCATATTCTGCAACTGTAGCATCAGCGAATATTTTTCTTATTCTATTTTTAGCATCTACACCAATATAGACAGAATAACCGCCATCTGCTCCATTTCCAAAAGATATAGAGTTATATTTTGATGCATCATTTTTTTTGAAATCATCAATGAATTCTTTTACAGAGCCACCGTATCCCCATCCAGTATCAAAATCATTTGTTAATCGCTCACATAAATCTCCAACTGTAACAGTTGCAGCATCAACAGCATTCATTTCCAACAAATAAACATCTGTTATTGGAAATGGATCTCTAAGTTTTTTCATATTTAATTTACTCTAATTCAGTTAACCATTTAGGCCAAGACCTTGAATTCAAATCTCTATCAAGTTTAAATTCATTGATTATCTTTCTTAAAATCTCAGATTTTGAATATCCATCTTTATATAGATCTTTTGCTCTTTTGATTTTAGCATCTTTAAGTTTTTGAACTTCTGGACTAAATTGAACTAAATTGGATTGATCTCCACCAGAATTCCCCAACGCTCTTTTATTTCCTTGCATAGATTTAGCTCTTTTTTCCTCAAGAATTTTTGTAAGCTTTTTTCTTTTCCTTAATGCTTCCTCAGCTAAAAATTTACTATTATAAATTTGTAACCCTCTAAACTCCATTGGGATATTGCTATTTTTAGTTTTGGGTGTAGAAAATAAAATTTTATATTTTCCATTTGGATTATTTTTATCAACAGGTCTGATTTTATTATGATTGCTCATAATTTATCAATTATAGACCTCTGTCTTGCATACGCACAATTTTTACAAAGTTTATTTGATTCGGGTATATTATAAGAATTAAAAACATCTATCATTTCTTGTATTTCATTTTCAAGATAATCATCCTTTACTTTAGTATGAATAAGCTTCGACTGAAATAAAAGTTTATTATCAAATTTATCCTCTAAACCTCTTGCGTTCACTACAAGTAGATAAGCATCATTAGAAATTGTTTCTTTAAAATTTTGTTGTTTTAATAAATAAAAGTAAAAATCTAATTGTGTTTGATAGCCTGTTTTAAAATCTCCATCCCAATATGTTTCTTGACTCACTTCTTTTTCATTAGCTTGCGATTTATAATCAACTAGGATTAAGTAATTATTTTTTGTATCTAGCCAAATATCATCAACTGAGCCATATAAAATAAAATTCGTTTTTTTAAACCTTGCTTGTAGTCCATGATAATTTGATCTCCAAGCCTCCATTTTTTCATAAGGTTTTTTAGAATTAGAGGAAACAATAGGATCTCCATAAATATTTATAGCGGTCTCTTCATTTTTATATGGGATGATATTATCAAGTTTGTTCTCAATTAAAATTTGATGTGACTTTTGATCTTTACGACACAAGTCAAATTCTTTTTTTAATAGCTTGTCAGTAGTGCTATTCATAGTAAATTGAGGGGTGCCTGGAGCAACAAACCCCTTTTTTCTAATAAGATAAAAACACCTTTTGCATTTCTTAAATTCATCAAAAGCTGATCGACTTAGCCAAATATCATCGGTATTTCCATATTTAGAAAACGTGATTTCATCTTTAATTCCTAGAGCAACTTTTTGCTGACCCTTTCTTTTACCTCTTTTGTGAACTCCAGGTTTTTCTAAATCTATCATTTGTTTCTAAATTTATTTAGTTGCTTATTTAAAACTTTCATCTCAATTTCATTTTTTTTATAATCATGTCTTATCCTTACATACCTAACTAATCTTAATAGATTGTATGGTAAAAAATAAACATTTAAAACAAGTTTTAAGAATGGTCTTGTTTTATAAAACTCTTCATCAGCTTGTTTTGTAATTTCCTTGTTAGCTAAATATATGTCAATATCATGTTTCCAGCTTTGACAGTAAGTTAGACGATCTTTAAGTTTATTTTTAAAATAGTTACTCATTTTACATACCTCGCAATTTGTTTGTAACATTGTGGTTTAACTGAAGATTTACCTATGATTTTTACTTCTTCATTTTTAAAATAGTAAATCCAATAATAGTGTTGATCGTTTTCTTCATCAAAAACTTCTTCAATTCTTATTTCTGTAATTTTATCCATTAGTGAAGAACCCTTTCTTTTTGAATTAATTCAAAATAAATACGATAAAAAGCTAGTCGTGATTTTCTCATGAAATCATCCCACTCTTTGTCAGTATTAGTGTTTAACCAGGGAAGTTCAGATTCTTTTAGATTAAATAATTCAATAAAAACTTTATCTATTGAACTGAGTAACTTACCGATATCTTTCTCACCCTGAACTGCTATTAAATTAATAAGCTTTTCATGATCTGTGAGCGATTTTATCTTTCTTGATTTTTTGACCTTCATATTTACCTCTCTGAACTTTAAGCTCAAAAAAGATAAATCCGTCTATTTTACTGACCATATATATTTTACCATTTAGAACTTTCGTTCTTAGTTGTTAGTTTTAGGTAAAAAGATTTATAGATTGTGTACACCAATTCCAATTAAGTCTCAGATAAAACTATAAGTTTTACCTCTTAAAAGGTCGGCAATGCACTGAAGGCAGGAAATATACACTGGTCAGTAAAATTTATGTATATATCTTGCCTTCAACAAACATTTAAACCTTACCTAAAAACATTATATAAAATTTTAAATATTTTTTCAATCAATAAATATTTCGTAAAAAACATACAAAAGTCATAATCAATCTTTAAATTAATAATTGTTAAAGTTATTTATTCTAAATTTTAACAACCCTTAATATATGCAACAACTAGAACTGTTTGAATACAGAAGAAATTGTCTGTTTGATTCAAAAAATCAAATAGCTCATTATTTCGATATCTTAAAAGAAACTAAAGATACCATTAGTTATGCAGAACATATTGAGCCTAATTCAGGTTTTGCAATTGCTGGTATGTCTTATGAAGAATACGTTGATATTAATAAAGATGAATTAAATGGTCTAACTTATGACCAAATACTTAAATTTCTCAACAATTTTAAGAAAGAAGAACGACTTGAAAAATACAAAAAATTATTAAAGTTTAGAAATATTCCTTTTGAAGCTGATTTATTTACTTGGAATGATGTTGATTAAATCTAATTAATATAAGCAGACACAACTGTGCAGGCATAGTGTTCTAAAAACTTATTATTCTTAAAATCATATTTAGACATTGTCATTCGAGGTTTTTCTTCACCTTCAAACAAGATTATTTGAAATCCTAGTTCATAATCATCAAATCTGGCAGTAAAATAATCTTTACCTGTATCTAACTCATTAGTTTTGATAGTTTGAAATTTACCTTTTTTATCATCAAAATAATGAAATGTTGTCGCCTCTAACTTGAAATTAAGTGGTTTATACTTTTTTCCATACAAAGCTGATTTTAAATTCAGACAACTAATTTCAAGTCCTTGATCAGCAAAAGATACATTAGGCAACAAAATTAAGATTAAAATTATTATTTTTCTCATTTTTTAAAATCATAGAAATCACTGATTTCTCTGTATTTATGTCTATCTCTTCGCCATAAATAAAAAAAAATTAGGATCAATAAAGGTTGAAAAATAACAAAAATAAGGATGTTAATTAACTCGTAAGATATCCCGATATATTCAGCCATAATTTCAAGAACTAAAACACACCAATTAAAAAAATCATTAATCATAATTTTTTATGAGATATTTCGTTACAGAGTTTGTTGGCTTCTAATACTGAGGGTACAAGTTCATCTAATTTCCAACTATTGGTTCTGATATCGAAATATTTTGATGATTTAAAATCAATCCCATCGACAATTTCAATTTCATATTTTTGAAACTCATCATAAAATTCTTTAAGAAAATAAACATACTCCTTGATAGGAAAGGAGCCTAAACTAAGATGAACACGGTAACCCATTAAAAAGGGGGATATATCTTGAACTTTTGCTGTGAGTTCTGCACCATTTAATTTGATTGGAATATTCTTATTTATTAATTGTTTAATATCTCCTGGTTTCTCATAGGTATAAACGGTAAATGTATTATAAACTTTTGCACAATTATCGTCTGCCCTTATCCAAAAATTGAGATTATCACCGTGGGTAACTTCCCCGCTTACACGAGCATAAGATAATGTTTTATGTTTATCTATAGTCCACTCAGAAGCTTGAGCTTGATAGACTATAACTAGTAAAAATAGAAATAAATGTAATGAAATGAAGATAAGAAAACGCTTCATGATTTAGGCTCCTTTAATTATTATTGTTAAAACGGTAGTAAACCCCATGCTTTTTGCGCATAAATGAAAGTATATGTTCCAACCACTTTTGTTTTATATATTAACCAAGACACAGTTCTCCTTTTTGTTGATTATTATTGAAAATGGCTTCACTCCTCTTATCAGGAGGTCTACGAACTAAGGAAGATAATGAAAAAAATCGTAAACGTGAGAAAAGGAATGAAATCCAATGCATTCATTGTTGGTAACATTTCAATTTGTTATTATTTAGACTCTAATGTGTTCTTATTCTGAATAAATTGAATTTACCATGTACTCTATGGATGCTTTTTCTCCCATTTTAGAAACTGGAAAACTTAATTGAAAACCTATCAAGGGATGTTTTGTTAAATGATTAGGATCAATTTTTTTAATGTCATGATGTCCCTCAATACTATTTCCCTTACTATCTTTGTAACCTTTGTATTTTTTATAAGATGATAAATTAGTAACACCTAAAATTGGGTATAAATTTAATAAACCACGTTTTTCAGTTCTATGATATCGTGCAAGCTCTCTTCTAGCTTGCATTATAGTTTTTTCATCAGTAACTGGGTCATGAGTTTTTGTAAAGTTTTGAAGACTTTTTTTATATTCCTCTATCTCAGAGTCTTCTAACCCTATAAGCTCATCCCTTGGTTGAGTTATTACTTTAAGACTAATTTTTGAATCATTTTTTTGATTTGAAGGTGTTCTTAATAAAAGCTCGACTTTATATTTTTCGGCAAAAATTTCACTCATTTTAGAAGAACCGCTCCCATGTAAGCAAATTGTCCAATTAGTCAGTTCTTCAAAAGAATTTAAATTTTTTATATAATCCACATATTCTTTGCAGCCTAAGCTTCTTGAGTCTTCGAACTTTTTATAGTTCTTTAAAAATGTAATCACATTTTTAGGATCAACATTTTTCCATATGTAAGAATTTTTCCATTTTTGAAGACCATTATCAAACTCTCCAGAAATAGTAGGTTTGTTTATATTCAAAAGAAATTTATTTGCTGCCTCGAAATTAGATTTAATTACTTCATTATTTTTTTCAAAAGTAATTATTTCCTCTACCCCTCTTGAAAATGAAGTTCTTTCTTTACGTGCACTCCTCATTTTAGTTTTAGATGTAATAATTAAATTTGGATTAGTTCTTACTTTTAGACCAAATTCTAATGGAGTTGCTCCCTGTTGGGCCATAATTCTAAATGAATTTCGCATTTCCTCAGTTGCAACTGAAATGTGGAAAAACCACTTAATCACGTTATCTGTAGTATATAATCTACAAAGATCTTCGTATCCCATTCTATACCCGAACCACCTACCCATCTGCATTAACGTGTCATACATTGGCATTTTTGCTGAACGAAGAAAGTAACTTATGCTTAATCCCTCTAATGTTATTCCTCTTGATAATTTATCTCCACCAATTATGATTGTATGTAAGCCAAAATCATTTTCGTTAACAAAATTGTCATAATCAAGGGTATCGTCACTCTTTCCATTTAAAACTTTAATATTTCGACATACTTCATTCACAATAAATTTTAGACTATACTTGTGATCTAGTAGATCTTGCCATGTTGGCATTTTTTCTTCAGTTTTATCTTTATGAATATAAAAATTCTTATGCCAAATTTCCTCAAATTTAGAAATAGTTTCATCATGAAGATAATGACCAGCTTGCATACGAGCTCGTAAAGTATCCATAAAATCACTAACTTGTTTGAAAACTATATGTTGAACGTCTTGGAATTTGCTAACATGAATTAACATTGATTTTCCATCTTCAACGTAGCCCCTGTAGTTTCTACAAGCTGAAGTGAGAATAAAAGACATTATCGCTTCTCTTAAAGAAGGTGGAATAGGAACTTCATCTTCTTTTTTATACTCATATTTAGGCACATGATAACGGTTATGACGAGGGGGCATCCATCCTTCAGCGCAATCAGGATCATCATGATATAAAGAATTATCTTTGACAATATTAAAAAAATAATTGTCTTCTATTTCTCTATCCTCAACAACATCACCATCAACTTTTTCTATATTAAATATTTTTTCTAAACCACTATGATTGGACGGAATTGGCAAATCAATAATATAATCCTTAGGAAAAAGATCTAAACCTTCTTCTTTAGTTTTTTTTTCGTGATGGATAAAAATATTAGCAAATGGTGTTGCTGTGTAACCAATATAAACTTTTTTTTCAAATATATTTAAAATTTGTCTAATTCGTGAATTGATCGTTTTAGGATCATATTCAGGATCAAATTCACCTTTTTCATCTAATTTTTGTTCACCTGTATCTACAGATCCATTATCTACCTCATCATCGATAACCAATATTGGTCTATCTTTAATAAAGGAATTATAATCTCCATGGTGTCCTTTAATTCTAAATGGTTTGGGATCAACACTCACTCCAGAAACTGAAGGAGCATTTAAAAAATATTTTATGACACTTTCTAAAATACTTTTATTTTTTTTAACAACGAATACAGTTGGTTCATCTGTATGAATATTCATGAAGTGTTCTGCAGCTTTAAATTTAAAATCACCATTAATTTTACTATTAGTTGCTGAATGAATAGGTTTTAGATTAAGCATCATTCTTTTTCTTGCTAACGGTCCCTTTAAATCTCTTACTCCATTTTTCATAAATGCAGTATCATAGTTAAGCAAACCTTCATCGACTCTTAATTGCGTTTGTTGCCTTAAATTTTTATTTAACCCTGAAAGAATGATAATCTTCTTATAACCAGCATCTATAGCCTTATTCAAAAATCCAATGAAGTTAGAAGTTTTTCCAGATTGGACACTTCCAACTATCAAGCCTCTTGAATCCCATGCTCCCTCTCTATTTGGGTCTTCAATATTTCTCATCATTATATCAGTAGTTTTATCAAGAGCTGATACTGCATCGGGTGGAAATTGTTTGTCGTTTTTTAAATATTCTCTATATGTTTCCCAATAAGGTCTATCTCTATTATTATCATACCAATCAATGTGATCATTATTGCTTTTAATAATTGCAGAACTAGAGCTTTTGACAGTAATATTTTCAAATAGTTGCAAAATTAATTTATCTTTATAAGGAAAATCTTTTGATATACCTAAAAATTCTAGAGCCTTTTCAACAGAATATTTTATGCGTTCAATTGATTTATCTTCTGGTCTCTCACTTTCGATATTTAAAAGAGCTGCATTAAAAAGTTTTCTATACGAAGTTTCTTTTAAATCAGCCATAAGATTTGTGTATTTTGTGATTAAACCATAAATTTATCGTGAAATACATGTATTTTTGAACGTATATAATCTTTTTGAAGCAAATTTATATACATGACATAATTCGACAATATGAGTTTCTATGTAAAAAAATTATACGATAATGAATTAGGATATAGAAAAGGAATACCTAATAAAGCTGGAAAATTTTTACTCGTTTCAAAAAAAAGAGCTGATTTTTTCCCTCTTCATAAAGCTGACGAAATAGATCCAAGTATGTCCTTAGGAATCATAATTGATGAAATGAAACATTTAGTACATGCAGAGTATACACATGATAATGATCCATCTTCAGGACATAGAGGCAATGATAGAAGAATTTATTTAAACGAAGAAATTGATCAAAATGGCGAATTTTTTAAACCAGGATATTATATTGTATTTTTTAAGTATCTTGACACAGAAGATAAAGAGACAAAATATATTTTATACAGATTCACTCCTGATCACAAACAATATGATTTACTAGAGAAAATAACTAATCAAACAAACCATTTAATATTTGATAATTTAGATTTTATTAACACTGAAGATAGAACTTATAAAGAAGCCACAATATCAAAAAAAACTACAACTAGAATTTCTGATCGCTTAGCTAGAAATATACATGACATATACTCTAATCAGGCAGAATTCAGATATGCGATAAGAGATATTTATGATCATAAATGTTGTATTACTGGTGAGTCTATTGACACAGGTGAAACTATAAACTGTCAAGCAGCACATATTAAACCTTGGCAATTTAATGGAAATCATTCTACAGATAATGGTATGCTCATGTCCCTAGACTTTCATTGGGCTTTTGACAGAGGCTGTTTCACAATTGATCAAAGTTATGAAATAAGAG
>JACWDQ010000012.1 GCA_014654035.1 Pelagibacterales bacterium SAG-MED19
CAATACTGAATAAATCACCGAAAACTTCTTTTCCTAGACCAAATTTTTTTGCTGTTTCGCTTAGTTTATCAACTCCTAGTTTACGAGCAATCTCGTAAAAATAAGTATCACATGATTGTTTCATTGCATTTCTAAGACTGACAAAGCCATGTCCTTTTTTTTTCCAACAATGATACGTTTGACCATACATATCAGTTTTGCCAGTGCATTTTACCGTAAAATTCGTGTTAATGATTCCATTTTCTAAAGCTGACAAAGCTACGATTGGTTTAATTGTTGATCCTGGAGAATAATTGCCTTGTAGAGTTTTGTTTACCAATGGTTTCATAGGGTTATTACGTATTATTTGCCATTCATCTTGACTTATTCCAAAAACAAACAAGTTGGGATCAAAAGATGGAGAAGAATGCATTGCAATTATAGAGCCTGTAAATATATCCATTACGCAGATAGATCCTGCTTTATCTTTCAATAATTCATTTGCTAACTTTTGAACCTCCGTATCTATGGTTAGTCTCAAAGTTTTCCCTTTTTTACCTTTTTGAAATTCTAATTGACTAATTCTTCTTCCGTAGGCATTCACTTCATATCTCTCGATATCATTCGTCCCCAACAATTTTTCTTCAAGAGATTTTTCTAAACCGACTTTGCCTACTTTGAGTCCAGGCACAAAGTTTTTTTTAATTATTTCATTTTTTTCAATATCATTCTCATTAGCTTGACTTACATAACCAATTATATGAGTAAAATTTTCTCCGAATGGATAATTTCTTGAAATAGAAATAACAGGTTTTACTCCATTTAAGTCATATAAATGATTGTTTATTTTAGAAAATCTCTTCCAGTCTAAATTATCTGAAATAATTAATGTCTCCCAAGGTTTGCTCTCATTCTTTTTTTTTAATACCTTTTTGAATTCTTTATCTGATAATTCTAATAAATCTTTTAATCTGTAAATTACATATCTAAAATCTTCGACTTCTTCTGGAATTATATGAAGCTGGTATGCTTCAAAATTTCCAGCTATTACGTTTCCAAAATAGTCAAGAAATTCACCCCTTACAGGTGCTAATTTCCATTCTCTAATCCTATTTTTGTCTGACAATGTTAAGTATTTCTTATTTTCTTTGACCTGTAAAAAAAATAATCTACTCACCAACCCAATCATAACCATAAACTTTAAAGATCCAGTAATAAACATTCTTCTATTTATTGAATTAAGTTTTGTTACATTATCGCTTGAAGAACTAATCATTTAAAGTTTTAAGGTAAAATTTAAAAATTGAGACAAAAATTATATAAAATAAAAATGTGAAAAAAGTATTAACAAGATAGCTCATTAAAACCAAATTAAACGAAAAAAATAATGTAAGGATAGAATAATTTATTGAATTTATTAAGCTTACTACAAATAAAAAATAAAACCAATCTTTAATGGGATTTGGTCTAATTGTTATATTTCTAAAATAGGAAGTTGCAATACAAATTAAAATATATGACAAGCTACTTACGCCTAATGGTAATCCCACGACTGTATCATTAAATAATCCAGCTATAAAAACTAAAATGTAATCAAAGTTTTTAAAATCTTTTAAAGTAAAGAAAAAAATTAGTATAAATGGAAAATTAAATGAGAAATAATCTAAATTTAAATAATTAAAATCAAATTCATTAAAAACAGATATAAATAAAATTATCAATGGTAACCATGAATAAAATTTTAAAAATGATCCTTTTGATCTTAAACTAGTCATTTACCTTTTTTCCTTTATTTAAAATACATTTTTTATATTCTGGTGTTCCCACTTTAAAACCAGTACTAAATAATTTTTTGGTTTGACATTTATGACTATAAATCAGATTTAATCGTAAAAATTCTAATTCCTCTTTATCTAAGTCAAATTGATTAATTTTTTCTTTTTGTCTTGTTATTTCGTTATTTAAATCAAAAACTTGATCATTTAGATCATTAATTTTTACTTTTAAGTTCTCATTTTCCTCTTTAAATTTTACATTAGTGTCCTCAATAATTTCAATCTCATCCTCAAGGATTTGAACTTTTGCATCTATCGGATTTTTTTTTTGATTATTTGTATTTTCATTATCCAAGTTTTGTATTGGTGTGTTAGTTAATATTTCGGCAAAAACATATTTTAATTGAGAGAAATCTGAATAAAATTGAACCTTTAATTCTGTACTTATTTCATTTTTTAAAATTTTTAATTTTCCTATTGGAACACCACTTTTAAAAATAGCACCAGTCCCAGAAGTATACACAATACTATCGTTTTCTAATTTTTCAGAAAGACCATCTTTAATATACTTAATCTTTCCATTATTATCACCTATTCCAGTTATAATCGCTTGAATATTTTGAGGAGCAATAGTAACTGGAACATTTGAGTTTAAATCAGATAATAATAATACTCTTGAGGATTTATAATTTACCTCAATAACTCTACCTACAAGATAAGATTGATCATAAATATTTGTTCCAATCTTAATATCATCTTTACTACCTTTGTTAATAATAATACTTTTTAAAAAAGGACTATTATGGTCAACAATAATTTTTGCTAATAATTTGTCAGAACTTGAAACATAATTATTGATTAATTCTTTTAATTCTTTGTTTTCATTTAAAATAATTTCATTAGATATATTTTTAGATTTAAATTGATCTAATTCATCTTTATTTTTTTTATATTTATTAAAAAATGTTGTGTATTCACTTATTTCAGAAAATGTGCTTATCAATAAATTTTCTGGAATCGAGACCACAAATGAAGATCTATACACAAATTCATTTATGCCAACTTTTATAAATTTTATTACTTTCAATTCTAAACTAGATAAAACAATTATAAAAACTGAAATAAATACTAATGTAAGTAACGAAAATTTTTGTTGAGTACTTTTTTTTAAGAATGCAGAACGTATTGCGATAATAAAATCATCTCTGCTTGAGGCCATCGGTCTTAATATTCTGTCATCATAGTCGAGAATGTTTGTTCTTGATCTAAAGCTTTACCTGTACCTACGGCAACACATGATAAAGGATCATCTGCTATATGCACTGGCAAACCTGTTTCTTTAGAAAATCTTTTATCGATATTTTTTAATAAAGCTCCTCCACCTGTTAAAGTTAAACCCATGTCCACTAAGTCTGCTGATAATTCTGGTGGTGTGCTTTCTAGTGCATCCTTAATACCATTTACCATTTCTTTTAAAATATCATTTAATGCTTCAGCGGTATCTTCCTCTGTAATGTTAACTTCTTTAGGAGTTCCAGATCTTAAGTCTCTTCCTTTTACAGCATAAGTATTATTGTTACTTGGAATGGCTGTTCCTATTTCCTTTTTAATTTTTTCTGCAGTACTATCACCTATCATTAAATTGTATTCTTTTCTCATATAATTAACCATTGCTCCATCCATTGCATCTCCTGCAACTCTAAGAGATTTCGAATAAACTAAACCACCTAAAGACATAACGGCAATCTCACTTGTACCACCACCAATATCAACTACCATTGAGCCTGTTGCTTCAGAGATTGGTAAGTTTGCACCAATAGCAGCTGCAATTGGTTCTTCAATTAATTGAACTCTTCTAGCTCCTGCAGCTAAAGCACTATCTTGAATAGCTTTTCTTTCAACAGGAGTAGAACCTGTTGGAACACAAATTAAAATTCTTGGATTTGCAAAAGTACTTCCCTTATGAACTTTTTTAATAAAATGCTTTATCATTTCCTCTGTAACAATAAAATCTGCTATTACACCGTCTCTTAATGGTCTTATTGCTTGAATATTACCAGGTGTTCTACCCAACATTGTTTTTGCTTCATCACCAACAGCTAAAACTTGTTTTTTTCCTGCTTGATCAACTATTGCAACAACAGAAGGTTCGTTAAGAACAACACCTTGACCTTTGACTACAACTAGCGTGTTTGCAGTTCCTAGGTCTATCGCCATATCTTGGCTCCAAACTTTCTTTATTTTATCAAATAAACCCATTTAAATACCTCTTACTTTTTCTTTATCTTGTTCAATCTCTGGAGCCGTTTTGTCTCTTTTGATTATCATCTTGTTCAATGCACTCAAGTATGCATTTGCAGATGCGACTAATGTATCTGTATCTGCTGCTTGTCCAACTGTTGTTTTTCCATTTTCCTCAATTCGAACACTTACAGTTGCTTGAGCATCAGTTCCTTCAGTAACAGCATGAACTTGATATAATAAAAGTTTAACATCATGAGGATATAAAACTTTTATGCATTTAAAAATTGCATCAACAGGACCATCTCCTGTTTCTGAGGTCTTCTTTACCTCTCCATAAACATCTAAAGTCATTTCTGCTTTTTGTGGCTCACCTGTGCCAGCAAAAACTTTAAGAGATTTTAAATTTATAACGTTTTTTTCTAAGACCATACTATCATCAACTAACGCTGCAATATCATCATCATAGACATGTTTTTTTTTATCAGCTAAAATCTTAAATTTTCCAAAAGCAGTTTGAATTACATCGTCAGTCACATCCACATAACCAAGATCTGATAATTTTTCTTTAAAAGCGTGTCTGCCTGAATGTTTTCCCATGACTAAAGATGTTTTTTTAACCCCAACACTCTCAGGTGTCATGATTTCATAAGTTTCTCTATTTTTAAGCATTCCATCTTGATGAATACCTGCTTCATGTGCAAAAGCGTTCTTTCCTACTATCGCTTTATTAAATTGGACTGGAAATGTTGCATTTGAAACAACTTTCGAAGCTTTACTTAATAGTTCTGTTTTTATACCAGTGGTAAATGGCATTAAATCATTTCTAGTTCTAATTGCCATTACAATTTCTTCTAGAGCAGCATTTCCTGCTCTTTCACCTATTCCATTAATTGTACATTCTACTTGTCTTGCTCCTGCAGAAACTCCCGCTAATGAATTAGCAACAGCTAACCCCAAATCGTTATGACAATGAACAGATAAAATTGCTTTATCAATATTTGGAACTTTATTTTTTAAAGTTTTGATAATTTTTGTAAATTCTGAGGGCGTAGTATAGCCAACTGTATCTGGAATGTTTATAGTTTTTGCACCAGAGTTAATAGCAAGTTCAACTATTTTACACATAAAATCCATGTCAGTTCTTGTCCCGTCCTCACACGACCACTCAACATCGTCAGTTAAATTCCTCGCATACGTAACACTTTCTTTTATTGCATCCAATACTTGTTCAGGTGTTTTATTTAACTTATGTTTCATATGAAGAGCGCTAGTTGAAATAAAAGTATGAATTCTAAATCTAGGTGCAGACTTCAAAGCTTCATGACATGCATCAATATCTTTTTTACTCGCTCTTGATAAACCAGCAGGAATAGAATTTTTTAAAATTTTACTAATTGCTTTCACTGACTCAAAATCTCCTGGAGAAGCTATTGGAAAACCTGCTTCTATAATATCAATTCCTAGTTCATCGAATACTCTTGAAATTTGAATTTTTTCTTCGAGACTCATTGATGCTCCAGGTGATTGTTCACCGTCTCGCATTGTTGTATCAAATATAAAAACTTTGTCTTTATCACTCATAACTAAAATTTTGGAAAATCTATAATACAATCTCTATTAGAAATTGCAAAATGTTTATAAAGAATTAAGCTCTTTTAATTAGCTCTTATCACTATCCACTAATTTTTTCTTACTTATCCAGGGCATCATTGCTCTTAAGTTTGCACCAACTTTTTCAACAGGATGTTCAGCGAGTTTTGCACGGGTTGCTAGAAAGTTCTTTTGACCATTTTCGCATTCTTTCATCCATTCTTTAGTGAATTTTCCCGATTGAATATCAGTCAAAACTTCTTTCATTCTTTTTTTTGTTTCTTCTTTATTTATAATTCTAGGTCCAGATTGATATTCACCGTATTCAGCAGTGTTTGATATAGAATAATTCATATTAGCAATTCCACCCTCGTAAATTAAATCTACAATTAATTTTACTTCATGAACTGTTTCAAAATACGCCATCTCAGGTTCATATCCTGCTTCAGTAAGGGTTTCATAACCATTTTTAATTAATTCAACTAATCCACCGCAGAGAACAGTTTGTTCTCCAAATAAATCTGTTTCTACTTCGTCTTTAAAAGTTGTTTCAATAATTCCAGATCTTCCTCCTCCTACTGCTGAAGCATAAGACATAGCAAGATCTCTTGCTTTTCCTGAGCCATTTTGGTGAACGGCAAATAAACATGGAACTCCACCCCCTTTTTCATATTCACTTCTAACTAGATGACCAGGGCCTTTTGGTGCAACCATAAATATGTCTAGATCTTTTCTAGCTTTGATTAAATCATAATGAATATTCAAACCATGAGCAAAAGCTACCGAAGTTCCTTCTCTAACTCTTTGCTCTATGTGATTTTTATAAATTGATGCTTGTAATTCATCAGGTGTTAAAATCATAACTACATCTGCCCATTCTGCTGCATCAGACAAACTCATTACTTTTAAGCCTTTAGACTCTGCCTTAGCAATACTTGATGAACCTTCTCTTAAAGCTACAACTACTTCTTTTACTCCACTGTCTTTTAAATTCAATGCATGAGCATGTCCTTGACTTCCATAGCCAAAGATTGCAATCTTTTTATCTTTGATAAGATCAACATCAGTATCTTTTTCATAAAACATTTTCATTTTTTTTCTCCCAATTTATTTATTTAAAAATTTCTGCACCCCTAGTCATTGCTATAGCCCCAGTTCTTGAGGTACTTGTAAGACCTAGAGTTTTTAATTTTTTAGACATTTTATCAATTTCTCTTCTTAAAGCAGTTATTTGTATTACAACAGATAACTTTGTTTTATCTAATACTACAGGATTAAAGTTTTTACAGGCTTTAAGGCATTTTTCTATCTTTTTTTTATTACCAACAACTTTTAACAAAGCCATTTCTTTAAAAATTACTTTTTTATCCTCTCTTTTAAAATCAGCAACTTTATGAACTGGTACTAATTTTTTTAATTGAAGTTTAATTTGATCAATCACTTGAGGGGTTCCTGTAGTTACGATAGTTATTCTTGATATATTCTTTGTCTGATCAACTTCTGCTACAGCTAATGACTCAATATTATATCCTCTTCCAGAAAATAGACCAACAACTCTTGCAAGTACTCCCGCTTCATTATCAACCCATACAACAAATATATGTGTATCTAACTTGCCCTTTTTTGTTGGAATACTATATGCAGATTTAGGTTTTACCATTAAACTAACGCTTTGCCTTTACCAGTTATTTTGTTTTCATCTTTGTCATTAGGACCAAGGATCATTTGATTGTGAGGTTTTCCTGATGGAATCATAGGAAAACAATTTTCACTTGGATCAACATGACAATCAAAAATTACAGGTCCATTGTGATCAACCATTTCTTTAATCTTCATGTCTAATTCTTCAGGTTTTTCAGCCTTAATTCCTTTACATCCATAAGCATCTGCTAACTTAACAAAGTCTGGCAATGCCTCTGAATAACTTTCAGAATAATTTTTTTCGTGAAGTAATTCCTGCCATTGTCTTACCATTCCCATATACTGGTTGTTGAGTATAAAAATTTTAATAGGTAAATTATATTGAACAGCTGTAGACATTTCTTGCATTGTCATCAAAATTGATGCTTCGCCCGCAATGTCGATAACAAGTTTATTTGGGTGAGCTATTTGCACACCAACTGCAGCTGGGAGACCATATCCCATTGTTCCAAGTCCTCCAGAAGTCATCCATCTATTTGGTTTATTAAACTTATAATGTTGTGCAGCCCACATCTGATGTTGACCTACTTCCGTTGTAATGAAGGTATCCTGATTTTTTGTTAATTCATATAATCTTTTCACAGCATGCTGAGGTTTAATTGTACTTTCGCTATTAATAAAACCCAAAGAATTTTTTGTTCTCCATTTTTGAATCTGTTCCCACCATTTTGCAATTTTTTGTTTATTTGAGTCATTAAAACCATTTTGTTTTTTATTTATTTTTTTTATAGTTGCTTTTAAAACTTCATTAACATCTCCAACTATTGCTAAATCTACTTTGATAATTTTGTTAATTGAAGAAGGGTCGATATCAATATGAACCTTCTTTGATTTTGGGGAAAATTCGTCTATCTTTCCTGTAATTCGGTCATCAAATCTTGCACCAATATTAATCAATAAATCACAATCGTGCATAGCATTATTAGCTTCATAAGTTCCATGCATGCCTAACATTCCAATAAATTGATTGTCATCACCTGGAAATGCCCCGAGACCTTGTAAAGTTGAAGTAATTGGAAAACCTATCAATCTTATAAACTCTCTTAAAGACTGACTTGCATCTGGTCCTGAATTTATAACTCCACCACCTGTGTAAACCACTGGTTTTTTAGCTTTGGAGATTAAATTAATTAATTCATCTATCTCATTTTGATTAAATCTATTATTAGATTTGCCATTTTGTTTTTTTTCTTTTTTTGGTTTTGAATAATTTGCTTTAGCAAATTGAATATCTTTTGGTATATCTACCAAAACCGGCCCTGGTCTTCCAGTTGTTGCAACTCTAAAAGCTTCATGTAAAGTTTTTGATAAATCTTTTATGTCTTTAACTAACCAATTATGTTTTGTGCATGGTCTGGTAATTCCTGTGGTATCACATTCTTGAAATGCATCAGTACCTATTAAATGTGTTGGTACTTGTCCTGAAATACAAACTAAAGGAACCGAATCCATGTAGGCATCAGTTAAAGCAGTAACTACATTGGTTGCACCAGGACCTGAAGTTACAAGCACAACACCTGGTTTACCGCTAGATCTTGCATAACCTTCAGCCGCATGTCCTGCTCCCTGTTCATGTCTTACTAAGATATGTTTTATTGACGAATGATTTTTTAATTCATCATAAATTGGTAAAACTGCTCCACCCGGATACCCAAAAATATGTTCAACATCTTGGTCTTCAAGACATTTAAATACAATTTCGGCTCCTGAAAATAATTTAGACATTTATGCAATCTAGCTGAAGTTGCACTGATTGGTCAAGGCTAAGTGAGAGATATCTAAAATTTTTTTAAAAATTTATTTAAAGAGTTTGGACTCATCTTGTCCCAATTTTGCATGTTGCCTCTTCCCCATGTACTTTGTCTCTTTGCATATTGCCTAGTCTTTATTGATATTTTTTCAATAACTTCCTCTATTTCTATTTTTTTGGAGAGAAATTCTCTAACTTCAGCAATACCAATAGCTTTACTTGCACTTTTGTTCTTTTTTACATTAAGATTAACAAACCTTTTAACCTCAGATATAGCCCCATTTTCAATCATTTTCTCAGCTCTCATTTTAATTTTATCTAATAACTCACCTCTAGGGAAATCAATATAAATTTTATAAAAATCTTCCTTCTCATAAATTGACCTCGTATTTTTGAACCAATCATACATAGATTTTTTTGTAAATAATTTAACTTCGTAGGCTCTTATAGATCTTTGTGTATCAGAAGGGTTAATATGATTTTTTACTAAGGGATCAAGTTTTACTAAATTTAAAAAAAACTTTTTAGATCCAATTTTTTTATGCAAAGATCTTATTTTTTCTCTAAATTTCAAAGGCACATTAGGAATATGAACTAAACCTTCAGTTATAGCCTTAAAATACAAGCCGGTGCCCCCCACTAGTATAGGAATTTTTTTTTTTCCTCTTATTTCTTTAATCTTTTTATTAACTAATTTTAACCAATCACCTGTTGAAAAATTTTTCTTCACACTTTGAAAACCATATAAATGATGTTTTATTTTTCGACAATCTTTTGAAGATGGCCTTGCAGAAAGAATTCTTAGTTCTTTATAAACCTGCATACTATCTGCATTTATTATTTCACCATTTATTTTTTTTGCAAGCTTAATTGCAAATTGAGATTTGCCGGAAGCAGTAGGTCCATAAATTAAAATAATTTTGGATTTTAAGTCCATAAATTAATTTAATTTAATTCCAATGTATCTTCTTTGATTTTGACTATTATAAATGACTAATAATATTGTTTTTTGATTACTTTTTAATACTTTTGAAACAGTTTGTTCCAAGTCGTCTATTTTTGTAATTTTCTTCTTTTGAGCTTCTAAAATAATACTATTTATCTCTATTGTATTTAATAGAGGACTATCATTTTCAATTTTTGTAATTACCAATCCTGTTGTTTGATTTGGTAAATTCCTAATTTTAATATCTTCTTTTGTAATTTCTCTTACCGAAATTTTTAAATTTTCTATTTTAACTTCCTTTTGTGGTTTATCTTTTTCAGCAACTTTAAAATCTTCAGATGTTTCAAGTCTACCGAGTGTAATTGTTTTTATTATCTCTTTTTTGTTTCTCCAAATTTTTACTTTTACTTTTTTTCCAACTTCAGTTCTTGCAACTATAATTGGTAACTCTTTCATTTCTCTTATTTCTTCTCCATTAAATTCTAAGATTATATCTCCTGCTTTAACGCCTGCTTTTTCCGACGGACTATTTTGAGCAACGCTAGCTACTAATGCACCCTTCGGTTCATTCAATTTTTCTACATCTGCAATTTCTTTTGTTACATCTTGAATACGAACCCCTAACCATCCCCTCTTTGTTTCACCAAATTTAATTAATTGATCAATTACTATTTTCGCACTATTGGATGGTATAGAAAAACCAATTCCAATTGAACCGTTTCTACCTAAAATAGCAGTATTGATTCCAATGACATCTCCATTCATATCAAATAACGGTCCACCAGAATTTCCAGAATTTATAGATGCATCAGTTTGTATATAATCTTCATATCTTGATAATCCTATTGATCGATTTCTTGCTGAGATAATTCCTGAAGTAACAGTTCCTCCAAGTCCAAAAGGATTTCCTATAGCTATAACCCAATCGCCAATCCTAGCTTTATCTGAGTCTCCAAATTTTACAGGAATAAATTTTTCTTTTGTATCTAATTGTAATACAGCAATATCTGAAAGAGGATCAGCACCAATAACTTTAGCTTTAAATTCCTTATCACCATTTACACGAACAATTATATCCTCTGCATCTGCGATTACATGATTGTTTGTTACAATAATTCCTTTTTCTTCAATAATAAAACCTGATCCAAGAGCAGCAGATTGTCTTTCTTGGGGTGCTCCAAATTCCTTGAACATATCTTCAAAAGGTGATCCAGGAGGAAATTGAAAAGGAAAGGGGTTTGACTGTGTGGTAATTGTAGTTGTAGTTGAAATATTTACCACTGAAGGCATAAGTCTCTCAGCTAAATCTGCAAATGAGTTTGGTATATTTTGAGAGATCGAATTTGATTGTAAATTCAAAAATAATACTATTGAAAATAAATATAACTTAAACTTATTCATATTATTTCTTTTATATAATAAATAATAATAAAACCTAAAACTGCAAAAACTAGCCCACCTGTTCTTAATTGACTGTCCTTCACTAAATCTAATTTTTTAAGAATATTTTTCATTTTTGATGGAAATATGGCATACAAAATACCTTCTATAAATAAGAACAGACCAAAAGCTATGATCAACTCTCTCATTTAAACTTTAATTTGATTTAGGTTTTATATTCCCAAAAAACTTAAAAAACTCACTGTCAGGAGATAAAATTAGAGAGGTTTCACCTCCAATAAGAGCTTTTTCATAAGCTTGCATCGCTCTATAAAATGCAAAAAATTCAGGGTCTTGTCCAAATGCACTTGCAAAGATATTGTTTCTTTTACCATCCCCTTCACCCTTCATTATCTCTGATTTTTTTTGAGCATCGGCCAATATAACTGTAACTTCTTTATCTGCAGTTGAAGTAATAGTAACTGCCATCTCAGCACCTCTTGCTCTAAATTCTTTTGCTTCTCTCTCCCTTTCAGTTTGCATTCTTCTAAAAATTGCATCACTATTTGCTTGGGGAAGGTCTGCTCTTTTAATTCTTACATCATTAATTTTTATTCCAAAATTTTCAGCTTCATTATTTACACCTTCTTGGATTAAGGCCATTTGTTTAGTTCTATCTTCAGATAATAGTGTTTGTAGTTCTTGCTGACCTAAAACGTTTCTTATTCTTGAATTTATAATTGTTGCTAATCTTGATCTTGCCACTCTCTCATTTCCAACAGAAATATAAAATTTAAGAGGGTCAACAATTTGAAATCTTGCAAAAGCATCAACAATTAATCTTTTTTGATCTGATGCAATAACTTCTTCTGGTGGAGTGTCTAAGTTTAAAATTCTTTTATCTAAAAAAACAACATTCTGAATAAATGGAATCTTAAAATTCAATCCAGGTTTTGAAATTATTCTTTTTGGATCACCAAATTGGAGAACAATAGCTTGATTAACTTCTTTAACTATAAAAATTGAAAAGAATGCTACTGCTGCTATCGCTACAATTATTCCGGCTAAAACTTTTCCCATGTTCATAATTAATTTGTCGCTTTCTTTTTACTTAATTCAGGTAATGGAAGATAAGGAACAACGCCTGATCCTGCATTTTTCTCAATAATAACTTTATCTATATCTGCTAAAACTTTTTCCATTGTCTCTAAATACATTCTTTCTTGTGTTACTGATTTTGCATTTTTATATTCATTATAGATTGCTAAAAATCTACTTGCTTCACCTTCTGCTTTAGCAACAACTTCTTTTTTATATGCCTCTGCAGCTTGAAGTATTTTTTGAGCCTCACCTCTAGCTCTTGGAATTACATCATTAGCGTAGGCTTCGGCTTCATTTTTTGATCTTTCCATATCTGCTCTTGCTGCTTGAACATCTCTAAATGCATCAATAACTTGATCAGGTGGGTCTGCTTTTTGCGTTTGAACTTGGGTAATTTGAATACCACTAGTGTATTCATCTAAAATTTTTTGAATTATCTCTTGAGTGTCAGTTTCTATTAACGATCTTCCTTCTGTTAAAATTGGCTGAATATCTGATCTTGCAATAACTTCTCTCATAGCTGTTTCAGCTGCTGCTTTTACTGTTCCTTCGGGATCTTGAATTTTAAATAAAAAATTTCCTGCATCTTTAATTACCCAAAATACTGAAAAGTCAATATTCACAATATTTTCATCTCCAGTTAACATTAAACTCTCTTGTGGAACATCAGCTACTCCTCCTGATGAAGAGAAGCCACTATCTCTCTCCGATCTAAAACCTATGTCTATTCTATTAACTTTTGTAACCTTGGGAGTTAAAACTGACTCTACTGGAAATGGGATATGGTAATTTAATCCAGGTTGAGTAGTTTTTATAAATTTTCCAAATCTCAAAACTACACCTTGTTCATCAGGTAAAACTCTATAGAGGCCACTAGCTAACCAAATAAAGCCTAAAATAATTAGTGCTAAAACAAATTGCTTGCCACCTGAGGAACTTCCACCTGGTAAAAATTTTTTTATCTTTTCTTGAAACTCTCTAATTATTTTATCAACATCTGGGGGTGTTGGACCTCTACCAGACCCATTACCATTTCCTCCTCCTGGGGGCGTTCCCCAAGGGCTTCCACCTCTTTGTTGAAAATCATCAGACATACACTATCTATATAGTGTCTAAATAATTAAAAACAAGTTAAGATCATTTTATGAATGAGAAAAAACCAGAACTAAGTGCCGCAATGAAAAGTAAGGTAGAGCCTAAGGTTTTTAAAAAAAATCCAATAATTGGAACAAAATTCACCATTGCTATCTCTAGCGCAAAGGGAGGTGTAGGAAAATCCACATTCGCAACAAATTTAGCACTAGCTCTAAAAAATTTAGGATGTAAAGTTGGATTATTGGATGCTGATATTTATGGTCCATCAATTCCAAAAATGTTCAATATAAATGAAAAACCAAAAAGTGATGGTCAAAAATTAGAACCTATAACAAAATATGATATTCAATGTATGTCAATAGGTTTCTTGACAGATCAACAAACGCCTATGATTTGGCGTGGTCCAATGGTGACAAGTGCAATTAAAACTTTTACTCAAAAAGTTAATTGGAAAAATTTAGACTTTATAATTGTTGATATGCCACCAGGAACTGGGGATACTCAATTAACGTTTTCACAAGAAATTAAAATGGATGGTGCAATTATAGTTTCTACTCCTCAAGAAGTAGCTTTGCTTGATGTCAAAAGAGGTATCAAGATGTTTGATAAATTAGGAGTTAAAATTTTAGGTTTAGTAGATAACATGAGTTTTTTCACTGGAGATGATGGTAAAAAATATAAAATTTTTGGAGAGGGTGGTGTTAAAAAAACTGCTGAAGATTTTCAAAAAGAATTTTTAGGAGAAATTCCAATAAGTCCTGAGGTTGGTAAATGTGGAGATAACGGAAAACCAATTGTAGAGGAAAATCCAGATCATGAAATTTCAAAAATATATGCAGATTTTGCTAATAAAATTAAATCTCTGTACTTTAAAAATTAGATATTAAAATTGAAATACTTTAAAAGAATTTTATTAAGCTTTTGTTTAATTAAAAAAAGAAGATAAGAGTTTTTTTCAATTTTACAAACTCCTCTTATATTTGTTGTCATTAAATTATATATTAATGTTATTCTATTAGATACACCATCGGACTCATAACTATGAAAACTATTTTGAGTTCTTGAAAAAAAAAGGGCTCTATTTTTTTTCCATTCTATATTTTTTTTTTCTTTTTTGTCCATGCTAAAAATATTTGTCCCAAAATTTTTATCAGGACTTAAATAAACAACCCCACTCAAGAGTTTATTATGGGTATCATTATGAATAGGAAAAGAGTGATCTTTACCAGCAATTACAATATGAAAATCAGAATATTCATATAGTTTTTCTTTCTCTGGGGAATACTTGCGAAGCAGATCAATAGCTTTGGAATGGTAATTGTTATGTAATTTTTTAATAGTTTCTTTTTTGATGCATGAAGATTCTATAGTTCCATTTTTAAATATCCTATTATGGTATACTTTTTTTTCTTTACTATTTACATCATTTAATTCTAATGAACACAATTCATTAAAATCATGTTCATTCATAAAATTATCAATTACCTCATATTTAAAAAACATATATTGAAGCCTAGCCTATCTTATAAATACATAATTGAAACTATTTAAATGATTTTTTGATTTTAATAATTTTTTATTCTGTTTTTTATGTAAAATTTTAAAATCAAATGATTCCATGATTTTAAGTGTTCTTTCATATTGATCTTTAAAATTTTCATTAATTTCTATAGAAAGACTAAGCAAGTTTTCGTTATTTAAATATTTATCAGCACCCTCTAAAATAAGGTGCTCTATACCATCTACATCAATTTTAATATAATTTGGAACATCTAATATTTTTTTTTCTAAAATAGAATTTATAGATCTTCCGACTAGACAATACCTATTTGAAGACAAAATTTTTTTTCCTTCAAAATCAAATTCTTCTCCAAAAGTATTTAATGCAGCACCTTCACTGAATTGACTTTCATTCATGTTTAAAAATTTATTATCTTTATTTGATAGTGGACTTGAAAAAATTTTAATCCTATCTTGTAAATTATTAATAGAAATGTTTCTGCTTAAACACCTAAGGTTGCTAGTAGATGGTTCAAAACTTACTATATTGCAGTTTTTATACTTTGTTGCGGCGTAGATTGAAAAGAGACCAATATTTGCTCCTATATCCCAAAATATATTTTCTTCATTTTCTCTGAATTTATTAATCCATTCGATTGTTTCAGGCTCTTTAGTAAAAATTGTGTTTACTCGATATTCTGTAATTTGGTTTGGTACAAAGAAATTTATCTTTTTTCCTAAAATATCTATAGCTTTGTAAGAGTCTTTTTCAAAAAACTCTTTAATCCAGTATAAAAAATTTTTTTTAAATAAGAGTTTAAAAAAATTATCAAAAAGTTTTAGAATTAAATAACAAATATATGAGAAATTCTTAAACATTTAAATTTGATATAATTAATATTAAATTAACTTATCATTTAAATTGAATGAAATCATCAATTCGTTCCATTCTCTTTTTGACAATCCAGAGTCATCTATACTCACTTTTTCACCTTTGATTAATTTTTGAATTATAATTTTTCCTTTAGCAGAAACTTCTGTTCCACCTACTCTATAATCCATGAATGCATCATAAGTTATTGGAACCCATTTTTTTACTGTATCCAACATAATATCTGCATAAACTCTTATTTCATATTGAGCATGGTGGTCAGCTCTTAATCTTAAAAAATTCATTAGATTAAGCAAATCTGTTTTCCAATACCATTGAGTATACGTATTTAAAGTTAAGTTCATTCTGGCTAACTCTCTTGCTAATCCTTTTTTATTTTCATCTATAGTAGAGCCATCAAATCTTTCGTTGAGCATCATTTCATAATTATCATAAGTTCTTTCTGCATCATTTTTTAAAAGTTCCAAAACTTCTTTTGCTTGTTCTCCTTCAATGACTTCTCCTCTACCTTGTCTATTGCTAGATGATTGTGCAGCTAAATTTTCTTTTGAGGGCAAATAAAATTCTTTATCCAAAATTGAATATCGTGCAGAATATTCATTTACATTTGCAGTCCTATGCCTAATCCATTGTCTAGCAATAAATATTGGTAGCTTTACATGATATTTAATTTCACACATTTCAAAAGGAGTACTATGCCAATGTCTCATCAAATATTTAATTAAACCAGAGTCTGTCGAAACTTGTTTAGTTCCTTTTCCATACGAAACTCTTGCAGACTGTACAATCGAAGTGTCATCACCCATATAATCAATTACTCTTACAAATCCATGGTCTAAAGCTGGCATTGCTTCATATAGTATTTTTTCTAACTCGGGGGATACGACTCGCTTTGTTGAATTTTGTTGAGACTGTTGATCTTTTATCTCTTTTAATTGGTCTTTTGTTAATTTCATGATTTTTATTGAATCTCTTTTAATTGTTTTTATATTAATACTGTTGGCTTGCCAACTACGACGATAAACGAATTTCGTAATAACCATTGCGGACGTGGGGGCAGTACCCACCACCTCCACCATTTACAACTTATGGGGGTGAAATAGATTCGACGGGTGACTAAAAGTTATTCTTTCGTTCGGAATTGTTCCACCGTAACGGGCTAAATTATAATTGCTAACGAAAGTTACGCACTTGCTGCCTAATTAACTTTGTTAATTAAGTAGACGGGGTTTGGGGCACCTGGCAACAGAACGCCCCTATAAAAAAAATAATCATTACATCTCAATACTTTTTCCATTTCAAATTGAAAAAATAACTATGTACCAACTATGTACCTAGATTACGAAATTAAAAAATATTTAAATATACAGAATAATGCAATAACACCATCTTTCGCTCTAATTTTTTTTCCATCTTTATAAGTTCTTGCATAATATGAAATACCTGTTTCTGTGAATCTATAATTTTTTTTAGCTAACTTAATTGTAACCTCTGGTTCGAATCCAAATCTTTTTTCAGATAAATTGATACTTTGAATTACATTTTTCTTAAAACATTTTAATCCTGTTTCCATGTCATTTATCTTAAGTCCAGTTAAGAGATTTGTTAATGCTGTAAGAATAAAATTTGCAATTCTATTAGCAATATATAAATTTATGTTAGAATTTTTCGTTCCTTTAGAAAACCTATTTCCATAAACGACATCTGCATTATCATTTTCCATTACTTTAATTAACTTTTTGTGATCTGATGGTTTATATTCTAAATCAGCATCTTGAATAATTACAATTTGACCTTTTATGTGTTTTATTGCGCTCTGAATACAAGCTCCTTTTCCCATATTTTTTTTATGATAAATTACCTTATCTACTGAATTTTCAATTTTATTCTTTAGTAGTTTTTTTGTTCCATCTGTTGAAAAATCATCAACAATTATAATTTGCTTATCTTTAATTCTATTTTTTTTTACTCTTTTTACTACTTTTTCTAAAAACTTAATTTCATTATAACAAGGAATTATTATTGTAATTTTATTTTTAGATTTCATTATATAAAACTAAAAAAGTGTTTAGCTACCCATCTAAACCTAAAATAATATCTAGAATAAGCTTTACTTAGAAAAAATCTAATTTTTTTTGCGTCAAATAATTCATGACGATAAACAAGATTATATTGATCAAATGATTCATATTTCTTTACTGATATCTTATCTTCAAACTTTTTAAAAATTGGTGTGCCGGGATATGGTGTCCAAACACTAAATTGAGCAAAAGAAGTATTCAAAGATTTTGCATACTCTATTGTGTTATTAATTGTTTTTTCTGTATCAGTTGGAAAACCAATTATAAACATAGCTGAAACCATAATCTTATTCTGTTCAAGTTCGCGTATTTTTGTTAATTGAGCATCTTTTGAAACAGTAAACCTATCCGCATTACTTAATACCTCCGCATTTGCACTTTCAACACCAACTTTTGTACCTTTTAATCCACATCTTAAAAGTTCTTTTATTAAATTTGTATCAAGTATCCTTAAGTGGGTTTCTATAACAAACTTTATATTTAAGTTCCTCTCATATAGCTCTTTACAGAATTCAAGAGTATGTTTTTTATTTATGGAAAAAACAGGGTCTCTGAAAATGAACATGTTAATTCCAAATTTTTTTTTCCAGTATTCCATTTCATCAACTATTTTTTTTGGATCTCTTTGACGAACTTTTCTTCCTTGTTGAAGAGGATAGACACAATAAGTTTGACAAGAGTAAGGACAACCGCGAGTACCTAAAATAGGAATACTTTTATTTCTTCCAAATAAATTATTAACAGTGTCAAAGTTTTTAATTACTTTATCCCAGGGTGGATAAGGAAGGTCATCAACAGTGAAATCGTGGTTAAATTTAATAATTTCTTTATTAAGGTCTTCTTCAAATTTTTTATTTCCTAAAAAGTAAAACTCTGACTCTCCACTAATAACTGAGGCACCTGCCTCATAATATTTTTTTGGAATATTTGTTGCAAAAGGTCCAATTACAAAGATTTTTTTACTATTTGATTTTAAAAGTTTGATTATTTCAATTTCGGTTTCGCAACAAACTATTGATGAGACAATTATAAATAAGTCATAACTCATAAAATCATCTGGGAGCTCTTCTTTATAGATAACTTGGTGACCCTTTTTTTCTAAAACAGCATAAGTATAAACAGCATGCATGGGTGGCCAGTGACTATTTTTTTTAATAAGATATTTTAATGCATTTGGTACTAAAGTATCACCAAAATCATTACCTGTTCCATATCCGCCACTTGTATCTTTGCTAATCCTATGACTTACTTTTCTTTGGGGATCCAACAATAAAATTTTCATAATTTAAAACATGATTAATTTAATATTTAGATAATATCTGTTTTATCTTATTTAACTGGTTCACATTTATTTTTTTCTAAAAAATTTAATAACACAAATTTCTCATAATTATAACCTGGAATTTGTAAATATTCATTGTAGGATGCAGCCCAATCAACACAGCTAAAATTTTTTCCCTTAATATTATCATTTAATGGTACAGATTTTAGTTGGGAAAAAAATATTAATTGAAAAAAAATTGATATTACAAAAACTAATAATAATAAATAAAGCGACATAAAATTGGGTAATCTTTTCAGATAGTAGGTTGTAATTGAAAATATATTCTTATGATATTTTGTAAATGTAAAAGAAATCAAAAAAATTAAAGGAAGAAGATAAGGTCTATTATTATATTGGAAAAGTAATAAAGCTAAATAAGCGATAATGGTTGTCAAAACCAAAACACATATTAAGAAAAACAATTTGTTAATTTTAAGAGAAATTTTTAAATACAAGGATAATAATATAATAAAAAAAATCGAGAAAAATAAAATTATATTATCTTTTTGAAAACTATTCCTATCAAATAAATCTTGTTTATTACTTAAAAATGAATTTAAATTTTTAAAACTTGTCTCACCTAAACCTAGTATATACGATTGATATATCATTACTAAAATTATTACAAAAATAAAAGAATTGCTTAATGAAATCGACTTAATTTCTTTTTTTAATTTAAGCAAAGAGTAAAATATTAAAACTGAAATTCCAGAAAAAGTTCTCGACCCGAAAGTTCCAGTTCCTTCCCACCAAATAAAAAAAGCTGATTGCATAAGAAGTTGACCAAGAAAAGCAAATATTACACTTACACATATTAAATTTTTTGTATTGAAAAATTTTTTGTTAAATAAGATTTTCTTACATAAGTAAAAAAAAGAAAAAAGTAAAACAGGATGATAGAATATCATTCCATGTAATGGAGAAAATAAAATTTCAAAAGTTTTTAAATTTTTAAAATCAAGACTTGAAAATGGGTGATCTGTAATATTGTAAGGACTTAAAAGAATATTACCATTTATAATCAGATGATATACCGACATCATAGCAACTGCTATGAAAGGTATAATTGCTAAAATAAATAAAATTTTTAAAATATACTTATAATTTGCTGAAAATATCATCTTCTTTTTTGGTATTGATGAAAGAAAAATTACAACTAAACATAAACAAGTAAAAATATTTGTAGCTTTTACTAAAATTAAAAAATAATTGATAATTCCTATCATGACTGGTGCTACGTAATGAGAATTTTTAAATTTTTCATGATTAATTTCTGATATAGTTAATGATATTAAAATTAATAATATTGATAAACTTTCTGTTGAAAATTTGTTAAAATAGTATCCTGCTGGGGTAAATAAAAAAAAAGAAAAAAAAATTAATAAAAAAAATTTATTATCTTTTAAATTCTTTTTTAAAATAAATATTAAAAGTGAAAAATTTATTAAACTTAAAATAGATGATAATGCACTTGCCCGTATTGAATTATGATGAAATGGTTCAAAAAATTTTTCGATAAATATCTCTATTCCAAATAACTTGTTAATTATTGCGCCTATAAGACCAACCCCATATTGCCATTGAACCAAAGGTTTTCCATTAATACTTTTTGAATATTCGTCCCATAAACTTAAGTCAAATTCAGTAAAATATTCTGCCCATTTGGAATATTCTCCAAAATCTGCACCTCGCCCAGATGTAATTATTATCAATAAAGAAAAGAAAATTAATGTAAAATACTCAAATTTGAAATTTGTGATTTTTCTTTTTAATAAATTTTTCATTTAAAATATTTAAAACAAGATAATAATTAAGTTATTACTTTAAGTCTAAATCTCCACATTGAGTATCAGTAAATATACAAGTGCTATAATGATGGATTGTTTTAACATCTTTGATAATACCACGGCCTGTTCCCTCAACTGTTCCTGTCACTGTATTACAGGCGCTAAGAAAATTTAATAACATTAAAAAACCATAGAGTAATACTTTACGAATCAATGTTTAATTTTAGCATAAAAAAAACAATTAAACATCACAGATATACAGCATTGCAGAACACCCCATTGTATTAATGAGTTATGAAAAAAAGATATTACTTCTTAAGTAGTTCCGCTTGAGCAGCAGCTAATCTAGCGATAGGAACCCGATACGGTGAACAGGATACGTAATGTAAGCCTGCATTAGAGCAAAAATTAATACTTTTTGGATCACCCCCGTGTTCACCACAAATTCCTAATTTAATTTTTTTATTTTGTTTTTTTCCTTTAAAAACAGCTATTTTAATCAAGTCTTCTACTCCCTCATCTATGGAAACAAATGGATCTACATTAAAAATTCTATTATCAATGTAATCATTTAGAAATTTTCCACTATCATCTCGACTAATTCCAAAAGTAGTTTGCGTTAAATCATTTGTACCAAAGCTAAAAAATTCAGCATGTTTTGCAATATCCTTTGCTTTAATTGCGGCTCTAGGCAACTCAATCATTGTTCCAACTAAAAATTTTATTTTTGTTTTATTTTCTTTTTGAACTTTTTTTGCTACACTAATTACAAGATCTTTCATTATTTTTATCTCTGCCTCAGTTGAAACCAATGGTATCATTATTTCAGGAAAAGCTGATTTTTGTTTATTTTTTTTTAAATCAGATAAAGCCTCAAATATAGCTCTGCATTGCATTTCGTAAATCTCTGGAAAGGAGATGCCTAATCTACAGCCTCTATGGCCAAGCATTGGATTTTGTTCATGAAGTTCATCAATTCTTGATTTTACTTCTTTAATATCAGCGCCAACAACTTTTGCTACTTCATTTATTTCTTTTTCTGATCTTGGTAAAAATTCATGCAATGGTGGATCAAGCAGTCTTACAGTTACTGGAAGTCCATGCATTATTTTAAAAATTTCAATAAAGTCTTTTTTTTGATGAGGTAAAAGTTTTTCTAAAGCTTTGGCTCTATCATCTTGTGTTTTGGATAAAATCATTTCTCTTACAGATAAAATTCTTTCCTCATCAAAAAACATATGTTCTGTTCTACAAAGGCCTATTCCCTCAGCGCCAAAATCTCTTGCAGTTTTTGTATCAAGAGGAGTTTCAGAATTAGTTCTTACTCTCAATTTTCTTATTTTATCAGCCCAACTCATCAATTTTGAAAAATCACCAGAAATTTCTGGTTTTACAGTTGGAACATCTCCTAAAATAATTCTTCCAGTAGAACCATCAATAGTAATTATATCACCCTCCTTGACTTCAAAATTTGATGTTTTGAAAAGTTTTTGCTCATAGTTAATGTCAATTTCACTAGAACCAGAAACACATGGTCTACCCATCCCTCTTGCAACGACTGCTGCATGACTTGTCATTCCACCTCTTGCCGTTAAGATTCCTTTTGCTGCATGCATACCTTGAATATCTTCTGGAGATGTTTCAACTCTAACTAAAATTGTGTCTTGCATCATATCATTTAGTCTCTCAGCTTCTTCCGAGGTAAAAACTACTTTCCCACTGCAAGCACCAGGAGATGCTGGTAATCCATTTGCAATTACTTCGATTGATGTTTTTTCATCTAATGTTGGATGTAATAAGGTATCAAGTGAGTTTGGATCTACTCTTAAAACTGCCTCATTTTTTGAAATTAACTTTTCTTTAACCATGTCTACTGCTATCTTTACAGCTGACTTTGATGTTCTTTTGCCAGAACGAGTTTGTAAAATCCAAAGTTTATTATTTTCAACAGTAAACTCAACATCTTGCATATCTTTATAATGTTTTTCCAATTTTTTTAAAATTTTATATAATTCAACGTAAACTTTTGGCATACACTCTTCCATGGATGCTTCTTTTACTTTAGCTTCCTTTTTAGCTTTTTTAGTTATGTATTGTGGTGTTCTAGTACCAGCAACTACATCCTCTCCTTGAGCATTAATTAAATATTCACCATAAATATCATTAGATCCATTTGAAGGATTTCTGGTAAAAACAACTCCAGTCGCACAATCATTGCCCATATTTCCAAAAACCATTGACTGAACGTTTACAGCTGTTCCCCACTCTGCGGGAATTTGATTTAATTTTCTATAAATTTTTGCTCGATTACTCTCCCATGATAAAAACACTGCACTAATTGCACCTAACAATTGTTCATAAACATCTTGAGGAAAATCTTTATTCGTTTTTTCTTTAATAGTTTTTTTAAAGTCTTTTATTAAGCCATTCCAGTCATTTTCATCTAGATCTGTATCTAATAGTACACCTTTAGTTAATTTATAATTTTCAATTAATTCCTCAAAATGATAGCTCTCAACACCCATAACTACATTTCCATACATTTGTATAAACCTCCTATAACTATCCTTGGCAAATCTTTCATTAGAAGTTTTATTTGTTAGAGCAATTACGGTTTTATCATTTAAACCAAGATTTAAAATTGTATCCATCATACCAGGCATAGAAACTCTTGCACCAGACCTTACAGATAATAAAAGAGGATTTTTTAAGTCCCCAAATTTTTTTGATACATCTTTTTCAATTACTTTTAATTCTTTTTTAATTTGGCTAATTAATTTCATGTTTAATTTTTTTTTGTTTTTATAAAAAATTTCACAAACTTTTGTTGTTATTGTAAAGCCCGGAGGTACTGGTAGGCCCATTCTTCCCATTTCAGACAAATTTGCTCCTTTGCCTCCTAAAGAATTTTTTGGACTTTTAATTTTTTTTGAGTCTTTTGACTTAAAGTTAAAAATTAATCTATTCATTATTTGTTTTTAATAATTGAAAATTTATAAAATTTTGAAAGGTTTTACATAACATATTGATAAGTTCCAATCTGTTTTTTCTTAAAGTTTCATTTTCTTCATTTACTTTCACATTATCAAAAAAATCAAAAACCTCTTTTTTAGCACCTGCTAAAATGGACAATGATTGTTCATAATTTTCATCATTATTGATATTTGAATAATATTTTTTTATCTCGCTTATCTTTTTAAATAGATTTTTTTCAAAATCAGTTTTAAAAATACCAGGATCAGTTGTATTATTTATTTCAATTTCATTATCTTTCATCTCATGATCTAAAATATTTGACGCTCTTTTATAGCTAGAAGTAATATCAAGACCTAACTGATTATTAATAACCTTATTTAAACTTTTAGCTTTTTCAAAAGATGAATTTAGTTTATCTAATGAGAAGGAATGAATTGAAGCATCAATTATATCAAAACGAATTTGTTTTTCTTTCATGTAATACCTGAATCTATCTTTTAAAAAATTATATAGTTCTTTTTGTAAATTTTGATTGTTAAAATTATGTTTTTGATGTTGATATAAACTAGACGTGTAACTTAATAAATCATTCAATTTTAAATCTTTTTTATTTTCAATTATTATTCTAATAATTCCAAGTGCAACTCTTCTTAATGCAAATGGATCTTTTGAACTTGTAGGTTTTTCATTAATACCAAAAAAACCAACCAGAGTATCAATTTTATCTGTAAGTGATAATGCAACACTAAAAGGTTTTTTTGGAGCTCTAGAATTTAGCCCTATTGGTAAATATTGTTCGTTTATTGCTAAAGAGATATCTTTATCAAACCCCTGGTATATTGAAAAATATCCCCCCATAACTCCTTGAAGTTCGGGAAACTCTCCAACTAAATCAGAGGTCAAATCTGTTTTACAAATTGAAGCTGCTAATTCAATCTTTTCTTTACTTATTAACATTTCATCTGAGATCATCCCACCTAGTTTTCTCATTCTTTGAACTTTGTCAAAATAAGTCCCTAAACCCTTAAAAAAATTTACTAATCTTAATTCAGATACTTTTTTAACTAAATTTTGAGTCTTATCTTTATTCCAAAAAAATTCTGCATCACTCAATCGAGCTTCAATAACTCTTTCATTTCCAATTTTGATAAATCCTTTCTGATCTTTTTTATTCGCAACAATCAAAAATTCATTAGTAATTTGATTTTTGTTATCAAAAATTGGAAAATATTTTTGATGTGTCTGCATAGTCAAAGTTAAAATCTCTTTCGGAATAGATAAAAACTTCTTATTAAAGCTACACAATAAAACATTAGGGCTATCAACTAAATTTACAACTTCATCGAATAATTTTGGGTTATTTTGTATTGTTGATTTTTTTTTATTAAGTATTTTTAAAAATTCTTTTTCTATAAATTCTTTTCTTTTGTTTTGATCTATCAATGCTCCTTGGCTTTTAAAAAATTTTTCAAAAGATTTAAAATTTAAAAAAACTTTTTTTTTTTCTTCAAAATCTTTGTCAATGAAAGTCATATTTGATGAAGAAATATGATAAAAGTTAAAATTAACAACTTTTTTTTCAAAAACCGACAAAATTGATTTTAGAGGTCTTCCCCAATTTAGTTCAGATTCTCCCCATTTCATGGATTTTTTCCACTGATGACTTCCTAATAATTTTGGAATAAATTCAGTTAACAAATCATGAGTTTTTAAAGATTTAGATTTCGTTTTATAAAAATAAAATTCACCTTTATCAGTTTTTTTTTGAAATAAGTTTTTTTTTTCTATTTTATTTGATCTTAAAAAACCCTCTAATGCTTGTGGTGGTGCATTTGTTTTTGGCCCTTTAATTTCCTCAGATGAAACATTTGCCTGTTTATCTAAACCTTCAAAAACTACAATTAATCTATTAGGAGTTGATAGTGAAAAACCTTTTTTAAATTTTAAAGATTTTTCTGATAAAAATTTTTTAAATTCCTCTAAAAGTTTTTCTCTCAAATTCTTTTGAAGTCCTGCTGGAATTTCTTCACTAAATAACTCTAAAAAAAATTCAGCCATCTTAAATTTGAGTATCCATCCAAACTGAGGCAACTAGCTTAGTTATCTCTCTAATTTTTCCAATATATTCTGCTCTTTGGGCAACACTAATTGCACCACGAGCATCTAATATATTAAATACATGACTTGCTTTTAAGCATTGATCATAAGCTGGTAAAGATATCTTTTTTTCAGCTAATGACTTTGCTTCACCCTCATACATTTCAAACATCTTAAAGAGATTTTCTGTATTAGCATGTTCAAAATTATATGCAGAAAATTCTTTTTCAGATTGATGAAAAACTTCTCTATATTTGATATCTTCATTATTCCAAATTAAATCATAAACATTTTTTTTCTGTTGGGTGAACATACATATTCTTTCTAAGCCATATGTAATTTCAACAGAAACAGGTTTACATTCAAAGCCAGCCATTTGTTGAAAATATGTAAATTGAGTTATTTCCATACCATCACACCAAACTTCCCAACCAAGTCCAGCTGCTCCCAATGTAGGACTTTCCCAGTCGTCTTCGACAAATCTGATATCATGATTTTTATGATCAATTCCTATTACTGATAAACTATTTAAATAAAGTTTTTTTATATTCGAAGGAGAGGGTTTTATTATTACTTGAAATTGATAGTAATGCTGAAGTCTATTTGGATTATCACCGTATCTTCCATCGGTTGGTCTTCTAGAGGGTTGTACATAAGCAGCTTTCCATGGCTTAGACCCAAGGGATCTTAAAGTAGTTGCTGGATGAAATGTTCCCGCTCCTACTTCTATATCATAAGGTTGTAAAATTATACAACCATGCTTACTCCAAAACTTTTGTAAATTTAAGATTGTATCTTGAAAAGTTTGAAACTTTTGTTTTTTTTTTAAATTTTTAGAGGCCATATCTTTGCCAGACTGATTTTTCATCCAGTATATTTGCCAATTGGTCAACATGGTCGTTTGATGATGATAATTTTTTACTTAACCAGCCTTTTGTTTTTTCAAATTTTTTGATTACTACATCTTCCCCGAATTTTTCTTTTAATACCTGATTAGCATCTCCAATCTCATCTATTAAACCAAGATCTTTAGCTTTGCTACCAGACCAGAATTCTCCAGAAAAAAGTTCTATTTCAGATTTTTTAAGTTTAGAACCTCTACTTTTTTCAACAACGTTAATAAAATCTTTATGCAAATCTAATTGAATATTTTTTAATCTTTCTATGTCTTCTTTTTTTTCATCAAGAAAAGGGTCAAGGGTACTTTTGTTTTTACCAGCGGTATGAACTCTTCTTTCTATCCCAATTTTTTTTATGAGTTCTGTAAATCCGAAAGAGGAGTAAATAACACCTATAGAACCAATTATTGAACTAGAGTTTGCATATATTTCATCACCAGCACACGCAATTAAATACCCACCTGATGCAGCAACATCTTCAGCAAAGACAATAACTTTTTTTTTATTTTTTTTTGCCTGCTGTCTTATAAAATTATAAATAAGGTGTGATTGAACTGGAGATCCACCTGGTGAATTAATAGTTATCGCAACACAAAGTGCTTTTTTAACAGAAAAAGCTTTTGAAATAATTTCTTCTTGGCTTGAAAAATCTATCCCTTGCTTAAATTTACCTACATTTCCTATTACCCCACTCAATTTTATATGAGGGATAATTTTTTTCTTTTTAAAAAAAGAGAACATTTTAAACCTTTATAGAATTTTTAAATGAATATAAAGACACCTTATAATTGAAGATTCAGGTGCGTCAATTGATAAGTAATAAATTTAAAGTTATTATACTAGTTTATGCACTTAAATGGGAACTGTAGTCCAACTAAAAAACCAAATTAATAATTCTTATTTTCAACTTAAAAACTCAGTTGAGGATAAATTAATATTGGTAGAAGAAAAAATTAAATCAAAACTTAGTAGTGATGTAGAACTAGTTCAAAAAATGACTAGCTATCACCTGGGTACAGGTGGAAAAAAGTTGCGAGCTTTATTAACATTGGGTTCTGCTAAAATGTGTGGTTATTCAAAAGGTACTAGAGATATAAATTTGGCTGCCTGTGTTGAATTAATACACTCTGCAACTCTAATGCATGATGATGTTATTGATAATGGATCTCTCAGAAGAGGTAAAAAAACATTAAACAAAATTTGGGACAATCACTCATCTGTATTAATTGGAGATTACTTGCTGAGTAGATGCTTTGAAATGATGGTTGAAGATGGAAATTTAGAGGTATTAAAATTACTATCTTCTACGTCTTCAAAAATTGCTCAAGGAGAAATATTACAACTTCAACACCAGGGTGAAGTTGATATGCTCGAAGAAACTTATCTTAAAATTATATCTGCAAAAACTGCTGAATTATTTGCAGCAGCAACAAAAGTTGGAGCAATATTATCAAATATGAAAAATAAAGAAAAAGAAGCTTTAGAATTTTATGGAAGAAACCTTGGTTTAACATTTCAAATTGCTGATGATACTTTAGATTATAATTCCGAATTAAAATTATTTGGAAAAAAAATTGGACAAGATTTTTATGAGGGAAAGATCACTTTACCTATAATTCTATTATTTCAAAAAGCAAACATTCAAGAGAAAAAGTTTTTAAAAGATATTTTCTTAAAAGATAATAGAAGCGAAAATGACTTAGATTATTCTTTATCATTAATTAAGAAATATGATGTGATTAAAGCATGTTATCAAAAAGCAGAGCATTATATTAACCTTGCTTCAAATGCTTTATCATTATTTAAGGACTCTGAAGAAAAAAATATCCTTGAAAATTTAACTTCTTTTAGTTTAGAAAGAAACTTTTAAGGACTTAAAAGAGTTTTAATCCAAATATTTTTCTCGTTTAAGGTATACTTTAACCTTTCATGTATCCTGTTGTCACCATCTAGCCAAAATTCAATACTTGATGGTTTTAAATTCCAGCCAGACCAATGATCAGGTCTAGGTACATTTTTTATATCATTATATTTTTTTTTGAAATTTTCTAAATTATTTAAAAGTTCTTCTCTACTTTTTAAAATGCTACTTTGTTTAGAGGCCCAAGCCCCAATTCTACTTTCATAAGCTCTAGTTTTATAATAATTGTCAGCAATTTTATCGTCTACTTGTTTTAATCTTCCATTAATTCTTATTTGTCTTAATAGACTTTTCCAATGAAAGCACATTGTTGCGTTTGGATTTTCTTTTATTTCATTTCCCTTTTGACTATTTAAATTTGTGTAAAACACAAATCCATTTTTATCAAAATCTTTAAGAAGAACCATTCTTACAGAAGGAATACCTTTTTTATTAGCTGTTCCTAAGGCTAAAGCGTTTGGATCATTAATTTCTTTACTTTTTGCCTCTTCAAACCATTTTTCAAATAGTTCAAATGGGTTATCAAGATCTAAAAAGCATTTATCAAGCCCTAATGAGTTTTTTTCATTCATAATTTAAACAAAATATTCTATATAATATAGATAATGTCATTTAATACTTTTGGAAAGTTTTTTCGTTTTACTACCTGGGGAGAGTCCCATGGTCCTGCGATTGGCTGTATAATTGATGGTTGTCCTCCATTAATTCAGCTTAAAGAGCATGATATTCAAAAAGAATTGGACAAAAGAAAACCTGGTCAATCAAAATTTACAACTCAAAGAAAAGAGAGTGATAAAGTTGAAATCCTTTCTGGTGTTTTTGAAGGAAAAACGACTGGAACCCCTATAGCGCTGATCATTTATAATGAGGATATGAGATCAAAAGATTACAAGAGTATTAAAGATAAGTTTAGACCTGGTCATGCTGATTTTACATATTTTAAAAAATATGGAATTAGAGATTACAGAGGTGGAGGAAGGTCCTCTGCTAGAGAAACGGCATCAAGAGTTGCAGCAGGTGCAGTTGCCAAAAAAGTTTTAGAAAAAAAATTAGGAAAAAAATTTAAAATTTCTGCTGCAGTAACACAACTTGGTATTCTAGGTTGTGATACTACAAAATGGGATGATAAAATAATAAATAAGAATCCATTTTTTTGCCCTGACAAATCAATCTTAAAGATATGGGAAAAGTATCTCCTAAGCATCAGAAAAGCGGGTTCATCTTGCGGTGCCATAATTGAGGTAAGAGCCAATGGCATTCCAGCAGGATTAGGGGCACCAATTTATTCTAAATTAGACTCGGACATCGCATCAGCAATGATGAGTATTAATGCAGTAAAAGGTGTAAATATTGGTTCTGGAATGAACTCTGCTCAATTATCTGGTGAGGAAAATTCAGATGAAATTTCTCAAAATAAAACAAAAATGAAATTTAATTCAAATAATGCTGGTGGAATTCTTGGTGGTATTTCCTCTGGACAAGAGATTATTGTATCATTTGCTGTTAAACCAACATCTTCAATTTTAAAAAGTAGAAAAACAATAAATAAATTTGGAAAAAATACTACAATATCTGTAAAAGGCAGACATGATCCTTGTGTAGGCATTAGAGCAGTGCCAGTAGGTGAAGCTATGCTTTCATGTGTTTTGCTAGACCATTATCTTATGCACAAAGCTCAGTGTGATTAAGTTGATTATTTCTGTTTTTGTAAAACAATATTTGAATTCAAAACATCTAAAACTTTTTCTTCAATTGAATAAGAATCTAAATTAGCAGCTTTATACATCTTATCAGGTGTATCCTGATCTATAAAAATATCAGGTAATGTCATGGATCTAAATTTTAAATTTGAGTCCATTAAACCTTTTTTTGTTAAAAAATTAATAACATGTGAACCAAAACCTCCTATAGAGCCTTCCTCAATAGTCAAAATTGCCTCGTGTGTCGTAGCTAATTGCCAAATAAGATTCTCATCCAAAGGTTTTGCAAATCTAGCATCTACTATTGTCATGTTAATACCCTTTTTTTTCAAACTTTCAGATGCTTTTAAAGTTTCATTCAATCTTGCTCCAAAATTTAAGATAGCAATTTTTTTTCCATCATTGATAATTCTGGATTTTCCTATCTCAATCTTTTCATTTATTGAAGGTAGGATAGAACCTACTCCTGTGCCTCTTGGATACCTGAAAGCACATGGCCTATCATTAATTTCTGTTGAGGTATTTATCATTCTTACTAATTCTGCTTCATCACTAGCAGCCATTACAACAAAATTTGGCAATGTAGATAAATAAGTTGTATCAAAACTTCCAGCATGTGTGGGTCCATCCGCGCCAACCAATCCTGCTCTGTCAATTGCAAATCTTACAGGCAGGCTTTGAATTGCTACATCATGAACTACTTGGTCATAGGCTCTTTGCAAGAAGGTTGAATAGATTGCTGCATAAGGTTTGAAATTTTCGGTAGCCAATCCTGCAGCAAACGTTACAGCATGTTGTTCTGCAATTCCAACATCGAAAGTTCTTTCTGGAAATTCTTTTCGAAAAATATCTAGACCTGTCCCATCTGGCATTGCTGCAGTTATAGCAACAATTTTACTATCTTTTTTTGCATGCTGAACCAAAGTATTAGCAAAAACTTTTGTAAATGATGGTAAATTATTTGAGCTTTTTGTTTGTTCACCGGTTTTTACATTAAATTGTGATACTCCATGGAAATTATCTTTTGCTTTTTCAGCAAAAGAATAACCTTTTCCTTTTTTAGTTTTAATATGAATTAAAATTGGCCCCTCATGTTTTGAGTCTCTAGCATTCTTTAGTATCGGAATTAACGAACTTAAATCATGGCCGTCAATCGGACCAATATAATAAAATCCAAGTGAACTAAATAAAGTTCCACCTGTTACAGCTGACCTGAGTAAATCCTCAGCTTTACCAGCTTTTGCACTAAATCTTTTAGAAAATGCAGAGGTAATAAGTTTAATAGTTTCTCTTAAACTAAAATAAATTTTACCTGAAAAAATTTTAGCTAGATAAGTACCCATTGCTCCAACAGGTCTAGCAATCGACATATCATTATCATTCAGAATAACAATCATTTTTGTTTTAGAGGCTCCAGCATTATTCATTGCTTCATAAGCCATACCTGCGCTGATAGCACCATCACCTATGACTGCAACAACATTATCTGATTTATTAGAAAGTTTATTGGCTTCAGCAATACCTAAAGCAGAAGAAATTGAAGTTGAACTATGTGCTGCTCCAAAAGGATCATATTCACTCTCCGATCTTTTTGTGAAACCAGAAAGACCACCTCCTTGTCTTAGTGTTCTAATCTTATCTTTCCGTCCTGTTAAAATTTTATGAGGATAGCATTGATGACCCACATCCCATACTAACTTATCATTTGGTGTGTTAAAAATATAATGAAGAGCAACCGTTAACTCAACAACTCCAAGGCTTGCTCCTAAATGACCTCCTGTGATAGATACTGCATCAATCATTTCATTTCTTAACTCATGAGCTACTTCTTGTAATTTTGATACAGGAACCTTTTTAAGGTCTGATGGAAAATTTATTTTATCTAAAAATTTATATTCTTTTTTCATTTATTTCTATTCAAAATATAGTCTAAAGTCTCAGATAGATTTTTTGATTTTGAACCATATTTTTTTAATTTATTATTTATTTTAAAAATTAGTTTATTTCCATATTTAATAGTATTTTTGTAACCCAGTAAACTAATTAGAGTTGCTTTGCCCTTTTTTTTATCTTTACCAGTTTTTTTTCCCGCAACCAGTGAACTACCCCTATAATCAATTAGATCATCTGCAACCTGGAACAGTAGTCCAATATCAGCACCTATGTTCTCAAATTTTTTGATTTCTTTGTTATTTCTTTTTTTTAAAATTAAAGGAGCTATACAACAAAAACTAAAAAGTTTTCCAGTTTTTTTAACCTCCATATCAATAATTTTTTTTTTTGAAATTCTTTTATGCTCAAAACTTAAATCTAAATATTGCCCTCCAGCTATTCCAAGATGCCCTGAACTTTCTGAAATTTTATTAATTAAGTTAATTTTAATTTTTTCAGTTATGTTTAAATTTTTGTTACTTAAAATTTCAAATGCCATTGTTAAAAGTGAGTTGCCAGCAAGAACAGCTGTGGACTCACCAAATTTAACATGCGTTGATGCTTTGCCTCTTCTTACCAAGTCATTGTCCATACATGGTAAATCATCATGTATTAATGAGTAAGCATGTATACATTCAACTGCAGATCCTATTATGATTAATGATTTATAATCTAATTTAAATAATGTTCCAATATCAATCAAAATTTTTGATCTTATTTTTTTACCTCCTGAAAATAGACCATATTTCATAGGTATGATTAATTCTGATTTTTTTTGTTTTTTGATAAATCTTTTTAAAAATGAATTAGTGTCTTTGGCAATTTTATTTAATTTTTTTTGCATTTTTTTTTGAAATAATTTTCAATATATTTTGTTTTGTTTTTTCATTAATATTCTTAACATCTTTTTGAAACTTTTTTTCAATGATATTATTAAGTTTTAATAAGTTTTGGTAATTTTCTATAGAATTTCCTAGATCTTTTTGATTTTCTAAATCCTCAATCATCATGGTGGCTTCTTTGGTTAATTCCTCAAGAGATAAAGAATTATAATCGTTTGGTAAATTTTTATCTTTCATATAATACTCTCAGATAATACATGAAGATTAATCTTGCAAATATTAAAAAAGCTAAAAAACTACTAAATAATAGAGAGTGTGTGGCCATACCTACTGAAACTGTTTATGGACTGGCTGGAAATGCTTATTCTGATGTTGCTTGTAAAAAAATATTTAAACTTAAAAAAAGACCTAAAAACAATCCTCTTATAGTTCACTATTATAATAGCCAAAGCTTAAAAAAGGATTGTAGTTTTAATAATACTTTTTTAAAATTGTATAAAAAATTTTGTCCTGGACCTATTACATTTATTTTAGATTTAA
>JACWDQ010000013.1 GCA_014654035.1 Pelagibacterales bacterium SAG-MED19
CCAGGAATATTTTTTTGAAATTGCTTTGGAAACTTCCCATAAACTTTGGAAAAATTCACCCCAACTTTATCAAAAATTTTTCCATTTCTTAGAATTCGATATTCTCCACCACCTTCATCTTTTTTATTACTTCTTTTCCATGTTTTTGATATAAACTTAATCTTATTGTTCTCAAGTTTACTAATATCATCACAAAATGCCTCTTGTAGTGTTTTAAACCAATTACTTGTTAAATTTTTTTTAATTTCTAAATTCATTTTAAATCAATTTATTTTGTTTCAAACTTTCAGCTAGAATTATTGCTACTGATGAAGCAATATTGAGTGAACGTTTATCATTTTTCATTGGTATTTTTAATCGATTTTTAATTAATTTGTGTACACCTTCAGGAACTCCAGCGCTTTCTCTTCCAAATAAAATTGTGTCATTTTTTTCAAATTTAAATCTTGTATAAGATATAGATGCTTTAGTAGTCATCAATACAATTCTTTGACCTTCTTTAAATTTAAAGAAATCAACTGAACTTTTATAAAATTTAATATCTTTTTCGTCCATATAATCCATTACAACCCTTTTAAATCTTTTATCATTCAATAGGAATCCACAGGGCTCTATAATCTCTAATTTTACCCCAAGACAAGCACAAGTCCTGATTATAGCTGCTGTATTTTGAGGGATATCTGGTTCAAATAATGCAATTTTGGGCCTAAGATCAGTTGAATTATGTGTCATTCTTTCAGTAGTAAAATTAGTATTTTATATTATATGAAATCATATATTAAGTGGAAAAAATCAATATTAAGTATATTTAATTAAAGCTATCGATGTCTGAAAAAAAAACGAATAGAAGAGATTTCTTATTTACAGCAACTTATGCTGTTGGAGCAGTAGGAGTGGGTGCAACAGTTTGGCCTATGATTGATCAGATGAATCCTGATGCTTCAGTAAAAGCTTTAGCTAGCACAGAAGTTGATATAAGCACTGTAACTCCAGGAAAAACAATTACTGTTCTTTGGAGAGGTAAACCAGTTTTTATTAGAAGAAGAACACAAGAAGAAATAATAGAGGCAAAATCCGTGAAGTTGGAGGATTTAAAAGATCCTCAAAGAGACGAAGATCGAGCTAAAGATCCTGAATGGCTAGTAATGCTTGGTGTCTGTACACATTTAGGCTGTGTTCCTCTAGATCAAAAAGGTGATTACAATGGTTGGTTTTGTCCATGTCATGGATCTCATTATGATACGTCTGGAAGAATAAGAAAAGGCCCCGCCCCGACTAATATGGAAGTCCCAAAATATGAATTTGTTAATGCTAATACAATTAAAATTGGATAAAAAATTATGAGTGATCACGAATATACACCTAAATCTAAGTTTGGAAAATGGTTTAATGACAGACTACCATTACTATCTTTAGCAAGTCATCTTACAGATTATCCAACACCAAAAAATTTAAATTACTGGTGGACCTTTGGTGGAATACTTACTTTTTGTTTAATTACACAAATTGTTACTGGATTAACATTAGCAATGCATTACATCGCTCACGCAGATATGGCATTCGAAAGTGTGGAACATATTATGAGAGATGTCAATTATGGTTGGTTAATCAGATATATTCATGCAAATGGTGCATCAATGTTTTTTCTAGCAGTATATATTCATATTTTTAGATCATTATTTTATGGATCATATAAATCTCCAAGAGAAATCATTTGGATTATTGGAATAATTATTTATTTATTGATGATGGCAGCTGCTTTCATGGGTTATGTTTTACCATGGGGACAAATGAGTTTTTGGGGAGCCACTGTTATTACAAACTTGTTTAGTGCAATTCCTTTAGTAGGTGAGGGAATTGTGACTTGGTTGTGGGGCGGTTACTCAGTTGACAATCCAACTTTAACAAGATTTTTTACTCTTCATTACTTAATACCTTTTTTAATTTTAGGATTGGTAGTTTTACATATTTGGGCACTTCATGTACCCGGTAACAATAATCCAGTTGGAATTGATATTAAGAAACCTTCAAAAGATACAGTTCCATTTCATCCCTATATTGTTATTAAAGATGGTTTTGCATTATTAATGTTTATGATTGTTTTTGCTTTCTTTGTCTTTTATGCACCAAATATTTTAGGTCATGCAGATAATTATATAGAAGCTAACCCATTAGTTACGCCAGCGCACATTGTGCCAGAATGGTATCTATTACCTTTCTATGCAATTTTAAGATCAGTTCCTGATAAGTTGCTTGGAGTTATTGCTATGCTAAGTGCGATTTTAATATTAGCAGCCTTGCCATGGCTCGACACATCAAAAATAAGATCTGCGGTCTTTAGACCACTCTATAAACAATTTTATTGGATACTAGTAGCTGACGTTTTAATTTTAGGCTACGTTGGAGCTATGCCAGCTGAAGGGCTATATTTATTGATTGCAAGAGTTGCAACAGCTTATTATTTCCTTCATTTTTTAGTAATTTTACCAGTGCTAGGGTTAAAAGAGAAAACTATACCGTTACCATTAAGCATTACTGAACCAGTAATGGGAGGATCATCTAATATTGCAATGGCTAAAAAAAAGGAAAGTAAAATAGAATAGTGAAAATCATTCTTAAACTAATTTCAATAACAATATTGTTTTGTGTTACCAGTGCTAATGTTATTTCTGCAGAAAAAGTTGAGTATTTAAAGACTGACTGGACCTTCAAAGGTCTATTTGGAAAGTTTGATAGAGCTTCACTCCAAAGAGGATATCAAGTCTATACAGAAGTGTGTGCAGCCTGCCATTCAATGAAATACTTAAGTTATAGAAATTTATCTGAAAAAGGTGGACCAGAGTTTTCAGTAGCTCAAGCTAAAACGATTGCTGCTTCATTTGAGGTAACAGATGGACCAAATGCTGATGGTGAAATGTTTGTTCGACCAGGAAAACTATCTGATAAATTTGTGATGCCATATGAAAATGTTAAGGCAGCTGAGGCAGCTAACGGAGGTGCATATCCTCCTGATATGTCAGTATTAGTAAAAGCTAGAGGAGGTGGGGTAGATTATATATATTCTTTATTACAGGGTTATGAAGAAGCTCCAAGTGGAATGATTTTAGATGAAGGTGTTCATTATAATAAATATATGTATGGTAACAAGATTAAAATGTCAGCACCTCTCTCAGATGGAATTATTGAATACTCAGACGGAACAAATGCAAGTGTTGAACAAATGTCAAAAGATGTAACAACTTTTCTAATGTGGGCTGCAGAACCAAGCTTGGAAGCTAGACATCAAATGGGATTTAAAGCTATTATTTATTTAATTATTCTTACTATTTTAGTTTATTTTAGTATGAAAAGAATTTGGTCACGTATTGAATCTGAAGTTTAATACATCACCATCTTTTACAATATAATCTTTTCCCTCTAGTCTCATTTTACCATTCGTTTTCGAATTTACCCAACCATCATTCGAAATAAAATCATCATAAGATACTGTCTCGGCTCTAATGAAACCCTTTTCAAAATCAGTGTGGATTTCACCAGCAGCTTTTGGTGCTGTACAGTTTTTTTGAATTGTCCATGCTCTAGTTTCCTCAGGACCAGAAGTAAAATAAGTATCTAATTCCAGAATTTTATAACCTTTTTGGATTAACATGTTTAATCCAGTTTCTCTAAGGCCGATCATTTCCATATAATTTTTTTTTTCATCAATATTTAATTCATTAATTTGATTTTCTATGTCAGCAGAAACAATAAGAGTATTATCATTTCCAAAATTATTAATAAATTTTTTAGTATAATTGTTACCATTCGCAACACTTTGTTCGTCCACATTACAAACAAATATCTTAGGCTTGATAGATAATAATCCACTTTGATTAAGCTGTTTTTTATTAAATTCTGTTTTTAAAATGGAAATATCTTTGTCATTATTAATACAATCTAAAGCAGTCTCGAGAATTTTTAATTGTTCTTCATCCACATTTTTTTTGTTATTTTTTTCTAACCTTTTTTGAATAGACTCTATATCTGCTAGCATCATCTCAGTTTCAATAATCTCAAGATCTCTTACAGGGTCTACTGAAGAATTTACATTTTGAATATCATCAGAGTCAAAGCATCTTATCATATGTATAATTGCATCTACTTCTCTTATGTGTGATAAAAATTTATTTCCTAAGCCTTCACCTTTAGAAGCACCCTTGACTAAACCTGCTATATCAACAAAAGAAATTGTGGTATTAATTATCTTTTTTGATTTTGAAACCTTTGCTAAATTTTCTAATCTACCATCAGGAACTGGCACTATACCAACATTTGGGTCTATTGTACAAAATGGAAAATTAGCCGCTTGAGCTTTACTTGAATTTGTTAATGCATTAAATAAAGTTGACTTACCAACATTAGGTAAACCAACTATTCCACATTTAAAACTCATTGTTTATTATTCACAGTACTTGAAAATAAATCTAATTTTTTTTCAACTAAAATTGAAATTGCATCTGTTATATCTTTTGAGATTTTTTCAACTCCGATATTTTCTTCCTCAGAAAAATTTTGTAAAACAAAGTCAGCAACTTCAATGTTATTTTTTGGTTTTCCAATACCAATTCTTACTCTGGAGTAGTCTTTACCAATAAATTTATCAATGGAAGCAACTCCATTATGTCCAGCATTTGATCCACCAAATTTTGCTTTTATTTTTCCAAATTCAATATCTAAGTCATCATGAAAAACAATAACGTCTTCTGCTTCAATCTTGAAATATTCAATTAACTCTCTTATGCAAATTCCAGAGTTATTCATAAAAGTTAAAGGTTTAATTGCGTAAACTTTTTTACTTCCAATATTTCCTGTAGTTAAAAGTCCTTTAAATTTTGGTTTTTGTTTTGAAAGTCCAAACTTTTTATTTATTGTATCGATAATTTTAAAGCCAACATTATGTCTATTGTTTTCACTATCAGGTGTTGGATTACCTAATCCTACAAATAAAAGCATAATAATGTAATTATATTTTCAATTTTGATTGATTATTTTTTAGCTTCAGCAGGTTTTTTTTCTTGAGGTTTTTTATCATCACCCTCTTTTTTGTCACCTTTTGCTGCATCCGCTACTGGCTTATCTCCATCTGCAGCTGCTGCTCCTTCTGCTACTTCAGCTCCCTCAGCTCCTTCAGCTCCTTCAGCTCCTTCAGCCTCAGCTGGTTTTTCAGGTTCTTTCATTACTGTAGGTGCAGCTAAAGTTGCAATTACAAAATCTCTTCCCTGGATAGTAGGAGTTACCTCAGCATCTAGTTTTATAGCAGATATTTTAAAACTTTCTCCAATATCAACTCCATCTAGATTTATAGTTAAATTTTCAGGTATTTTTTCACTTGGACATTTTAATTCTACTTTTCTTCTTACTATGTTTAGCACACCTCCACGCTTAAGACCTGGTGATTTTTCATGATTAATAAAGTTTACTGGAACTTCAATTTTTATTTTAACACCTGGTAAAACTCTCAGAAAATCTACATGTGTAGGTTCATCATTTAAAATATGGTATTTAACTTCCCTAGGTAATACATTTTGGGGCTTACCATTAATATTTAAAGTAATGATACTTGATAAAAAGTTTTCTTTTTCAATTAAAACTTTAAGAAGTTTCTTTGAAATTGAAACTTTCTGATTTTCATCTTTTCCACCATAAATTATTGCTGGCACGTTACCATCGGCTCTAATAGCGTTTAGTTGACCTTTAGTAGAATTGTTACGAATGTTTGCTTCTAGTGAATTCATAAAACAGGGTTTTTTAACCCATGTTTGTAAATAATCAAGGTAATTATTTAAATAAATCTGACACAGACGTAGAATTTGATATTCTTTTGATAGCTTCACCCATTAGCCCAGAAATAGGCAAAACTTCTATGTTTTTTACATTTTTAGTTTTTTCACCATTATCAATTGTATCTGTAATTACTAAATTTTTTATAACTGATTTTTTAATTTTATTCACTGCGTCACCACTCAATACACCGTGGGTGATGTAAACAAAAACTTCTTTTGCTCCTCTTTCTTTTAAAGCTTTAGCAGCATTTACAATTGTCCCACCAGAGTCAATTATATCATCAACAATTATACATGTTTGATCTTTTACATTACCAATAACATTCATAACTTTTGATTGCCCAGGCTTTGGTCTTCTTTTATCAACAATAGCCAATCCGACATCGAGAAGTTTTCCAAGTGCTCTAGCTCTTTCCGTGCCCCCAACATCAGGTGCAACACAAACAATTTTTTTACTTTTTATTTTTTTTCTTGCATGTCTAGCAAAAATTGGTGTTGCGAAAAGATTGTCTACTGGAATATCAAAGAAACCTTGGATTTGTCCAGCATGTAGGTCCACTGTAACAACTCTATCAGCTCCTGCTTTTGTAATTAAGTTTGAAACAAGTTTTGCAGATATAGACGTTCTTGGAACAACTTTTCTATCTTGTCTCGCGTATCCAAAATATGGAATTACCGCTGTAATATTTTTTGCTGATGATCTTTTGAGAGCATCTATACAAAGTAATAATTCCATCAAGTTATCATTCGCTGGAGATGAAATAGATTGAACAATGAAAATACTATTTCCTCTAATATTTTCATTTATTTCAACATAGATTTCTCCATCTGAAAATTTTTTTATACTCGAGTTAACAAGTTTAGTTCTTAAATATTTAGCAATATTTTTACTGAGGACCTTATTGCTATTTCCAGTTAATAATTTCATTGAAAAGTTGAATTAATCATAATTATTGAAATATTTCTACCATAATCATCATGTTTTAATCTTAAAGATCGCCTTGCACTGAAAAAATTATTTCTTTTATTAAAAGTATCAATATTTATCATGTCAATTTTTGCAATTTTATTCGATTTAAGTTCAGATTTAATGAAATTAGGTAAATTAAAATAAATTATATTTTTTTTTTTAATAAAAAATTTTTTATTATTTTTGTCCTTTTTAAGGAATTTTTTCTTAAAATCATCACCAACGTTATAACTATTTTGACTTATACAAGGACCAACAACAGCAGTAATATTATTTTTTTTACAACCTTTCTTTATCATAAAAGTTAAAACTCTATTAATTATTCCCTTAAAAGCCCCTCTCCAGCCTGCATGAATTGCTGCAATCATATTTCTTTTATTATCATAAAGTAAAATTGGAGCACAATCTGCAGTTAAAACAGCTATAGGATGTTTTGCTTGATCAGTTATTATGGCATCAGCTTTTATTTTTTTTTTATTCAATTTAAAATTTTTACTAATAAATATAAATTTATTACTATGAATTTGATGAAGTAAAAAAATTTTTTTTGATTTTTTGCAAATTTTATTTTTGACAATTTTCAAATTTGCTTCAATGTTATTCTTTTTATCTTTAGATCCAGGTCCACAATTTAAACTTTTGTAGATACCACTTGATTTACCACCATTCATGTCAAAAAATCCATGTGTAACTTTTTTTTGTTTTAAAAGTTTTTTTGAGACAATCAATTTTAAAATCCTAATTTAAATTTATTTTTTTGATTTTTTATTAACATAACTTTAAATAAGCTACCCATTTTCTTTTCATTTATAAGTCTATCAAGTCGATAATAAATGTCTGCTTTTTCTAGAAAGGTATGGTTGTTTGATATTATTTCAGCTCTTTCTTTGATACCCATTTTTAACAAAAAATTTTTTTGTGTTGTCAAAATATTTTTTAGGCCACCAATCCGATTTGTAAATTCTTTAAATAAATTAAAATTTATATTATGACTAATATCTACATTCCCTATATTACTCAAAATATTGGCAAATTTGTGATTTGATATTGCTTGTAAAGTATTTTTCATTTTTTTTTGAGAATACCCATAATCTATCAGCAATAACCCACCATTATTTTTTTTAATTATATGAGAAATTTTTTTTAAATAATTCAAGCCAATTTCTGAATATTCAATGAAATTTTGATTTTTGGATATTCTAAAATGAATTTTTTTTTCAATTTTGTCAATATTGGTTTTTTTATCAAAATAAAAACTTTTGTTTTTACTTTTTAAATGAACAAATTTTTCAAACCATTGATTATTTTCTTTCCTAAATTGTTTAATTGGAATTGCATCAAAAAATTCATTTGCAATAAATATACTTGGTATTTTATTTAATTTTTCTATCTTTGAAATCCAAGTTATTTTAGATTTAATTAATTTTTTTTTTTGAATTTTTATTAATGACAAACTTTTTTCATGAATAAAGAAATTACATGAATTATAGAAAACTGGAAAATTTTGAAAACTTTCTAAAAGAATTTTCATCATTTCCCCATTTCCCGCTCCAAGTTCTATTAAATTAAATTTTTTTGGAGATCCTAAACTTTCCCAAAAACTAATTATCCAAATGGCAATAGTTTCAGAAAAAAGTCTTGAAATATTTGGAGCAGTTGTAAAATCTCCTTTTTTACCAAAAGGGTTGTTTTTTATATAATAACCAAACTTTTTGTCATAAAGAGAAAAATTTATAAATTTATCTAAAGGAATTTTAAGATTTTTTTTTAAATTCATACCTGGTAATAAATAAATAAATTCCAATTAACAAAAATACAAAGCTTATTATTTGGCCCATAGTTAAATTTAAAAACAAGTAGCCAAATTGTTCATCTGGAACTCTAAAAAATTCAATTACGAATCTGAAAACTGAATAAAAAATTAAAAATAAACTAGATATTAAGCCTGGAGTCTTTAAGAAATTCTTATTTCTAAAATATAATAAAATTAAAAATAAAATTAATCCCTCAAAAAGAGCCTCATATAATTGAGAGGGATGTCGAAAAAAACTATCTACATTTACAAATTTAACACCCCACGGAAGATCAGTTTTAATTCCATATAGTTCAGAATTAATAAAATTTGCAATTCTACCAAAAAATATTCCAACTGGAGCTACCAGTGATACAATATCTAAATAGTTAAAAGCGTTATCATTATGTTTTTTTGAAAACCAAAAACTAACAACTATTATTCCTATCAAACCTCCATGAAATGACATTCCACCTTGCCAAATTTTAAATATATCTAATAAATTATTTAAATAATATTCTGGGTTATAAAAAAAAATATACCCTAACCTACCTCCTATAATTATTCCTAAAATTACATAAGTAATAAAATCATCAAATCTTTCTCTTAAATCTTGATTTGATATGAATATTTTTTTGCTTAAGACCCATCCAATCAATATTCCTATTATATAAGCTAAAGAATACCACCTTATTTCTATTGAATAAACTTGAATTGCTACTGGGTCAAAATTATTAATGAACATTTTAAATTAAAATATAGACTATAATCATATTAATTAAGAATACAAATATATGAAAAATTCAAAGTTTGTTATTGATAAATTTGCAAAATTATTTGAGCAAGGCTTAGTTTCATCAAAAGATTTTGCTAATGAATTATTAATTATATTGAAATCTAAAAGAGATGAAATTGTCTTTAAAATGAAATTAGCTAGCAAAGATGAATTAGAAATTCTCTTAAAAAGAGTTGAAAATTTAGAAAAAAAGATCAATCAATTCGATAGTAAAAAAAAAAGAAAAACTAAACAGGCAAAAAAATCTTAACACCCAAACCATTCATTGAAGATCTCTCAAGTTTAATATTTCCACCATGAGATCTTATAATATCTGATGCAATAGATAGACCTAAGCCAACACTAGATTTTGAGTCAGCTCTACCTTTGTCAATTTTATAAAATGGTTTAAATACATTTTCATATTCTTTTTCAGGTATTCCTGGCCCATTATCCTCTATTTTAATAAACAAATTATTTGTGCTTTTGCTAAGTTCTATCTTAACTTTATCACCATATTTAATTGCGTTATCGATTAGATTATTAACGCACCTTCTAATTAAGTTTTTTCTTCCATTAATATGAATATTTTGTAAAAGATTTTTTGAAATATTTTTGTTACTATATTTTTCAACTATTTTATCAATTAATTCACTTAAATTAAATTTTTCATCTTTTTCTAGATAAGAAGAGCTAGTAAATTGAAGATATTCATTTAACATTTTTTCCATCTCATTTATATCATCAGCTAATTTACTTGATAATTCTTTGTCTTTAATAAAAGCAATTTGAAGCTTCATTCTTGTAAGAGGTGTTCTAAGATCATGGCTTATACCAGACAGCATTTCAGATCTTTGATTAAGATGACGATTAATTCTTTTGCGCATTTTATCAAACTCATAACCAGCCTGTCTTATTTCTGCTGCACCAGATGGTTTAAATTCTTCAATTTCTTCACCTTTACCAAATTTTTCTGCAGCTTTAGCCAAATTAGTTATTGGTCTAGTTTGATTTTTTAAAAAAATTAATGAAATCAAAACCATTATTATTGCTGGCACAGTAATCCATAAAGCAAATATTCTAGCTGACGAGCTGGTAACCCTATCTCTTGGTATCAAAAACTTAAAATATCCAGATTGGTATTTTATTCTTAAATCAATAAGTTCTTTATAAGTGGTAGTATTAAACCAATACATTTGTGATCCAAATCTTGATTTTAATTCTCTTCTGAGGGTTCTGTCTATTGGGCTAAACCATCTTTCAGTATTTTCATATTTAAAATTTTTATCATCGACAAATTCTATATTAAGATCTTGATAAACTGAAAAAAGATTAGTTATTTCATCTTTATTATAAATTTCATCGTTATAAACTTCAATAAACGTACTAATTTCATTTACTAAAGCTTTAGTCATTCCTTTATTAGTTTTTATCCAAAGACTATCGAAAAAAACAATAGTTATGATTAGCTGTATCACAATAACTGGAATTGCAACAATTAACAAAGCACGATAAAATAATCTTTTAGGTAAAATATTCTTTACAAGTTTACTCAATCCATAAAACATAACCAGCTCCTCTAATTGTTTGAAGAAATTTTGGACTTTTAGGATCTATTTCTATTTTCTTTCTCAATCTGGTTATAATTACATCAATCGATCTTTCTTTATTTAGATCAATTAATAAACCTATATCCTCTCTTGAAAAAGTTTTACCAGGATTATTTATCATTTTCTTAAGTATTATTTTTTCTGTATTATTAATTTTATATTCAGTACTATCTTTGAAAATTAGCTGTTTATTCAAATCAATCTTGATATTTTTAAATTCTATTACTTTTTTTTCATCTTCTTTTTTTGTTTTATTAATAATATTTTTAATTCTTAAAACTAATTCTTTAGGTTCAAAAGGTTTTGGTAAATAATCATCAGCACCAATCTCAAGACCTTCTACTCTTTCAGTGGCCTCACCTTTAGCAGTTAATAAGATAATAGGTGTATGTAATTTTTTTTTATTCTCTTGAATAAATTCTAGACCATTCTTACCTGGCATCATTATATCTAAGATAATTAAATCAAATTCAATAATGTCTATTTTTTCAGCAGCGTCTTCAGCATTATTTGCTGTAGTTACAAGAAAGTTATTTTCATTTAAATATTTTTTAACTAATGCTCTAATTCCATCATCATCATCAACAACTAAAATATGTGCGTTATAATTATCCATTAATTATTTTTTTTAAAACATTGTCAAAATTTAAAACTTCCTCAGAACTTGAATCTAATAGTGCGCTATATATTCTCTTTTTTTGTATATCAAAAATCTCTTTAAATATTTTCTTTCCATTTTCATTTAAATAAATATGTTTAATTCGAGTATCTTGCTCGTCTTTTTTAAATGAAATCATATTCAGCTTTATTAAATCTTTAAGTACTCTATTAAGGCTCTGTTTACTAACTTTTAGTTTTCTCAATAACTCAGATACAGATATACCCTCATACATAGATAATAAATGAATAGCTTTTTGATGAGCTAAGCCTATAGAATATTTATCGAGGATTTTTTTTGAATCTGAAAATGTTTCCCTATAACTCAAAAACAACTTCTCAATCAGGCTCTTTAATTGATCATCTTTTAGATATAAAAGTTCTTTCATTGTTGGTAAGTTATATTGACATATTATAGATACAAAGATATTTTTCAGTAAGAATTTTAATATTTCATAATATGATACCCTACGATAAAAGATCAGGTAAAATATGGTACAATGGCGAATTGGTTGATTGGTCAAATGTTAAAGTCCATGTGTTAAGCCATGGTTTGCATTACGCAAGTTGTGTTTTTGAAGGTGAGAGAGTTTATGAGGGGTCAATATTTAAATTAGAGGAACATACTTCAAGATTATTTTATTCCGCAAAAAGAATGGGTTTCGAAATTCCATACAGTGAAGCTGAAATCAATGCTGCATCTAATAAGATTATTACTACTCAAAAAGTAAAAAATGGATATGTAAGACCAGTTGTTTGGAGGGGGAGTGAAATGATGGCTATATCAGCACAACAAACAAAAATTCATGTAGCGATAGCTACATGGGAATGGGGCTCATATTTTGATCCAAAATTAAAAATAGAGGGGATCAAATTAAATATTTCTAGCTGGAGACGACCTGCGCCAAATACAATACCTTGGGACACTAAAGCTTCAGGACTTTATATGATTTGTACACTTTCAAAACATGAGGCAGAAAAAGAAGGTTATGCCGACTCTCTCATGCTAGATCATGAAGGAAATGTTGCAGAGGCGACTGGAGCAAATATTTTTTTTAAAGATAAAAATGGAGATCTTCATACACCAATTCCTGACTCTTTTTTGGATGGTATAACACGAAGAACAGTTATAGATATTGCTCAATCAAAAAATATTAAAGTTCATGAGAGAAAAATCGATCCTTCAGAACTTCCCAGTTTTGTTGGGTGTTTTTTAACAGGAACAGCAGCGGAGGTTACGCCTGTATCATGTATTTCTGAAAATAAATTTAAAGTTTGTGAGATGATAATTGATTTGAATGAAAGTTATCAAACATTAGTTAAAAAGAAAAAAGCTGCTTAATCTTTATTATCCTCAGATATAGCATGATCTATTCCTTTGCGCATATATTCATAACCTGTAAACAATGTTAATGCTGCAGAAAGCCATAAAAAAATTATTCCAATAGTCTGTGCATTATAATCTTGAAAATTAATAACTTTATTTCCAGTCTCACCAGAAAGTAAAAGAGCAATGGAAACCATTTGTAATACAGTTTTTAACTTTGCTAGATTTGAAACAGGAAGTTTAATTCTTCCTTTTGCTAAAAATTCTCTTAAGCCAGAAATTAAAATTTCTCTGGTAAGAATAATTATTGCTGCAATAACCTCATAATGACGTATAGTTCCATCCATAACTAACAAAATAAGAGCAGTTGCTACAATAATTTTATCAGCAATTGGATCTAATAATTCACCAAGCTTTGACTCTTCTCCGAGCAATCTTGCAAGCATTCCATCTAAAAAATCTGTAAAAGATGCCACAATAAACAGTATTAATGCAGTAAGGTCTCCATAAAAACCAGGCAAATAAAATGCCAATACAAAAAATGGGACAATCAAAATTCGACCCACTGTTAAAATGTTTGGAATTTTTTTTAACATATTTTTTTTTATTCGTGAAAGAAATTATATATCTTTTTTGCAACTTTTTCTTCAACACCTTCTACTGATTTTATTTCATCAATACTCGCGGACTCTACTGCTCTTGCAGAACCAAAATGGTTTAAAAGTGCCCTTTTTCTAATTGATCCAATACCCTCAATTTGATCTAGTAAAGATTTACTTATCCCTCTTTTTCTTTTTGCTCTATGAGCACTGATAGCAAATCGGTGAGATTCATCTCTTATTCTTTGAAGAAAGAAGAGGGTTGGGTCGTTTTTTGTAAATTTATATTCCTTACCATTATGAAAAAATGTCTCATTACCACTATTTCTAAACTTTCCCTTAGCTATAGCAACTATTGGTAGGTCGTGTAGTCCCAGTTCGTTCAAAGTCTCTCTTGCAACAGAGTATTGACCTTTTCCACCATCAATTAGTACCAAATCAGGAAAAGTAAGATAATTATCTTTTTCTTGGATAGCTCTTTTAAATCTTCTATTCAATACTTCTCGCATCATTCCATAGTCATCTTGTTCATTTTTTTTAATTTTGATGTTAAATTTTCGATATCTTTTTTTTATAAATCCTTCATCACCGTAAGCTATTAAAGCCCCAACACTATTTGTGCCTTGAATGTGACTATTATCATAAACTTCTATCAAATTTATATTTATTTCTAGATTAAATTTGCTTGCAACAGCCTCAAATAATTCTTTATTATTTTGTGTTTCATAAAGTTTTCTATTTAAACTGTCTTTTGCATTTTTAATTGCTTGGTTGATAACTTTTAATTTTGATCCTCTTTTCGCAATCGAAATAGTGATTTGTTTATCCTCTTTTTTAGAAAGAGTTTTTTCAATTAAACCTTTTTCTCTAATTTCGTCAGATAAAATTATAGATGAAGGCACACTTTTGTTTTCATAAAATTGTGAAACAAAAGAGTTTACTATATCCTTAAGTTTTTCATCAGGATCATGTTTTGGGAAAAAAGCTTGGTTTCCCCAATTTTGTTTTGAACGATAAAAGAAAACTTGTATACATGTTTTACCTGACTCTTTGTAACCTGCTATTACATCTGCTTCAATTAAATTTGCTTCATTAATTCTTTGGGAAGATTGAATAATATTTAGTGATTTTATTCTATCTCTTAAAATTACAGCTTTTTCAAAATCTAAGTCATTACTAGCTTTTTCCATTTGATCTGAAAGATTTTTTTGTATTTTTCTAGATTTGCCTGAAACGAATTCTATTGCATCTTCAACTGTTTTTTTATACTCATTTTTTTCGACATAGCCCACACAAGGTCCAGAACATCTTTTGATTTGATAAAGTATGCATGGACGTTCTCTATTTTTAAATACAGTGTCATCACAAACTCTCAGATGAAAAATTTTTTGTATCATCTTAATAGTCCAATTAGCTGATCCTGCAGATGCAAAAGGACCAAAATAAAATCCTTCTTTTGTTTTTTTACCACGATGTCTTTTAATTTGTGGCCATGTATCTTTATTTCCAATAAAAATGAATGGAAAAGATTTATCATCTCTCAAAAGGATATTAAATTTTGGTTTATGTTTTTTAATTAAGTTTGCTTCTAACAAAAGAGCTTCACTTTCATTTGAAGTTGTTGTTATCTCTAATTTTCTTGTTTGAGACAACATTCTTTCTGTTCTAATAATATGGTTTTTTTCTGCTACATAACTTTTAAGTCTATTTGGTAAATTTTTAGCTTTACCTACATAAAGGATATCTCCTTTATCATTTAACATTCGATAGACACCAGGCAGTTTTGGGATTATTGGTAATTCTTTTTTGATTACTTCTTTTCCTATTTCAGAGCTTATCATGACTTCTTTTTTTGGTAATTTGAATACCAACTGATGAACATTCTTTTAAAATTTCCATTTTTTCAATTTTAAGCATTATTTTACCTATTCTTTTATCTTTGAAAAGTTCGTCAAAAACAGATTCTGCAAGAGTTTCTAGAAAATTATAATGTTTTTTTTTAACAAGTTTTGAAATTAGTTTAACAATTGTTCCATAGTTAACAATGGATTTGATATCTTTATCATTTGTTGGTTTTTTGTCTTCGTAATCAACTTCAAGACTAAATTTAACTTTTTGAGGTTTTTCTTTTTCAAAATCGTAATATCCAAGTTTTAAATTTAAAATAAGTTCATTAATAAGAATTTTCTTTTCATAATTGAACAAGTTTCTAGATTTATCAATCTTTACAATTTTAAGGGTATTTTTTTTCATTCTTTTCCATTCATTATATCTGGTGTTTGCCAGTTTAAACTTTGACCACTATCAATAGCTAAAACTTGCCCTGTAATAGAAGTGTTTTTAATTAAGAAGTCAACAGCATTACAAATTTCTTCAACATCAACTTGTTTTTTAAGTGGTGTCGCCAAATATTGCTTTATAAAATGTCTTTTTGATTGTCTTTGATTTTTTAAAGTAGGTCCAGGCGCTATACCATTAACTCTTATATTTGGTGCCAAACTCATTGCACTTGTTTTTGTAAGGGTATAAAGACCAGTTTTACTAATTGTATATGAAAAAAAATATGGAGTTAGTTTGAATATTCTTTGATCAAGAATATTAATGATATTATTATTTTTACCTTTAACATTTTTAGCAAATTCTTTAGATAAAAAAGCGGGTGCTTTTAAATTAGTTGCTATATGTTTATCCCAACTTATGGAAGTAAAATTTTCTAATTTATCATTTTCAAATAATGATGCATTATTAATTAGACAATCAAAATATTTTAATTTTTTTTTTGCAAAATGGATTATTTTTTTTAAATCACTTTCTTTATTCAAATCCCCTTTAACCAAAAAAATCTTTGTACCTTTCTTGGATAAATTTTTTTTTAATTTTTCAGCGCTTGATCTCGACCTATTATAATGAATCAATATTTCAACACCCGGTAACGCCATTTTTTTTGCAATTGCTGCACCTATTCTGGTAGCTCCACCAGTAATTATTATTTTTTTTGATTGTAACATTTGTGATAATTTTTAGATTATTTTGATTTAATCTCAATTATAATCGAGTCTCTTACTTTTCTTTTATTGGTAAAATATGTTTTTTTTTCGATAATTTTTGGTTTAGTAAAAGTCGCACATGATAGGGCAAGTCTTGCACTATTAACATTATCTATTTGATCTGAAATAATATCATCACACTCTTTATTAATTTTAATTAAGCTAAAAATTTCATATCTTCTCAAATCTTTGTAATCTTTATATGGAGCTCTGAAACCATGATCACTTTGGATAATTACTATACTGTTTGGATCATATTCATCTAAGAAAGATATTAATTTATTTATTTTTTTTAAAGCGCATCCGTATATATTTAAATATCCCTGTATATTTAAATTTACTTCATTATTTATATTTTTAAATTCAATTTTTTTACAATTAGAATCAAATGGATATGGTTCTTTTATAATTTGATCATGTAAAAAATAAAAATAGAGTTGATCTTTTTTATTATACTTTTTTACGTTTAAAATAAATTTTTCAATCGCATCGTCATCAATTATATTGTTTGATAATTTGGCATTATCATTAATTGATTTGTTTTTATAGTAAATTCTAAAAATTTCTTCCAAAGGAGTGTTTTCTAAAAAAGTTTTAAGCACGTATAAATTTAAAAATTTTTTTAAACTGAAATCGTTTTTATCTTTCAATTTATCATTATACTCTAGACACAAACTTCTATTGTAAATTTGACAATTGTATTTACTGTTTCCGATCCATTTGAACTCATAATTAAGCTTTTTTAAATTTTTTATTAATTTAGGATATTGTTTAAGAATAAATCTATCCTTTGACAAAGATGTTGGATAAGTTAAATCGTTATATAGATCATTACTCAAATTAAAATTTTCAGTAATGATTGGTTTTAAATTAAAAATTGATCCAAATGTTGTATTTGTATCATTAAAAGTAGAATAAGTATTTGAAACATATCTATAACCATATTTCCCAAAATTTTTGATCCACTCCTCAACATTTAATTGTCCACCAAGTTTTTTATATTGGTTTAGAGAAGTCATTTCATCAATCACTAAATAGTAAATATTTAAATTTTTATTTTTATTTTTGTTTATTAAATCTATTTCCTTATTAGTAAAAAAATTTTTTTCTGTTTCCAAAATTTTCGAAATTTCTTTTGAATTAGATTTATGATTGAAATAAAAATTTGTCAAAAGACCTGAATAAACAAAAATGTGTTGAGCAATAAAAAAAATTATCAAAAATTTTGAAATAAATTTTAAAATTTTTGAACTTAAAAAAATTAAAGATAGGGCAGATATAATAATGATTGATAATTCTGCAGATAAGTTATCTTTTGACATTTCATTAATGCCAACTTTAAATAAAAAATTTTGAATATACTCAAATTGAAATAGTAACCAAAAAAATATTGTACTAGTAATAATGATTTTATCTCTTAATAATTTATCATTGATAGTTGTTTTTATTATTAAAATAAAAAAAATATAAATAATTGAACCGAATAGAAAATATGCCAAAAAACTTTCGAACATTAAATTATCTAAAGTGTTAAAATTTACATTTAAATATTCGAGAAAGGGTATGCAAATAATCAAAAAGCCTGTTAAAAAGTATTGATTTTGAAATATTAAATTTTTAATTTTTTGCATTTATGTAGATTTTTGTTATTTGATTAATTATTAACATAAAAGTAAATGATAAACATTTATATAAAGTAATGAAAAAACTTTTATTGATCCCATTTATTTATATGCTTTTTATGACAAATGCATATGCTTATTTAGATCCTGGTACTGGAAGTATCATTGTATCTGCTATTGTTGCTGGAATAGCAACAATCAAACATTACTGGGTTTTAATAAAAAATTTTTTTAAAAATAAAATTTTTAAAAATAAAAAAGAAAAAAAATAAACATCTTTGATTAATTTTTTAAAAGATCTAATAAATTTTTTTAAATTTAAACAGAAAGAAACTGACTATAAAATTGGTTTTTTTTCAGAAACAAACTTTATACTTCAATACTTAAAACCTTATATAAAGATTAGACAAAAAAAAGATAAGATCATCATTATTTCGTTTCAAGATATTAAAGAGGAATTTATTGATCAAAAAGATGTATTTGTGTTTAAAACAAATTTTTTTAGAGAACTAGTTTTCTTAACACTAAATTTGAAATTCCTGTATTCGTCAACTCCGGACATAAATAAGTCTATTTTTAAAAGATCAAAATTACATAAATGTAAATACATTTACCTACAACATTCACCTGTAAGCTTAACTATGATTTACAATAAAAAAGCATTTAATGAATTTGACGCGGTTCAAGTCATAAGTAAATTTCAATATGCAGAAATGTTAGAAATAAAAGAAAAATACGATTTAAAAACAAAAATTTTTAAATCAAAATATCTTTTTGTTAAAGAACAATTTTATTTAAAAAAGAAATCAAAAAGAACAGAATTATTAATTGCGCCATCATGGAACTCAAGTTTTTATAAGTTAAACTGTCATAAAATTTTGAGTAAAATATTATCAAATAAATTAATTGACTACAAAATAAGACCTCATCCAATGTCATATATAAAAAATGAGATAACAAAAAAAGAACTATTGGATCTTAACATGAAGATCGATGAGTCAAGTTTTATAAATTTTTTTGAATATGATTTTTTTATTTCAGATTGGTCTGGTCTATTTTTAGAGTATGCATTATTATTCAATAGAAAATCTTTTCTAATCAATACTCCTAAAAAAATTGTTAATGAAAATTATAAACAATTTAAATCATCACCAGTTGAAATACTTTTAAGAAATAAATTATGTAAAACTTATGAAATAGATCAAATTGAAAATCTAATAAATGATATTGAAAAATCAAAAAAAGAAAACCAGCAAACGAAGCAGGATATTAACGTTAAGGAAATACTCGAAAAAAATTTTTATTAGAATTATTTTATTATAGAACCTTTATTGATCATTCTAAAGATTTCTTTTCTCATCATAAATTTCGAAATAAGATTCTTTTTCAATATTTGTGATCTGATATAAGTACCACTTATTTTTTTTATAGATAGTTTTTTACAGCCATGTTTTTTTTCGTTTTTTATTTTTTTGCAAATATTACATAAAAATGGTTCATTGAAAGTTAAAATTTTTATTCCTAAATATTTTTCATATTTTTTACAGATTTTTTGTGACTCATATTTTTTATAGTAATTTTTAACACCAGCATGATCTCTTCCAATTAGAAAATGACTACATCCAAAGTTTCTTCTTACTATTGCATGTAGTAAAGCTTCCCTCGGACCTCCATATTTAGGGTATGAATTATAAAGTCCAAAAAAAACATTTTTTCTTTTATAAACATTGTTAATTAAATATTGATTTGTTTTTAAAATGAATTTGTCTTTATATTCATTTTTTCTGAACTGACCAATCATTGGTTGAACTAGTAAGCTATCACACTTGCTTAGTCCAAAACTATGGATCCACTCATGTCCTTTATGTGGAACATTTCTAGTGTGGAAACCAGCGATAGTTTTGATTTTTTTTTTTAAAATAATGTTTTTTATATAATTTGGATTTGTAAAATTAATTTTTTTCATTATTTTTTTATTAAAATCAAAAATTTTTGCGTGAATAAAGTATTCATTTGTATTCAAAAAATGTTTAAAACCTGGGTGTTTTTTATCATTTGTTTTAAAAATTTTTTTCCCAATTAAAAATTTATTTAACTTATAAAAATTTTTTATTTTCAATACACAAACTTTGGTATTTTTAAAGTAAAGGATTAATTTTTTTTCCTTTTTAACCTTTCTATAAACTTCCGAAGAAATATCAAAATATATTGGAAAAGGAAAAAATTGTTTTTTTTTTGTTTTATAATTTTTGACGATTTCCATAAAATCATCTTTAGAGTTGAATTCAATTAATGGTTTATAAACACCTAATTTTAAGTTTATAATATCTGTTAATTTGTGATGACTAATTTTTAATTTCATAAATTAATTTTAAATTTAGATTTATTAATTCATATTGGCAAATCAAATATATTAGTTTAGTAAGATATTTATGAAATTTTTTCTCACATCAATTGGTGGCGGTATTACTGGTATTGAAACACTAATTTCATGTGTAAAAATGATAAAAAATAATTTAAGAAAAAAAAAAATCAAAAACAAATTTATTTTTTCAATAATAGACAAGGATCCATCGAATATTCCAGGAGGTGTGGCATATGGATTTCAAAAATCACTTTATGGGTATTTTAATAACCCTCTAAGATTATCACCACCAAAATTTGTTCATTGGGTTCTAAAAGATAAAAATAAAAAAAAACTTATTGAGTATCTCACAAACCATGGGGGTCACACTGGTAAAATTTGGTTAAAAAAAAATAAAAAAATTTTTGTTTCTAAAAAACATAAAAATCATAAAGAACTTTATGTGCCAAGGGTTATGATGAATTATTGGATGCAAGAAAAATTTGTGACTATTTTGAAAATGATTGAGAAAAATAGTAATATTTTTCAAATTAGATTTTTTAAGGGAGAAATTATTGGTTTAAAGAAAAATAAAAATTATTTTGATCTTATTTTTAAAAACAATTTATGTGAGGAGCAACATTATAAAATTTTAAAGAATCAAATAAATCATATTTCTTTCAAAAAAAAAATGAAAACCAAAAAAAAATTATCTTCTAAAAATTTAAATATTGGTCTAGGCTTACCGCCTCCACGCCAAATTGCAAATCTTAATGTTCAAAATAATCCAAACTATATTTGGGATTTTTATGACAAAGGTTCAACGAATTATCTAATTGAAAGAATTAAATCTTTAACAAAAATCCAAAAAAAAATTACAATTTATTTTGTTGGATATAAAGCTGGTTTATTAGAGGCTTTACCAGAATTAGCCCAATTTATTGAAAAAAATAAACTAAAAATAAAAATTATTTGTTCATCCAGTGAGCTTCAAAGTATTCAGAAAGCTGAGTTAAGCAGAAATAAAAAAAGTTATTCAACTAAATTTTTTAAAAAATCATCTCTACTAAAAATTAATACTGCTGAAAAACTTTTTTTAACAATTAATAAAGAATTCAAAAATTCGATAATTAAAGGATATCATAAATACGATGCGTGGACTTATATTTTAAAAAATAATATAATTTATAAGATAATTAAAAAATTTAATCTTATTGAGAAAAGAAAATATGATGATTTTTTCCATGATAAAATAAGAGGTATAACTCGATTTACTTATCCAGAGACTATTCGAGCAAGAGAATTATTATTTAAAAAAAAAATTTTAGTTGCTAAAAAAGAGAAAGTACAAGATATCAACTCAAATAATAGATCTTTATCAGTAAAAACTATCAATAAATTCAATAGAATTAAAAAATACAAGTGTGATATTGTTGTGAATGTATCAGGACCATTAAATGCAGAAAATATAAAAAAAGAAATTCCTTTAATAGAAAATTTAAAAAAAATAGGCGCAAAAACTGTATCGGGTGCTTTAAATGTTAATAATGATTTCCAAATTGTGGGCTTAAATAATATTTATGTCCCAGGGACTCTCTCTAGGGGCTTTAATCCTGAGAGAAAAACTATAATTAATGCTATATTAAAAAATTCAAATTCTGT
>JACWDQ010000014.1 GCA_014654035.1 Pelagibacterales bacterium SAG-MED19
CTAAAAATAACTTTTTAACAATAAATACAGCAATTAACATTCCAATAAGCTCAGCTAAAATATAATAAGGAGTATTTAAATAACTAATACCAGTAAACGACTCAGTAAATGTTCTAGCAATTGCAACAGCTGGATTTGCAAAAGATGTAGATGAAGTAAACCAATAACCAGCAGTAATATATAGACCAACACTAGCAGCAACAGCAATTTTGCCTGACTTCATAGAGCCAAAAATTATAATTATAAGCCCTAATGTTGCTATTACCTCAGATGTGAATACGTAAATTCCATCTCTTGATTTAGTAGATAATTCATAAATTTCATGTTCAAAAAAGAAATTAGCTAAACCAACGCCAATTAAGCAACCAATCAATTGAGCAATGATATAGTAGGGCAATAGTTTCTTTTTTAATTTACCTGTTATTGTCATTGCGATACTTACAAATGGATTAAAGTGAGCTCCTGATACATCAGCAAATACTGTAATAAGCACAAATAAACCTGCTCCTGTTGCTATTGTGTTTGCAATTAACATCACAGCAACGTCATTAGTTAAGTTTTCAGCCATTAAACCTGAGCCAACAATAATCATTACTAAAAAACAACTGCCTAATAGTTCAGCAAGAAAATAACGACTTTTATTTTTCATATATTAGTTCCTTTATTCCTTTATGAATATTATTGTAAATTTTTTCTATTATTTCATCTTTTTTATTTAAGTCGTTTGTTTGATTAAGTAATTTAACAGGATCCTCTATATCCCAATGAATTATCTGATCTTTATTTGGCCAAATAGGGCAGACTTCATTATTGGCATTATTACAAACTGTAACAACATAATCCATTTTTATCTGACTTTTGATAAATACATTAAAATTTTTAGACTGGTAATTTGAAAGATCATAATGTTTTGATAATAAATAATTCTTCACATCTTCATTAATTTTTCCTGTTGGATTACTTCCAGCACTAAAACCTTTATACATATCGTCATACTCGTTATTTATTATACTTTCAGCAATAATACTTCTTGCTGAATTACCTGTGCATACGAACAATATATTTTTCATTTAAAAAATAACTTTATAAATACCAATTACAAACAATGGAATTTGTAATCCAAAGTTTGTTAAGATTGCTTTATCTTTGCTCATAAATCCAGCAATGGTCCATCCAACAACTCCCAATCCATGAAAATAAATATTTAATGGATATATATTTAAATTTGTAAGAAGTATTCCCAATAAAACTAAGAATGTACTAATCCACTTTAGATATTTTTTTATAAACATGTTTTCTCCTTCTTATTAATTATTACATTAATGTTACAAATTTATTAAGGCTTAACAGTATTATAGAAAATTAGTTATATATTTATGAATAAAGAAACCAATAATTAACAATCCTAGGCCTGCACCATAAATCATTAAGAAATTCATATTTAAAGATTTTGCAAAGAAGAAGGGTAAAAAAAATAGATAACTTATAGGTACAGCAACCAATATACTTTTAGTAAATAGAATTGTTTTTTCTATATCATTGTGTTCATAGTAAGAAAAAGCAATAGCAATAAGCGATACAAGTGGAAGAGCTATAATAAATCCAGCTAATTTCGGATTTTGTCCAGATAACCAGCTCGCAAAGGCAATAATTAGAGCAGCACCAGCAACTTTAGCAATGAATAGAATCATAGATATATATTATATCATTTTTCTTGACTTATTATTGTGATGTTATAACATAACGTTATGTCAAATAAGGAATTAGTCTTTAATATTATTAAAAAATCATCAAAGCATTTAACTGCTTATGAGATATTAGATAAACTTCAAATGGTTAAAAAAACGCAACCTATGACAGTGTATAGAGCTCTTGATAGCCTAATAGAAGAAGAACGAATTCATAAATCTAATCAAACAAAAACTTTTATGCCGTGCAATCATTTACATTCAAAAAATCACAGTACAGCAATTGCCATATGTAAAAAATGTGGGGATACAGAAGAGTTAAAATCAAGTCTTTTCGAAAGTTTGTTCAAAAAAAACAACGTAAAAAAATATGATTTTAATACTTTTAATATGGAAGTTTTAACAACATGCAAAGGATGTAATTAATGAAAAAAATAACCTTCTTAACTTTTACAATATATATTTTAGGTCTTACTTTAGTTAATGCAGAAGAGGGTCATTCACATGAATTGCCAGATTTTCTTCATTTTATGGAAGAACTTATTGAAGAACACAGCATATTAAGAGGTGCAACTTTTGGATTTATTCATACATTAATTCCCTTAATTGGATTTTATACTGGTTGGAGTATTAATAGGTTTTTAAAGATCCTTTCAAATGGAGCAATAGCAGGAATAGTTGGAATAGTTTTTGCTCATATTATAGCAGATTTTATTGCAGCACTTGCTGATCCTGATTTACAAAGCGCTGCTTATGGAATTGTAATAGGTGGGTTCTTACCATTGTTAGCTGTTCCTTTCTTAGAAAAGTATGTCACAAAGAGTAAATATCATACAGTTGTTGGTGACCACGAAGATCTAAAAAAAGATTTGAAAAAGAAACATAGATAGTATTTAATATATGGGTGAGTACAGTATCCCTAACATTAGATGAAATTTTTGATTTAGCTAAAAAAACATTATTGGCTAATGGATGTGATGATGAAACAGCATCTATTCTATCAAATTTAATTAGAAACGCAGAACGTGATGGTTCACTATCTCATGGATTATTTAGATTACCTGCTTATGTAAGTGGTTTAAAAAGTGGAAAAATTAATGGTAAAGGAAAACCAGAAGTTAAAAAGATTTCAGCATCAGTAATTAAAGTTCAAGGTAATAATTGCCTAGCACCTGTAGTTTTAAATAAAGGTTTGCCTGAATTAACAAAAGCTGCAAAAGAAAATGGTGTAGCGGTTTTAGCAATAAATAATTCACATCACATGGCAGCGATGTGGCCTGAAACAGAAAAATTAGCAGAAGAAGGTTTAGTTGCTTTTGCATGTACATCTTATAAGCCTGCAGTAGCACCAGCTGGTGCAATCAAACCATTATTTGGAACAAATCCAATTTCATTTGCATGGCCAAGACCTGGTAAAACTCCAGTTGTATATGATATGGCAACTGCATCGATGGCAATGGGTGAAGTACAAGTTGCTAAAAGAGAAGGGCACAAAGTTCCAATTGGAACTGGTTTAACTAAAGACGGTAAAGAAACAACTGATCCAGCTGCAATTGCAGATGGTGGTGTGTTACTTCCTTTTGGTGGTTATAAAGGTTCTGCAATAGCAATGATGGTTGAATTAATGGCTGGTGCATTAGTTGGTGATAATTTTAGTTTTGAAACAGCTGCTAAAGATAACAACGATGGCGGTCCGCCAAGCGGAGGTGAATTTATTTTAGCTATCTCTCCTGATAAAACTGCAGGAACTGATTGGCAAAAACATGCTGATGAATTCTTTGATAAAATGAAATCAATGGGCGAAGTTAGATTACCTGGTGAAAGAAGACATAAAAACAGGCAAGACAAAGATCCTCGTAATATAAATGAGGAGTTAGTGAATAAAATAAAATCTTTAAGCTAATTTAATTTCTATAGGTGTGTGATCCGAAGGTTTTTCTCTACCTCTAGGGTCTTTATTAATATTTATAGATTTAACTTGGTCGATTAAAGAATTTGATACTAAAAAGTGATCTATTCTCATACCATTATTTTTTTGCCAAGCTCCTCTCATGTAATCCCAGAAAGTATATCCCTCTTTAGTTTCATTAAAATGTCTATAGACATCGTTAAATCCTAAATTAAGCATCTCCCTAAATTTTTTTCTTATTTCTAATCTATATAAAGCGTCATCTTCAAAGCTTTTTACGTTATAAACATCTTCAGCAGCTGGTATTACATTAAAATCACCTGCAAGAATGATATTAGAATTTTTTTTAGACATAGTCTTTAATTGTTTAATTAATTGATCCATCCAATTTTTTTTATAATCATATTTCTCAGTATCTACTGGATTTCCATTAGGAGTATAGATATTGATTAGTTGAATAATCTTTTTTTTAAATTCAACTTCAGCAGAAATAATTCTTGATTGTTTAAGTTTATCTTTAATTAAGTCAGTTCTAATATTTTTTAATTTTACTTTAGAAATAATTGCAACACCATTGTAACTTTTTTGACCAAATACATGACTTTCGTAATCCATTGAGGAAAAGTCTTCATATGGGAAATTTATGTCTTCTGTTTTGATTTCCTGCATCAGTAATATATCTGGCTTATATTTTAGAAGATAACTTTTTATATTTTCGATACGAGCACGTACGGAATTGACATTCCAAGATGAAATTAGCATTAAAGAGAGAAAGAAACACCACAACCACAAGAAGATTTTGTTTGTGGGTTGGTTATTTTAAATTGTTCACCAATTAGTTCTGAAACATAATCAATTTCTGATCCCTTTAAAAGATCCGCCGATGTTTTGTCGATCAAAATGTTTTCAAATTTTAAATCGTCTTCTGATTTGGACTGATCAAATGTAAATTCATATTGAAAGCCAGAACATCCGCCGCCTTTAATAGCGATTCTAAAGAAAGATCCTTTATCCTTTTTAGATAACAGACTATTGATCTGTTTTAGCGCTTTATCAGTAAATTTAATTTCTTTTATCATTATTGATCACTGGTATTACTAATATAATACTTAAAATTAAATTTTAAAGGATGAAAAAATACTCAAAGATTGGTCTATTTAAAAGCAAAGGTAGAATTTTTAAAGAAACTTCATCTAAATATAGAACACCTTTTCAAAGAGATAGAGATCGTATAATTCACAGTGCCTCATTTAGAAGGTTGAAACACAAAACCCAAGTTTTTGTTAATACTGAAGGGGACCATTATCGAACAAGAATAACTCATTCAATTGAAGTTGCTCAAATAGCAAGATCTATAGCTAGATATCTAAATCTTAACGAAGATTTAACAGAAACTCTAAGTCTTGCTCATGATTTAGGACACACTCCTTTTGGACATGCCGGTGAGGACGCTCTAAATGAATGTATGGAAAATCATGGTGGTTTTGATCATAATTTACAAACTTTGAGAATTATAATGTTTTTAGAAAACAAATATTTGAGATTCAAAGGATTAAACCTATCAATTGAAACTTTAGAGGGACTTTTAAAGCACAATGGTCCAGTAAGTAATTTAGATTTGGTTGATAATTTAATAGGTATTAAAAATTTTAAAAATATGATTAATTTTAATAAATACCCATCATTAGAGGCTCAAATTTCTGCTATTTCAGATGATATAGCTTACAACAACCATGATATTCAAGATGGAATAAATGCTAATCTATTTAGACTTGAAGAATTAATTGAAATTAATTTCTTTAGAGAAATTCATAAAAAATATAAAAACAAGATTAATAAACAAAATTTTAAGATAGCAACTTATCAAATTATAAGAGACTCAATAGATCTAATGATTAAAGATTTAATAAAGAATACTAAGAATAATTTAAAATATAACAAAATTAAAACATTAAAAGATATTGATAAAACGTCTTTTTTAATGGTGGGGTTTTCTGATAGAATAAAAAACTCTGAAAATGAAATTAGATTTTTTTTAAAGACAAAAATGTATAATAATAAAAATGTATTAGATAAGAATAATAATGGTAAATTAATTATTAAAAAATTATTCAATTTGATTAAAAAAAACCCAAGAAAATTTCCCTTAAATAAACAAATATCTTTTGATAAGTTTAGAGCAATTTCAGATTTTATATCAGGAATGACCGATCGTTATGCAATTAACCTTTATAAAAGTATTAAATGAATATTTTTGACCAATATTTAGATAAAATTAAAAAAATTCTTTTAGATTTATCTAGTAATGATGGCTTAATATTACCTGATAGTCTAGATGGAATTACCGCTGAAATACCTCCTTCAAAATTTGATAGTGATATATCAACTAATGTTGCGATGGTTTTATCTAAAATAAATAAAAAATCCCCAACTGATTTAGCCTCTGTATTAGCAGATGCTTTAAAAAAAAATGATACGTTAATTGAAAATATATCAGTAATTAACCCAGGCTTTATCAATATTAAATTTAAATCAATTTTTTGGACTAACTTTGTTAAGGAAATAATTAATCATGCTAAAACTTTTGGAATAAATACCAAAGAAAAAAAAAATAATTATTTAATAGAGTTTGTTTCAGCTAATCCTACTGGACCTTTGCATGTAGGCCATTGTAGAGGAGCAATATTAGGAGATGTAATTACCAACGTTTTATCATTTAATAAACATAGAGTAACAAAAGAATATTATGTAAATGATTATGGCAATCAAATCATAAATTTTACAAAATCTGTATATTTCCGAATTAGAGAAAAAACTTTTAGTGAACCATTCCCATCTGATAATGAAGATCTATACCCTGGAGATTATTTAATCGATTTTGCTCAAAACATAATAAATTCAAATAAAAAAATGGATTTTGAAGATTTTAATAAAATATCTGGTGAATTAACAGCTTTATCAATAGAAGAAGCGTTAAAATTGATTAAAGATAATCTTAATAGTCTTGGAATAAAACATGATAATTTTATTAGTGAAAAAAAATTAGTTTCTAATCACGAAGTTGAAAAAGTTATTGATTTTCTTCAAAAAAATAAATTTGTTTACAAAGGAAAAATAAAAGCTCCCGCCAGTGAAGATGACGACAATTGGGTCGAGCGGGAACAATTACTTTTTCGATCTACAGATTTTGGTGATGATAAAGATAGAGCTTTACAAAAATCAGATGGCGCGTGGACTTACTTTGCTAGTGATGTCGCATATCATAAAAATAAATTAGATAGAAAATTTGATTATTTAATTAATATTTTAGGTGCAGATCATGCAGGATATATAAAAAGAATTTCTTCTTCAGTAGATGCTTTATCAAATTCAAAAGGAAAATTAATTTGTAAAGTAAGCCAACTAGTTAAACTTATTAAAGATAAAAAGCCATTTAAAATGTCTAAAAGAAAAGGTGATTACATAACAGTAGATGATTTAATTAATGAAGTTGGAAAAGATGCAACAAGATTTATAATGTTAAATAGAAGTAGTGATGTTGAGCTTGATTTTGATTTTGATAATGTAATTGAAAAATCTAAAGAGAATCCCCTTTATTACGTACAGTACTGTTATGCTAGAATAGCTTCAGTTTTCAGACATTTAGATAGAGATTTAAAATCTGATATTCAAATTAATAATTATGATTTTAGTTATTCTAATGAAGAAATTGTGATTTTAAAAAAAATATCTGAATGGCCTAAATGTATTGATGCTGCAAGTAATAAGCTTGAACCACATAGAATACCTACATATTTATATGAACTTGCATCTTTATTCCATTCATACTGGAATTTGGGTAAAGAAAATCCTGAAAAAAGATTTATTAACGTAGAAAAAAAAATCACAGATGACAAATTAATTTTTTTAAAGATGATTTCTAACGTAATTAAATCTGGAATGGATATTGTTGGTGTTTCTACACCTGAAAAAATGTAATGTTAAAAGAAATTAAATATCTAATTTTTGTATTTGTTATTTGTTTATTTTTATTTTTGATTGGTAAATTTTATTTTTCGGACACAAATAAAAAAAATTCATATCGATCATTAACTAATATTGATAAGAAAATAAACTCTTATACTGAAAAACTTCCAATATTAGAAGATGATACGATAAACATTATTGAATACATAGAACGATCAAATAGTAAAAGTAAAAAAAAATTTAATTTTTGGAAATTATTAGAGACTAATGAATAATCGAAGATCATTTATAACAGGCATCAAGTCAACAAAGCTTCTTGTAAAGGAAAAAATTTTTTTAAAAAAATATAAACCTTGGGGTGTAATTTTGTTCACTAGAAATATTAAAAGTATAAAGCAAACACATAAACTAACATCATCAATTAGAAAAATTTTTAATGACAAAAATTATCCTATATTAATTGATCAAGAGGGAGGGCGTGTAAATAGATTAAAAAATATAATTTCTTTTGATAATCTTACTTCTGAATTTTTTGGTAAAAAATTTATTAACAATCGTAAAGAATTTAATTTTATTTATAAACTTTTTATAGATAAAACTTCGCATTTGTTAAAATTAATGGGTGTAAACATCAATACTTTACCTGTTTTAGATTTAAGATTTAAAAGTGCTTCTAACATTATTGGAGATAGGTCATTTTCAAATGATCCAAAAATTGTATCAAAAATAGGAGATTATTGTATCTATTTACTTCATAAAAATAGAATTGGTTCAGTCATTAAACATATACCAGGCCATGGTTTAGCTAAAGTAGACAGTCATCATTTCACTCCCATAGTAAATAAAAAAAAAAATTATTTATTAAAAAAAGATTTTGCTAGTTTTAAAAACAAAAAATCTTATTTTGCAATGACTGCACATATAATTTTCAATAAAATTGATAATATAAATACAGTAACTCATTCCAAAAAAATGATTAGTTTAATCAGAAATAAATTAGGTTTTAGAAATATTATTATTTCCGACGATATATCTATGAAAAGTCTTAAGGGAAGTCTTATAGGAAACATTATTAAAACATTTAATGCAGGTTGTAATTTAGTTTTACATTGCAACGGTAACCTTAGAGAAATGGAAATAGTAGCAAAAAACTCACCTTTAATTAATGAATTTATATCAAAAAAAACATCACAATTTTACAAAATTTTAAGCTAATATTGGTTTATGAAGGAATACGATTCTGCATTATTTAAAGTAGATGTTGAAAATTATAATGGTCCTCTAGATGTTTTGCTTGATTTAGCAAAAGCACAAAAAGTTAATTTAGAAAATATTTCAATCACAAAGTTAGCCGATCAATTTCATGAATTTATTTTAAGAGAAAAAGATTTAAATTTAGAAATTGCATCTGAATATTTATTAATGGCCACTTGGTTAGCTTATTTAAAATCAAAATTATTATTACCAGGAACTCCAGAAGAAGAATTTAAAGTTCAAGAAGTTGCTGAAAAATTAAAATTACAATTAAAAAAACTTGAATTAATTCGATTATTATCAGAACAAATGCTTAAAAGAAAAAGGCTTGGTAGAGAAATTAGAAGTAGGGGAAGTAGGTCTGGCATTAGACCAATTTATAATAGTGAATATAAAGTAAACTTATTTGAATTATTAAAAACATATTCAACAATAATTATGACTAAAGACTTTCAAACCATTAATATCCCTAAATTACCCGTCTTTACAACCGAAGAAGGAATTAAAACAATAAAAAATTTTTTCGGTAAACTTTCAGATTGGAAAAAATTAGATGATTTGATTCCAAAAAATTTTCAAAAAGGATCTGGATACAAACGAACTGGTAAAGCAGGCATATTCGCAGGTTCTTTAGAGCTTGTCAAAGAAGGAAATCTTAAGATTAAACAAGAAAAACTTTTTAATGATATTTATATTAGAGAAAATAAATGATTAAAAAAAAAATTAAAAAAAAAGATAATGTTATTAATTTTCCTACTAAATTATCTTCAATTGAAAAAGAAGTTGAAGCAATAGTTTTTGCAGCAGCAGAACCTTTGGATATTGTAACAATTGAAAATAAAATTTCAAAAAAAACTGATGTTGAAAAAATATTATTAAAGTTACAATCTGAATATCTGGATAGAGGTATTAATTTAGTTTGTATTTCAAAAAAATGGTCTTTTAGGACCTCACCCAATTTATCAAATTTAATGGCGCAAGAAAAAACTGTTGAAAAAAAACTATCAAGAGCTGCAATCGAAACATTATCAATTATTGTATATCATCAACCAGTGACCAGAGCTGAAATCGAAGAGATCAGAGGTGTAGCATTTGGAACTAATACACTTGAAATATTAATGGAACTAAACTGGGTCAAACCAGGTGGAAGAAAAAATGTTCCAGGAAAACCTATTCAATATATTACAACTGATGATTTTTTAAGTCATTTTAATCTTCAAAAATTATCTGACTTACCAACTGTAGATGAATTAGGTGCTGCAGGTCTAATTGATAGTTCCAATATTGATAATGCAATTTTTGGAACAGGAAAATTTTATAAAGAAAAACAAGATGACAAAAAAGAGGACATTTACTCAAATATTGATGAAATGTTAAGTAGCACTCTTGAACCAGAGGATAACAATTAGTTAGGCTTAAAAATTTCTTAAAAAAAAGAGACTTTTAAATTATCAATAAAAAGGATATAAGATTTCTATGAGCATTGGAATTTGGCAAATAGCGATTGTTGTAATACTTGTAGTCCTATTATTTGGAAGAGGGAAGATATCTAGTTTAATGGGAGATGTTGCCAAGGGAATTAAAAGCTTTAAAAAAGGGATGGCATCAGATGTAACAGATGATGGCGAACCAAAAAATATTTCCGACGAAAATCAAGATTCAAATAAAAAAGAATAAATCACATGCCTACTATTGGTTGGTTTGAGATTCTAATTGTTGTGGTGATAGCAATTATAGTGCTTGGTCCAAAAGATTTTCCTATAATGTTAAAAAAAATGGGTTCTTGGATTGGAACTGCAAAAAAACATATTAATAATATTCAAAATGAAGTTTCTAATATTGATATTGAAGATAATAACATAAAAGAAAAAGAAGATAAAAAAGATGAGTCATGAAGAAAAAGAAGGTGGCTTTATTAGTCATCTAGCTGAATTAAGAAAAAGACTAATTCATAGTTTTGTTTTTCTTGTAATTTTTTTTGTAGCTTGTTACTTTTTTGCTGAACATCTATATGGTTTTTTAGTAGAACCTTTTGCTAAAGCTGTAAAAGATGATGGCTCTAATAGAAGATTAATCTTTACTGCACTTCAAGAGACATTTTTAACATATTTAAAAGTATCCTTTTTCACAGCATTTTTTGTTACTTGCCCATTTATTTTAATGCAAGTATGGAAGTTTATAGCTCCTGGACTGTACAAACATGAAAAAATAGCAATTCTACCATACTTGATTTTAACACCAATCTTATTTTTTTTAGGTGGCATGTTAGTTTATTATTTAATAATGCCATTAGCTATAAAATTTTTTTTATCATTTGAAAGCACAGGATTATCAACTAATTTACCAATTCAATTAGAAGCAAAAGTAAATGAGTATTTATCTTTGGTAATGAAACTTATTTTTGCATTTGGAATAAGTTTTCAACTTCCTGTAATTTTAAGTTTGTTAGCAAGAATTGGAGTTGTTGATTCTGATTTTTTAAAAAAAAGAAGAAAATATGTTGTTGTAATCATATTTGCTGCAGCTGCATTACTTACACCACCAGATCCTATTACACAAATTGGTTTAGCTATACCCTTATTAATTTTATATGAATTATCAATATTTTCAGTAAAATTTATAGAAAATAAAAATTTAAAAGACTCAGATGCATAATTTAAAAGAAATTAGAAAAAATTTTGACAATTTCAAAAAAGCTCTCGAAAAAAGATCTGTTGAAATAGATTTAAATAAATTAATTGATTTAGATAAAACAAACAGAGAATTTATTGAAAAAAAAGAAATTTTAGAAAAAGAAAAAAAAGATATTTCAAAAACTCAGGATAAATCTTTATTTGCTAAATCAAAAGAAATTTCATTACAAATAGAAAAAATTATTGAAGAACAAAAAATTATAAAAGATGATTTAGATAAAATTTTATCAAATATTCCAAATATATCTCATGATGATGTTCCTTATGGAAAAGATGAAAGCGATAATGTCGAAATAAGTAAATCTGGAAAAATACCTAACTTTAATTTTTCTCCAAAATCTCATTATGAGTTAGGTGAAAATTTAGGTATGCTTGATTTTAATTTAGCAACTAAAACTACTGGTTCAAGATTTGTTTTTGTTAAAAACAAATTAGCTTTATTAGAAAGAGCCATTTCTAACTTTATGTTGGATACTCATATTTTAAAAAATGGTTATGAAGAAATTTCACCACCATTATTAGCTTCTGAAAATACAATGTTTGGCACAGGACAACTACCTAAATTTGAAAATGATCAATTTGAAGTTAAACTAGAGGAGGGTTCTGAAAGAAAATTTTTGATACCTACAGCCGAAGTTATTTTAACTAATATTGTTAGAGATAAAATTATTGACCTTAAATCTTTGCCAATGAGATTTGTTGCATCAACACCGTGTTTTAGAAAAGAGGCTGGTAGTTATGGAAAAGATACAAAAGGAATGATTAGACAACATCAATTTTATAAAGTTGAAATGGTTAGCATTGTTGAACAAGAAAAATGTCTTGAAGAACTTGAGAGAATGACTAATTGTGCAACTGGTATTTTAGATCTTTTAGGTCTTCCATATAGAAAAATGATTTTGTGTAGTGGCGATATGGGTTTTAGTGCTGAAAAGACTTATGATATTGAAGTTTGGTTACCATCTGAAAATAGATATAGAGAAATTTCCTCTTGTTCATCATGTAACACATTTCAATCTGTGAGAATGAAATCAAGATATAAAAATCAAAAAAAAGAAACACTTTATGTTGGTACTTTAAATGGCAGTGGTTTAGCTGTAGGTCGTACACTCATAGCTATTTTGGAAAATTTCCAAGAAAAAGATGGGTCAATAACTATTCCAAAAGCACTTAGACCTTATATGAACAATTTGGAAAAAATTTCACTCAATTAAAGTTGTTTTAATTCAATAGATAGTATAAAAATTCTTTTTTAATTAAGGAGTTTTATGGAAAGTTCAGGAATAGGTCAATTTATACCGTTAATATTAATTTTTGTAATATTTTATTTCTTTTTGATAAGACCACAGCAAAAAAAGGTTAAGGAACATAAAGCTATGGTTGAAAATTTAAAAAAAGGAGACAAAATTGTTACTTCTGGAGGAATCACTGGAACAATAACTAGAGTTGTTGACAATGACAAAGTTGAAGTAGAAATTGCTGATAATGTTACTGTTGAAGTTGTTAGAGGCACCGGCATACAAAGCTTAATGAATTCTCAAGAAATTAAAAAATAAGTTTCATTTAAATAAAGTGTTATATTTTTCAAAATTAAGAATTTTTTTTATTTGTTTAATAACTTTATTTTTTATTGTATTTGCTTCTTCAAATCTTTTTAAATTAAGTAATGATTTATTGAAAAAGAAGATCAATCTTGGATTGGATCTTCAAGGTGGATCCTACCTTTTATTAGAAATTGATAACACACCGGTAATTGAACAAAAACTTCAAAATTTGACAATTACTATCAAAAATTATTTCAAAGAAAAAAATATTAGAATAAAGAATTTAAAACTTATTGATCAAAAACTTTCATTTTCAGTAGAGGAAAAATTTAAAGAAAAAATAATAGAAACATTTACAGATAAAGAAAGTGATTTAAATCCATACTATCAAAGATTTAAATCTCACCAACTTGATATAGTTGAGGAAAATGACATATTTTTCATAAACTTTTCAAAACAAGGGATAGTCGAATTAAAAATTTCATCTCAAGATCAAGCTTTAGAAATTGTTAGAAGAAGAATAGATGAAATCGGTACAAACGAACCTAATATATTAAAAAGAGGAAATGATAGAATTTTAGTTGAATTACCTGGATTAGATGACCCTATGAGAATCAAATCTTTACTTGGTAAAACTGCAAATTTAACTTTTAGATTTATAACAAATAATACTGAAGATTCTTTTGGTGCTGAAAAATTAAAATACGAAGATAATGATGAAGAAGAAGTAGTGAGTAAAAGAATAATTCTAAGTGGCGATAATCTATTAGATGCTCAACCAAGAATGAATAATGAAACTAATGAAACAGTTGTTTCATTTACCTTAGATAGAGTAGGTGCCAAAAGATTTGGTAAAGCTACTTCAACTGGAATCGGAAAACAATTAGCAATAGTTTTAGACGGCAAAATTATAAGTGCGCCTGTTATAAGGGATACAATTGCAAGTGGCTCTGGACAAATTAGTGGAGGTTTTACTTTTCAGTCGGCAACAGACCTTGCGTTATTGTTAAGATCAGGCGCTTTACCCGCACCTCTTAATATTGTTGAAGAAAGAACTGTTGGACCTGATCTTGGTCAAGATTCGATTGATGCTGGAATGATAGCATTAGTTATAGGTTTCGTGCTTGTTATAGTATTTATATTTGTGAAATATAAAATCTTTGGCTTAATTACCAATGTGGCTTTAATAATAAACTTATTCTTATTAGTTGGCATTTTAACAATATTTGAAGCTACCTTAACTTTACCTGGTATAGCTGGGATAATATTAACCGTTGGTATGGCTGTAGATGCTAACGTTTTAATATTTGAACGAATTAAAGAGGAGCTGAATAATGAAAAAAATAATTTAATTGCTTTTGATAGTGGTTACACTAAGTCAAAAACAGCTATACTGGATGCTAATATAACAACTTTATTAGCTGCAATAATCTTATTTTTTATGGGTTCAGGGCCAATCAAAGGGTTTTCATTAACTCTTGGAATAGGGATTTTTACCACACTTTTTTCAGTATATTTTATAGCAAGACTTTTAACAGTTTTATATGTTTCAAAAAATAAAGAAAAGGAGGGTTTAATTTAATGATTGCTTTTAATAGATATTATAACCAATTCAATATTTTATCTATAGCTTTAGTAGTTCTTTCTTTATTATTTTTAGTATTCAAAGGTCTGAATTTTGGAATAGACTTTAAAGGTGGCACTCTTATTGAACTTAGATCTGTTGACAATAAAATTAATGTTTCTTCTTTGAGAGATAATCTTAACCAAATGAACTTAGGTGATGTTTCGGTAAAAAATTTTGGTAATGAGACAGATTTTTTAATTAAATTTGAAAATAACAATAATAAAAATGTTATTGAAGAAATAAAAATAAATTTAGAGAAATCTTTTGGTAATAATTTCAACTTTAGAAGAATAGAAAATGTTGGTCCTAAAGTAAGTGCTGAATTATTAAAATCAGGTGTAATCGCTATATCGGTAGCTTTAGCTATGATGCTTATTTATATTTGGATTAGATTTGAATGGCAATTTAGTTTTGGAGCTATATTGGCACTTTTTCACGATGTCATAGTTACCTTAGGTTTATTTTCGTTACTTGGACTCGAAATTAACTTATCAATAATTGCTGCTGTCTTAACCATAGTTGGATATTCAATGAATGATACCGTTGTTATATATGATAGAGTAAGAGAAAATTTAAAAAAATATTCGGATATTAAAATTTTTGAACTAACAAATATTTCAATTAATGAAACATTATCTAGAACTTTAATTACATCAATAACAACTTTATTAGCACTACTATCAATATTTTTTTTTGGGGGTGAAATTTTAAAAGGTTTTTCTTTGGCGATGATTTTTGGCGTCGTTTTTGGAACCTATTCTTCTATTTATATTGCTAATACAGTTTTAGTTAGATTAAATGTTTCACAAAAAACAATCTTAAAAGAAGAGGATAAAAATTAATATAGATTTTGAGCAGCTACCATTGACAGCAACATTGGTAGTGAAAGTAATGTATTTGTTCTTGAGAAAAGCATCGCTGTCCTTGCAGATTTTACTTTAAGTTCTGGGTCACATTCAACAATTCCTAATGCTCTTTTTTGATTTGGCCATATTACAAACCAAACGTTAAAAGCCATAACTATACCCAGCCACATACCAATACCAATAGCTGTATGTTTAGGTATACCTGAACCGATGCTTAAAGTCATAGCATCATGAAGATACCCATTTAATCCTGCTAATATTAGACCTGATAAAATAGTAAAAGCTGCAGCCCATCTGAAATAAAATAGAGCAGCAGGTGCTATAACTTTTCCAATTGCTGGTTTTTGTTCATCAGGTATTTTAGACATGTTAGGTATTTGGACAAAATTAAAATACCAAAGTAATCCTATCCACATAATTCCTACTACTACATGTGTGTATCTTGCTACCCAACTCCAAAATAGTATATCAATACTGAAACCCTCATTTTGGTAAAATAAACCTAAAAACAAAATTACTGCTAGAGCAAGTGATGCATGAATTGTTTTTGATAAAGAAGAAAGTAAATTTCCCATAATTTTTATTATATACTAATTTTAATTAAATCTAACATTAAATATCTATTTTAAA
>JACWDQ010000015.1 GCA_014654035.1 Pelagibacterales bacterium SAG-MED19
ACTGCAACTATTTTAGCTCAAGCAATTGTTAGAGAAGGCGTTAAATATGTTACTGCGGGAATGAATCCAATGGATGTTAAAAGAGGTATTGATGCAGCAGTAGATGTTGTAAAACAAAACCTAGTATCCTCAGCCAAAAAAGTAAAAGACAGCGATGAGATAGCTCAAGTCGGAACAATTTCAGCCAATGGTGATAAAGAGATAGGCACAATGATTGCTAAAGCAATGCAAAAAGTTGGTAACGAGGGTGTTATAACAGTTGAAGAAAATAAAGGAATTGAAACAGAGTTAGATGTTGTTGAAGGTATGCAGTTTGATAGAGGTTATCTATCTCCTTACTTTATTACTAACAGTGATAAAATGACAACTGAATTAGAAAATCCATTTATTCTTTTACATGAGAAAAAATTAACAAATTTACAACCAATGGTTCCTCTTTTAGAAGCAGTTGTTCAAGCAGGTAGACCATTGATGATAATTTCAGAAGATGTTGAGGGTGAAGCATTAGCAACTTTAGTGGTAAATAAATTAAGAGGTGGTTTAAAAGTTGTTGCTGTTAAAGCTCCAGGTTTTGGAGATAGAAGAAAAGCAATGCTTGAGGATATTGCGATTTTAACTGGTGGACAGGTTATTTCTGAAGATTTAGGAATTAAACTTGAAAATGTTAAACTTGAAAACCTTGGTTCTTGTAAAAAAATTAAGGTGGATAAAGATAACAGCACAATTGTAAATGGTAGTGGTAAAAAATCTGAAATAGAAGCTAGGTGTTCTTCAATTAAACAACAAATAGATGAAACAACTTCTGATTATGACAAAGAAAAACTTCAAGAACGATTAGCTAAACTAGCTGGAGGTGTTGCAGTCATTAAAGTTGGTGGTGCAACTGAAGTTGAAGTTAAAGAAAGAAAAGACAGAGTTGAAGACGCTTTAAACGCTACTAGAGCCGCTGTTGAAGAAGGTATTGTAACAGGTGGTGGATGTGCACTATTATACGCTGCACAAGATCTTGAAAAGGTTAAAGCTAAAGGTGAAGATCAAAAAGCTGGTGTCGATCTTGTTAGAAGAGCATTAGAGGCCCCTATAAGACAAATTACTAAAAATGCTGGAGTAGATGGTTCAGTAGTGGTTGGTAAATTGTTAGAACAAAATAAAAAATCTCATGGCTATGATGCACAAAATGAAGAATATTGTGACATGTTTGCTAAGGGTATTATTGATCCAGTAAAAGTTGTTAGAACTGCTCTTCAAGATGCAGCTTCAATTTCTGGACTATTAGTAACTACAGAAGCAATGATAGCTGATAAACCTGATGAAAAAGATGCTGGTGCTCCTGCAATGCCTGGTGGAATGGGCGGCATGGGCGGCATGGGAGGAATGGGTGGCATGGGAATGTAAGCCACTACAAATACAAAATTTAAAGGCCATCTTTTGATGGCCTTTTTTTTTGGATCTAGTAAAATACAAGAATGTCAAAAAGATATAGTGGTAAATCCTTTAAAGACTCAAGTGTAAACAAAAAACCAAAATTAAGTTTAAAAGAAAAAAGAAAACTTAAGAGAGAAAAAACAAAAAAAACAAATTAAAATCACATTTTTACCCAAAATTTAATATTTATTAAGCTTTTTTAAAGTTTTCAAAAAAAAAATTTAATGTATAAGAGCCACAAATTATGAGTAACAATATAAGAAACATCACAATCATTGCACACGTTGACCATGGTAAAACAACGTTAATTGATAATCTAATGAAACAAAGTGGTTCATTTAGAGAAAATGAGGTTGTTGATGAAAGATTAATGGATTCTGGAGAACTTGAAAAAGAGAGAGGAATTACCATTCTAGCAAAACCTGCTTCTATAAATTGGAAAAATTCAAGAATTAACATTATTGACACCCCAGGGCACAGAGATTTCGCTGCAGAAGTTGAAAGAGTTTTAAGTATGGCTGATGGTGCTTTATTATTAATTGACTCAGCTGAGGGTGTTATGCCCCAAACAAAATTTGTACTATCAAAGGCATTAAAGCAAGGACTAAAACCAATTGTTGTAATTAATAAACTTGATAAAGCAGATCAAAGGGCTAATGAAGTATTAGATGAAACATTTGATTTATTCGTTAGTTTAGATGCAAATGAAGAACAATTGGATTTCCCAGTTTTGTATGCTAGTGGAAGATCAGGATGGGCTGATAAAGATGTGGATGGCCCAAGAGAAAATTTAAATCCTTTATTAGATCAAATTATAGAACATGTAAAACCAGCAAATCTTGATAAATCAAAACCTTTCGCAATGCTATCAACATTATTATATGCTGACAGTTTTTTAGGAAGAAGTTTAGTAGGAAGAATTACTCAAGGAACTGCTAAAGCCAACCAGGCAATTAAAGCTATCAATCTTAAAGGTGAAAAAGTCGATGAAGGCCGACTTACAAAAATTTTTAGATATGAAGGAACAAAAAAAGTTCCAATTGAGGTTGGGGAAGCAGGAGATATTGTGGTAGTTGCTGGTTTAGAAAAAGCTAATGTTGCAGATACGATATGTGATTTAGAGATTAATAAACCAATTGCTGCTACTCCTATTGATCCTCCAACCATGTCAATTACTATTACAGTTAATACATCTCCTTTAGCAGGTACTGAAGGAAAAAAATTAACTAGCACTCAAATTAGAGATCGATTAATTACAGAGGCACAGAATAATGTTGGAATTACATTCTCAGAAAATGATGGAAACGATTCTTTTGTAGTAAGTGGCAGAGGAGAATTAATGTTAGAAATTTTGCTTACTCAGATGAGAAGAGAAGGTTTTGAATTGACCGTTAGTCCACCAAAAGTTTTATTTAGAAAAGATAAAGATGGAAATAAACTTGAGCCAATTGAGGAAATTACTATGGATCTTGATGAAGAACACTCCTCAAAGATAATTGACTCAATGAACAGAAGAAAAGGTAAATTAATTGAGCTGAAAGATACAGGCAAAGATAAAAAAAGACTAATATTTCACGCACCGACAAGAGGTTTAATGGGTTATACAAGTCGATTTCTTACTCTCACAAAAGGAAATGGTGTTATTAATCGGATCTTCCATGATTATGGAAAATTTGAAGGTGAAATGGAAGGAAGAAGAAATGGTGCTTTAATTTCTATGGAACAAGGGAAAGCTGTTGCTTTTGCAATATTTAATTTACAGGCTAGAGGTGAAATGTTTGTGACACATAATGATCCTGTTTATCCTGGTATGATTGTTGGACTGGCACCAAAACCGGGTGACATGATTATAAATGTTATGAAAGGTAAAAAATTAACTAACATGAGAACTCAAGGTACAGATGAAAATGTTGTCCTTACTCCTGTAAGAAAAATGTCAATAGCTGAACAACTAAGTATGTTAAATACCGATGAAGCTTTAGAAATTACACCAGAGTCATGTAGATTAAGAAAAGCAATCCTAGATCCACACGAAAGAAAAAAAAGCGAGAAAGCTGGCACAGCAGCTTAATCAAAAAATTTATCAACTAAATAAAGTCCTAAGGCTACGCAAGGGCCTATTCCAAAGGCAAATAGTAAAGTGCCAACTCCAACAGTTCCACCTAGGTACCATCCAATACTTACAACTGAAATTTCTAAAGTTGCTCTAACTGTTGCTATGGGAAAATTTGTAACTTTTTGTAAACCAATCATCAATCCATCTCTTGGACCTGCCCCTAAATTAGAAACTAAATATATTCCTCCACCAATACCAACTGTAATTACTGATATGACTGCTAAAATTAATTGATTAATATAATTAGATGGAGTTGGAACAAATTTAATACAAAGATCTATCATCAATGCAATTATTAATGCATTAAAGATTGTTCCCATTCCAGGCTTTTGACCTAAGGGTATCCACAAAATTAACACTGCAATACTTATCAATAAAGTAATTGTACCAATAGTTAAATTTACTTTAAGGGAAATACCTTGAGCTAAAACACTCCAAGGAGATGCACCAGTAAAAGAAACAATTAACAATCCTTCCCCCAATCCAAATAACATAAGTCCGAAACATAAAAAAAAGAATGTTGAAAACTTTGGTTTTAGGTTGTGCGGTTTATCTGATGTCCAATTAACTTTTGGTATTTTCTTAATTTTTAAAAACATTTTTTGATAAACTACTTCTATTATAAAAAAAGTCTATTATTGTAATCATTTAATGAAAAAAATTTTTATCGTAATTGTTGTATTATTGTCTTCAAATGTTCTTGCTCATATGGATCATTATAAAAAATACAATAAAATTGAAATGGACATTTTTAGAAATGGAGAATTAATAGGATACAATTATTATTTTTTTACAAGAAAAGGTAAGGAAACAATTATAACTAATCAAATAAAGTTTTCCGTTAAAATTTTAGGAGCTACTATTTTTCAAGTAGAGGGATATGGTGAAGAAAAATATATTAATGATCAATTAATTTCTTATGACTCTAAAACTTTACAGAATGATAAAGAAAAATTTGTTAGCTTGTTTTTTGATAAAGAAAAAAATGAATTTAATATTGAGGGATCTTCTTATACAGGAGTGGCATCTATTGATAATATTATTGGAAATTGGTGGAGTCATAAAATTTTACAAGCTGATACCCAAATTAGTCCAATTTCAGGAAGTATAAAAAAACAGGTTGTTACTTTTGTTGGTAAAGAAAAAATTGAACAATACGGAAAAGTTTATGATGTTGACAAGTTTACACTCAAATCTAAAGATATGACTTTACCAAAAGATAAAAGACTCGATTTTAATATATGGTTTGAAAAAGAAACTGCCCAAATTATAAGGGTATCATATTCAAGGATGGGGAATTGGGAATATCGATTAAAAAATTTTGAGTAATTTTTGTTATTTACCTGCAACTACCATGCCTTCAATCATCATAGTTGGAGAATTAGTTGAATATTTAAATTCTAAATCATTAGCAAGAGTAATGTTCTTGAACATATCTTTAAAATTTCCTGCTATTGTTATCTCATTAATTGGAAATTTAAATTCACCATTCTCAATTAAAAAACCGGTAGCACCAACAGAGTAATCACCTGTTACTAAATTACTTCCATGTCCTATGGTTTCAGTTATATAAAGACATTTTGAGTTTAAATTTAATAAATCTTTCAAAGAAATTTTTCCATTATCAAAATAGAGATTACTAGTTCCTCCACATCTTCCATTTGATTTTAGATTTAACTTCTTACCGTTGTAAGTATCTATTAAATAATTTTTCAAAACTCCATCTTCTACTAGTCGAAGTGTTTCGGTTTTTACCCCCTCTGAATCAAAACTTTTTGACCCAAGACCCTTTAAGATATCTGGTTTATCAAAAATGTTTAGACCATTTGAGAATATTTTTTGATTTATCTTATCTTTTAAAAATGATGTTCCTCTTGAAATAGCAGAAGATGATATTGCACTTGCAAAAGTACTCAATATTCCTTTTGCAATTCTTTTATCAAAAATTATTGGAATTTTATCACTTCCTATTTTTTTTGGACTTAACTTTTTAATAGTTTGTTCAGCTGATATTTTGCCTAATTCCTCTGCATTCTTAATATCCTTTAAATGACACTTACTAGTATATTCATAATCTCTCTCCATACTTTTATCATCTTTAGCCACAGTTACACTTGATGCTGTAAATGATGAAGTTTTATAACCCTTACAAAAACCATCACTATTAGCTAAAATAAAATTTGATTTATCTTCTGTAAAACTAGACTCTGTATTAATAATTTTTTTTTCTTTAGAAGCTTCAGCCTCTAATCTTGTTAAATATTCAATCTTAATGTCATTTTTGATATGAGTATCATCATATAAATTTAAATTTTTAGTTTCTTTTGCCAATAAATCTTTATCAGGAAGAGAATTAAATTCATCTTCTGGTGTATTTTTTGTAGTCTCTACACATTTTTTAATTAGGATTTTTAAGTTATCATCAAGTAAATTTGATGAAGAAATAGAGGATTTTTTTTTACCTATATAAGTTGTGATGCCTATGGCTAAATTATCAGATCTATTAGATTCATCTAATTTTTGGTTTCTAAAATTTACTGTTTCAGAAATTGAGTTACTAACAATAACACTTGCATCTGAAGCACCAAATTTTTTTGCCAAATCTAAACAAAAAGAGGATTTTTGTTCCAAGTATTCTTGATCTTTGATCATCTAAAGTTTTGTACCACCAACAGTTATCTTGTTTATTAAAATTGAAGGTTGAGCAACTCCTACAGGAACACCTTGACCAGCTTTACCACAAGTACCGATCCCAGGATCTAACATCATGTCATTTCCAACCATTGAAACTTCTTTTAAAATTGATGGTCCATCACCGACTAGAGTAGCACCCTTAATAGGTGATCCAATTTTACCATTAATTATCTCGTATGCCTCAGTACAATTAAATACAAATTTTCCTGAGGTAATATCTACTTGTCCACCACCAAAACTAACTGCAAAAATACCTTTATCTACAGATTTAATCATTTCTTCCTGGGTGTGCTTGCCATTTAACATCATAGTATTTCTCATCCTTGGCAGAACTATATGTCTATAATTTTCTCTTCGACCACTACCGGTAGATCTTGTTTTCATTAAGCGAGCGTTATGCCTATCTTGCATGAAATTTTTTAAAATTCCATTTTCTATTAAAACTGTTTTTTCTGTTGGGGTTCCCTCATCATCAATGGTTAAACTACCCCTTCTATTGTCAATCGTTCCATCATCGACAATAGTAACACCTTCACTAGCAACTTTTTGACCCATAAGATTATGAAATGCAGAAGTTTTTTTTCTATTAAAATCACCCTCTAAACCATGTCCTACTGCCTCGTGAATTAATATTGCAGGCCAACCTGGTCCTAATACAACTTTCATTTCTCCTGCTGGAGCTGGTTTACTCTCTAAATTTACTGAGGCTATTCTTAAAGCTTCATCACAAACATTTTTCCAATTATCTTCCTTAAGATAATTGTCATATGACTGCCTACCTCCCACACCATATACACCAGTTTCTTTTCTTCCATTTTTTTCAAGCATTACTGATACATTAAATCTGATTAGAGGACGTACATCTGTTAATGTTTCACCTCCAGATCTAATTATTTCTAAAGACTTTTGTTCCCCAAGAAAATTAGCTGTTACTTGTTTAACATTGCTATCAGTTGATCTTAAATAATTATTAACTTTGTTTAAAATTTCTATCTTTTCGTTAAGAGATTTTTGTTCAATTGGATTTATATTTTCGTAATATTTCTTATTAGATTTGGGTATAGAGTGGTTATAAGTGCCTTTTACAGACTTTAAAGTTTCCTTTAAATTTTCAGAAGATTGTTTGAGAGAATTTTTTGATATTTCATTTGAATGAGAATACGCAACTATTTCATCTGAAATTGCTCTTAATCCAAAACCTAGGTCAGAACTATAACTGGAGTTCTTGATTTTATTATCATCCAATAAAATTGACTCTGATTTTGAATTTTCCAAATATAATTCACCATCATCACATTTTTGTAGGGTATCAGAAATTATGTTTTCAGCTTCATTTCTAGATAAGTCTGATTTTTCAAAGAAATTACTCATGATCGATAATACATAGTTCGTTTAATATAATTTTCAACTAGAGTATTTTACGCATGTACATATATTTGATTAATTAGTAATAAATTAATTATTATGAAAGTTTACTTTAATAATTCATGTAAAATTTGTAAGGCTGAAATTGATATTTATAAAAAACAAAAAATTCAGGAAATTGACTGGGTAGATATTACAAATAATATATCAGCTGAAAAAGAAACTTTAAAAAGTGATAAAGAGCTTCTTCGCAGGCTCCATATCAAAGATAATGAAAAAGTTTTTGAAGGAGCTGAGGCATTTCTTTTATTATGGAAGAGAATGCCAAAATATAGATTCCTCTATAATTTTTTTAAATTACCAATTGTCTTTAATATATTTTCGATAATTTATGAAATATTTGCCTTTTTTCTATATATTAAGAATAAGAAGCAATTAAAAAATTAATCAAAAAAAAATAATAAAAATTTACTTAATAAAGACATTGAGGATACAAACATTACTAAAACTATTGAGTACATAAATAAAACAATTTTATTTTTTTTTCTTCTAAGTCGTACAAAATCTTTGTCATCTAAATCAGAAATGTCTCTTTCACCAATTACTGGATAATCATAAGTAAATCTCCAAGTGCTATCACCCAGTCTACTGTCTAAATTATTATAATATGTGATCCATGCAAGTATGTATCTTAAAATTAAATAAAGAATTATCAGAAATACTGAGCCTAAAACCATTTCTAATAATACTCAATATTAATAAATATTTAATTATTATTTTTAGCTCTTTTTCTTGCAATAAGTTGTGTCAAAGAGTCTACCATTGTGTCGGATGCTTTAAAAATATCTATACTTTTAAATTCATGTGAAATATTTTTTTCAGGGTTTGTTTTATCTTCAATTATAATTCCTTCATCTGGTGAATTATTTTTAATATATATCAATAGCAGCCATTCTTCATCTTCAGACTCATCCCATTTGATAAAAATTTCACCTGTTTCGAACCTTCTATCTATACATCTAAAAATAGACATGTTTCTGGTAACATGTCTTTTGTTAAGTTGAAAAACAAGACTACTTGCACTTCTATAAAAACTTTCTAATGCAAATTCAATCTTTTGTCTCGCTAAGGTATATTCTTTTTCTTTAGATAATAAAGTTTCTCTATCCTCGTTCCCCTGGAGTTTTACTCCAAGAGCTTCGACCCTCTCTTTAATTTTTTGATCTCTTATAATTCGATATTTTTCTTTGAGCTTATCAATTCTTTCCTGTAACCCAGCATAGTCATCTCTTTTTTCTCTTAATGATATCTTTTCAAGTCTCTCTAACTCTTTGACTTCTCTTATTCTAAATTTTTCTATCTGTTTATCTAATCTTAATTGTTTTAAAAATTGTTTTTGTTTTTCCGCTTGTTCAATTCTTAGAATGGCCTGCTCTTTTCTTAAAAATAATTTTATGTCTTTTGTTCTTTGTTTTTCTAATTTTGCCTCATCTCTTAAGGCTTGCTCTTTTAATTTAACTTTTAATAATTCTTCCTCAATTTTCTTTTTTTGTAATGCAATTTTTGCTTTTCTTTCATTTTCAATTTTTTCTAATTTAAGCCTTCTTTTTTCATCATGCTTTAAAATTTTATAACTTGAAATAGTTTCTGAAATTTTATCAAAAAAACTTTGTATATATTTTTCTAAACTAAAATTAATTTTAAAATTAAATTCAGGCTTTAATGAAAGCTGTAATTTAACCAACTTTAATATGAAACTTTCTTTTTGGACTTTGGTTATATTTGAATGTAATTTTTTTTTATTATTTTCTCTTAATTTTCTTTTTTTTGTTTTTTTTGATTTTTTTTTATAAACTTTTTTTCTTTTTTTTTGAACGTTTTTAGATTTTTTTAAACTTTTTAATTTTGATGCTTTTTTGAGTTTTTTATTTTTTTTAGTTTTTTTAGTTTTTTTTGGTTTTTTTTTCATTTTAAAAGAAGCTTATTTCTATCAATAATTTATTGATAAATATAGTCTCTAGTCACAGGAGTTGAGGTATAATTTTTCGTAAGTTGAAATTGATATACAACTTGGTCGCCCCACTTGAATGCCATTTCACATCCAGCAAGATAAAATTCCCACATTCTAAAAAATTTTTCATCAAACATTTCAATAATTTTTTCTTTGTTTTTAATACAATTTTCTTTCCAATGTCTTAGAGTGTGTGAGTAGTGAAGTCTCAAAACCTCTATATCAGTGACTATCAAGCCAGCTTTTTCAATTGGCGTAGTTACCTCACTCAAGCTAGGAGTATAGCCGCCAGGAAAAATATATTTTGTTATCCATGGATGTGGGTCTCTTGGAGGATTAACCGATCCTATTGTATGAATTAAAGAAATACCATCATCATTTAATAAATTTTCGATCTGATTAAAAAATTTTTTATAAAATTTTCTTCCTACATGCTCAAACATTCCGACACTTACAATTCTATCAAATTTCTCTTTGAGCTCTCTATAATCCATCAATTTAAACTTAACTTGATTTTCTAAATTCATTTCTTTAGCTTTTTTTTGACAATATCTAAATTGATTCTCAGATAATGTTATTCCTGTAACCTCACACTTTGCACTTTTGGCAATATCAATTGCCAAAGATCCCCACCCACAACCTATATCTAAAACTTTTTGATTTGGTTTAATATTTAATTTTTTAATAATGTGTTGAATTTTATTATTTTGTGCAGTTTCTAAGCTATCATCTTTATTTTTAAAATAAGCACAGGAGTACTGTCTCTTAGGATCTAAGAATAAATCATAAAGATCATCCGAAATATCATAATGATGAGAAACATTCATCTTAGATTTTTTAATAAAATTAAAATTTGTTAAATATCTATAGGATCCTCTTAGTCTATTAATTAAAAAACTAAAAAAATTTAATTCTCCTCTCCCAAAATTCATTAAAGCTAAGTCTAAAAAATCTGTCAAAGTTCCATTTTCTATTTTTATTTCACCATTAGTATAAGCTTCGCCAAAATATAAATCAGGATGAAATAATAATTTGTAATGAAGGTTTTTTTTTAAGATTTTTAATTTTATAGGATTAGTACTTGGGTTTCCTATAATGTAGTCTTTTGAGTCAGCGTCAGTCAAAATAAAACCATCTTTTTTGAAAACTCTATTTAAAAAACTAGCAAGTTTCATATTAAGCCGCCAAAGGTGATTTATTTGTAAAATTCAAATCTTTCAAAGTATTTATCAAATTTTTTTCGTCACTTTTATTTAAAAGACTCAAAGGTGGTAAAATATTTTTATAAATTTCATCCTCTTGAGAACAATAACTATGTAATCCAGAGATCAAGTTATATTTATCAAAAGCACTTCTAACATCACATAATTTTTGATTGAGTGATTGTTTTTTACCTGAGTGAAAATCATCATAAACTTTTCTGGACATTTCCGCTGTAACATTGCATGTCGCAGTAATTATTCCCGAACATCCTAGCTCTAAACCTTTTAACAATTTTATTTCCGAACCAGGAAAAATTGAAAAATTATTTAATTTTAAGTTTTCAAATAAATTATATGTACTATCTTTTACTCCTACTATTTGTTGCGGAAATTTTTTTACAAGCTCTTTAATACATTCAATACTAAATTTATAACCACAAAGTTTTTCAAAATTATAAAGAACAATCTTACATTCAGGAATGGAATTTATTATTTTTGTATAAAATTCAATCACTTCTTTATCACCATACTTATAGTAAGCAGGAGGCATAATCAGAAATTTATCAAAATTTAAAGAATTTGCTATTTTCATAAAATTTATTGTTTCTCCCAATGAATTTAATCCTGTTCCAATTAGATGGTTATCTTTATATTTACTTTTTGATAACTGATTTAATAAATCAATTTTTTCAGAAATAGATATTAATTGAGACTGGCCTGTGCTTCCAAATATTGCAGTACCGTGACATCCTTGATCAATCAATTTTTCAGCATGAGCTATTGTTTTATCAACGTTTAAGCTCAAATCAGAATTTAAAACTGACATTGTAGCTGCATAAATACCACTTAATTTCGTCATAATAAAAATTTATATAAAAAATATAATAGGTAAAGTTTATAAATACCATATGAAAATATTAGTAATTCAAAATAGAAAAGGAATTGGGGATACTGTAATTTTTTTACCTTATATAAAGGCTTTATTTAAAAAATTTAATTCACCTATAAGTTTACTTGTCAAAGAAAACTCAAAAGCTGATCAATTTTTATTTCAAACTAATTATATCGACAAAATTCTTCTTTTAGAAAGAGATAAGAGATCAAATTCCAAACATGATGGTTTTTTTGGAAGCTTAAATTTGATTAAAGACATTAAAAAATATAATTTTGATAAAATAATAATTTTTAACTCTTCATTTAGATTTTATTTAATTGCAAAATTTTCTAATATTTCAGAAATATACCAATATCCACTATTTAAAAAAAATCAGCAACATATTACTGAAACGCCTAGAAAATTTATGAAAGATAAATTTAATTTATATGTCGATGAAGACCCTGAGATTCAAATTAACCACGAATTAATCTTACAATCATCAAAAAAATTTCAGATAAATAAAAATGAATTAAATATTCTTTTAGGAATAGGAGGATCGGGACCAACTAAAAGAATTCCAGCAAAAATATTTATTGATGTAATTAAAATGATGTTAGAAAAAAAGAAATGTAAATTTTTTCTAGCCACTGGTAAAGATAATGATGAACAACTTATATTAAATGAAATATTAGAATCAAAATATAAGAATTTTTGTGTACCTCTGGATAATCTTTCTATAAAGGAAACTTTACCGATAATTAAAAATTGTAATTTATCTATTTGTAATGACTCTAGTTTTAGTCATCTATCTGCTGCTCTAGGTATTAAAACAATAACTCTAATGGCTGACACACCTTTAGTTTATGGGAATTATAGTTCAATTATGTTCCCGATAATTCCTGAAGGAGAAAAAACTGTCACTCACGATACATTGGGGAAAGAAAAAATTAGTTCTAGAACAATAGTAGAGAAGATTATTGAAATATTAGATTAAGAGATATCTTTTAAAACAATATCTTTAGCTTCATTAACAATAGATGATAATCGTGAGGTTTCAGGTGATACATCGGGATGAATTTTCTTTTGAATTTTTATGTAAGCTTTGTTTACTTCATCTTTTGAAACTTTTTTTTTATATCTAAATTTAAAATTTTATAGGCTTCAGACAAAGATATTGATGATTGATTATTTGAGTTAGATTGATTAAAAGAAAATCTTCCTGATTTCCTTAAAGTTTGAATTAATCTAAAAAGAGATATTAATTGGAAAATAGACAATCCCTTTAATTTTAATAATGCCAGACTTGCAAGAGTAAGAGGCAAAGTTAATAAAAATCGGCCCCCAATCGCAAAAAGAATTGCCATCAAAATCAATCCTAGAATTATTAAAATCCTCAAGCCTTTTGATATCTTTTTTGATGAAATATTGCTAATAAGTTTCAACAGAAAATAAAAGATAGTCAATATAACTACTGTATAAATTATTATATTCATATAATTTTTCTTTTTT
>JACWDQ010000016.1 GCA_014654035.1 Pelagibacterales bacterium SAG-MED19
TGTTGCTGCCAGGGGATTAGATATTCCTTTAATACAACACGTAATAAATTACGATCTGCCTCAAGTTCCCGAAGATTACATTCATAGGATTGGAAGGACAGGTAGAGCTGGTAAAGAAGGTTCTGCTTTAACTTTTCTTACATCAAATGACAGATCGATGTGGAATTCTATTAGTAGATTGATTGATCCGAATTTTAAAATCTCACAAGACGGACAAAGAAAAAGGTTTAAAGGAAAAAAAAGACCTAATGCAAATTTTAATAAAGAAAAAAAATTCAAAGATATAAAGAAGTTTAAATTTAAAAAAGACAATTTTAAGAAATCAAACTTTAAAAATAAAAAGAAAAAATTTGGTTTTACAAATAATCCAAATTATTTTGATAAAAAACCCTCAAATAATTTAACGGCAGACTCAAGTAAAAAGAATTTAAAATTTAAAGGTAAGAAAAAATTCAAAAATCGAAAAAGACCCAAGAATTTCTCATTTAAAAAATTTAAAAAAAATAAATATTAAGAACAAAATTTATTTAATAATATCTAACCAATTTTTAATTTCACAAGTTTTATTTTCAAAATCCAAATTTTTTTCTTCGGATTTAATAAAATCGATATGTTTTTTAAACTCTTCTTCGCTCTTAAAATATTCCTTCGCGATCATTTTTCCCATTCTCTCATTAGATAGATTAATCATTTGCCAATATTCATAATCTGGGTGATACTGAAGGCCCCAAATTTCAGAATTTACTGATTTAAAATATGCACCCATGATATTGTTAACTTTATCGCTTGCTAATAAAGTAGCTCCTTCAGGTAATTCACAAACTTCGTCAAAATTAAAAGCTGGGGTATTAAATTTAATTTTTTTATTTTTATAAATGGGGTTTTTTTTTCCATCTTCATTTATTTCTACTTCAGTTGCTATTCCTATATGAGCGCCATTTTTACCTGGTGCAACTTTTCCACCTGCTGCTGTTGAACAAACTTGCAAACCCCAACAAATAGCAAGAATTTTATTATTATGTTGAAAACATTCAGATGCAAAATTAATATGTTTTTTAATTTCATCTGTCATATCATTAAGCCTCATAGCCCCACCTGAAAAAATGATTCCATTATAGTGGTTCATATTTTTTAGTGCTTTGTTGGTTTCATTATCATTAACAGGATTTATAATTGTTACATTTGTGGATGGATCTAATTTTAATACTACATTTTTCAAATTTTCAGAACATGATGCTTTTGCAGCCCTAATAAATACCTCAGAATCTTTTGGATTGTTTCCCTCAACAATTAAAACATTTAAGCTCATTAAAACAATTTGCCTGACATGCTGTATTGATACATAATTTTCATATCTGCTTCAGTCAATTTTTTAGGATTTCCTCCAGTTGAAGGATCTTTCAATGCCATTTTTGATAGTCTATCCAATTGTAATTCTTTCTCATCAATTACTTCAGACAATTTATGAGGCATATCTAATCTTTTTCTTAATTCTAAAACCCAATTAATAAATCCATCAAATGATCTATCTTTTAATTCTAAGTAATCACAAATTTTAATAATTTTTTCTTCGATCACATCTCTATTAAAAGTCAAAACGTATGGCATAAATATTGCATTTGATAATCCATGATGAATATTATTTAAAGCATTAACCGGATGACTTAGTGAATGAATTGCTCCTAAACCTTTTTGGAAAGCTGTTGAACCCATACTAGCTGCAGTAATCATATTCATTCTTGCTTCAATATTTGATCCATTGTTAACTGCCTCTAATAACCATTTATTTATTAGTCTCATGCCTTCGAGAGCAATACCATCTGCCATCGGATGATATCCAGGAGCACAGTAAGCTTCTAAATTGTGAGCCAACGCATCCATCCCAGTAGCTGCTGTTATTTTTGGAGGTAAACCAACTGTTAAAACTGGATCTAAAATTACAATTGAAGGTAAAAATTTTGGGTGAAAAATAATATTTTTAACACCTGTTTCCTCATTTAAAATTACAGAAGCTCTTCCCGTCTCTGATCCAGTTCCTGCTGTTGTAGGAACAGCAATTATTGGAGCAATCTTATCTGAATTAGCTTTAGTCCAATTGTCACCAACATCCTCAAAATCCCAAATAGGTAAAGATTGTCCTGACATAAAAGCTACTGCTTTTCCAACATCTAACCCACTTCCACCGCCAAAAGCAATTACACCATCACAATTATTTTTTTTAAAACTATCTACACCTTCGTTAACATTCGTACCGGTTGGATTGCCAACAACATTAGAGTATAATTTGGTGGATAATTTATTTTTATCCAATATTGATAAAGTGTTCTTTACAATATCTGACTCAGCTAAACCCTTATCTGTTACAAGCAACGGCTTAGCAATTCCTAAACTTTTACAAGCTACTGCAATATCATTAATTCTATTTTCACCAACCCACATTGTTGTTGGATAATTCCAGTTATATTTTCCCATAATAATATTTAGTGTTTTATGAATTAAGATGTTGTATATCATTTTCTAAATCAATTTTAACTAAAATATTTATGCAGAAAACTATTACACCAATTGATAATACTGTTTATGTTGAAAGAGAATACCACTCAGCAAAAATTGAACAAACTATAGATAATTCAATGAAGGCTCAAAAAGAGTGGGCTAATCTTAATGTTAATGAAAGAGTAAAACTTCTAAAAAATTTTGTAGAAGATTTTTTATCGAAAGGTGATGTCATTGGAGAAGAGCTAAGTAGACAAATAGGCAGACCTATTTCACAAGCAGCAGGTGAATTAAATGGTTTTAAGGAAAGAGCTGACTACATGTTGTCAATTGCAGAAAAAAAACTTGCTAATATAGATGTGACTAAAGACAGTAATTTTAAAAGCTTTATTAAAAGAAGAGCTCTAGGAATTGTTTTTGTAATAGCACCATGGAACTATCCTTATCTTGTAGCTGTAAATTCAATAATTCCTGCTATGGCTTCTGGAAATACAGTTATATTAAAACATTCTGCTCAAACACCTTTGTGTGCTGAGCAACTTTATCAGTCAGCAAAAAAAACTTTACCAAAGGATGTTTTTAATTATCTTCATTTAAATCATGAAGATGGTTTAAAAGTTGTGTCAGATAAAAGAATTAATTTTGTATCTTTTACTGGTTCAGTTAAAGCAGGTTACGAAGTTCAAAAAGCAACTCATACAAAATTTATTGATATGGCTTTGGAACTTGGTGGTAAAGATCCAGCTTATGCAAGACATGATTGTGATTTAGAAAAAACAGTTGAAAATTTAGTTGATGGATCCTTTTTTAACTCTGGTCAATCTTGTTGTGGCATTGAAAGAATTTATGTTGATGAAAAAATTTATAATAATTTCATAGAATTATTTGTTTCAAAAACTTATAATTATAAACTTGGAAACCCTTTACAAAAAGAAACTAACCTAGGTCCTGTGGTTAAATTATCTGCAGCTGATTTTATAATTAAACAAATGAATAATGCTGTTGATAAAGGCGCAAAAAAAATGATCGATGAAAACAAATTTATTTTTCCCAAAGAACATAAAAATTATTTAGTGCCACAAGTTTTAACTAGTGTTAATCATGATATGGATTTTATGACAGAAGAAACATTTGGACCTTGTGTTGGAATTATGAAAGTCAAAGATGAACATGAAGCAATAAAATTAATGAATGATAGTCCTTATGGTTTAACAGCTTCTATTTGGACTAAAGATTTAGAAATTGCTGAAAAAATTGGTAACCAAGTTCAAACTGGAACATTTTACATGAACAGATGTGACTATTTAGATCCGGCATTATCTTGGACAGGTGTCAAAGAAACTGGAAAAGGTTGTTCATTATCAGAAATAGCTTATGAAAAACTAACTTCCCCAAAAAGTTTTCATTTAAGAAAAGAACAATAAGATGAAACTAAATTTTAAAGGAAAATCTGCTGTCATAACTGGTGCGAGCGGTGGAATGGGATTGGAAATTTCAAAAAGATTATCAGAAAATAATATTTCAGTTTTAATGCTGGATCTTCAAAGTCCAAAAAAAGATTTCTTAAAAAAAAATAAAAACTGTGTTTTTAAAAAAGTTGATGTAACCAACTTTAATAAAATGAAATCTCACATTGATACATTTTATAAAAAACATAAAAGTCTTGATTATTTAGTAAACACCACTGGGGTCCTCTGGTTTGACAAAGATGTTTCTGCAGTAGATATAAATTCAAATATTTGGGATAAAGTTTTCGAAATCAACTTAAAAAGTATGATGTATCTCTCAAAAATCATAGTTCCTAAAATGAAAAAAAATAAATTTGGATCTATGGTTCATTTATCTTCAGTTGATGCATTATCTGGGGATGATAAACCACAAGATGCTTATGGAGCTTCTAAAGCTGCCATGATTAGACTTTCAAAATCCTTTGCAATTCAATTTGCACCCAACAATATTAGATCAAATATAATTTTGCCTGGTCCAATAGAAACCGGTATGCAAATTAGATGGAAAAAAAACCCTAAAGCAAAAAAAAATTTAGAAAAATTTATACCTTTAAATAGAGTTGGAAGGCCAGAAGATATATCAAATGCTTCTGTGTTTTTATTAAGCGATCAAGCTAATTATATTACTGGAACTGAATTGATTGTTGATGGTGGTATTACATCAAAACCTTAATTTAAATTAGGCGCCTTTTTAAAAGGCGCCTAATAATAAATTTTTATCTATAAGGATAACCAGCTTTATCCATTGTTTGTGCATATAACTTAAATGCATCAACAACTTTTTTAGCTCTTGGACTAATTTTAGAAGTTTCATCCCAGAAAGCTTTAGAGTCTTCAACAACTCTACTCCATTCATTATCTGGAAGACTTGTTAACTCCATTTTTTTTCCGTTAACACGTAAGTCAGCTTCTCCTCCCCAATACCAAACTTGTCTGTAGTAGTGAGAGTCATTAATCGACATTCTGTAAAGAGCTTGAAGTTTAGGACTTAATTTATCCCAACTTTTCTGATTGGCAAAATATGATCCAAACCATGCACCTGTTACAGCATTTGTTAAAGCATATTTACAAATATCAGCCCAGCCCACTTCATAAGCCTCTGTAAAGCCACACCAGCAAACACCATCTAGCTCACCTGTTTGCATTGCAACTTCAACATCATCCCATGGAACTATTACAGGAATAAGACCATACTTGGCTAAAAATTTACCAGCTGTTGGTACACCAAATACTCTTAAACCTTTCATATCAGCCAAAGAAGTTATTTTTTTATTAACTGTAAACAAGTGACATGGATCCCAAGCACTTGTACTTAACCATTTAACTCCTTTTACCTCACTGTAAGCTTCATCCCAAATTTCATTTAAACCATAATATTTAAATAAAGATGGAACATCTAAACTGTATCTTGTAGCGAATGGAAAATATCCACCAAAGACTTGAATATCTACAGGTGAACCCATTGTAGCATCATCACTTTGTACGGCATCAATAGTCCCTGCTTGCATTGCTCTAAACAATTCATCAGTTGGAACTAGTTGATCAGCGTAATAAAGCTCAATTTCCATTTCACCATAGGCAGCTTTATTGAAAGCCTCAATTTGAGGTTTAATAACATGTGCACCAAGTGGAGCTCCAGAATAAGTCTGCAATCTCCATTTAATCGGATTTGATGCTGAATAAGCATATGGTGCTTTTATTGTAGTTGCACCTGCTGCTCCTAACGTCAGTAAACCCGCTTTTTTAATAAACGAACGTCGTTTGTTCGTTATTATCTTTTTGTCTTTTTTCATTTGGTCTCTCCTGCGTGAGTTAATGACAAAATACTATTATAAATCTAATTTTTATTAAACTTAATAATTCAAAAAAATTTAATAAAAATACTCGTAAAAAATTTTAATTTAAACTTCTAGTTGTAATTTATCTTGATAAATATTTTTCAGGAAGATAAGTTGCAATTTCTGGAAAGGCCATAACAATCGCTAAACCAAATACCATTATAAGGACAAATGGAATTATTGATCTATAAATATCTTGTAAGGTAATTTCTTTTGGAGCCATCGCTCTCATTAAAAATAAATTATATCCAAAAGGAGGTGTCATATAGGCAATTTGACAAGTAATTGTATAGAGAACACCATACCAAATAGGATCAAAACCTAATGAAATTATTAAAGGTACATACAATGGAGCTACTATTACTAACATTGCAGTATCATCTAAAAACATTCCCATTAAAATGTATGAAAGTTGCATCATAATTAAAACACCCCAAGGAGTTAATTGCCATCTTTCAATAAATAATGTTTCAATTGCTCTGCCAGCGCCTAATCCATCAAATACAGCCCCAAAGCATAAAGCTGCTAAAATAATCCACATAAACATGCAAGAAACACCAAGAGTTTTTCGTAAAGTGTTTTCAAGAACTATTTTGTTAAATCTTTTTTTATATATCGATGCCAAAGTTGCTAATAAAGCACCTACAGCTGAGCACTCTACAAGACTTGCAATACCCATTAGAAATAATCCTGTCATAAAAAAAAATATTAAAAAAGGAATTATTCCAGCTTTAAGTAATTTTATTTTTTCAATAGTTGAATAATTTCTTTCAGATTTTTTCAATGGTGGTCCTAATTCAGGTTGAAGTTTACACCTAACATAAATATAAATTAAAAATAAAGATGCCATCAATAATCCTGGCAAAATTCCTGCCATCCACAGCTTACTAACTGGCTGACGAGCTATCATACCATATAAAACCATAACAACACTTGGTGGGATTAAAATTCCGAGAGAACTACCAGCCTGTACTACGCCTGTTATCATTCTTTTATCATAATTTCTTTTTAACATCTCTGGTAAAGCAATTGTTGCACCTATTGCCATACCAGCAACACTTAAACCATTCATTGCTGAAATTGCTACCATCATAAACATTGTACCAATAGCCAATCCACCCTTTAATCCACCAAACAAAACATGAAACATTTTATATAGATCGTTTGCTATTCCTGACTCTGAAATCATAAAGCCCATATAGATAAATAATGGTAGTGTTAACATAGGGTACCACTTAAATAGTTTCCAAGTGGCCGTATAAGGCATTTCCATAGAACCATCTCCCCATATTAATAGTGCTGAGGCTGTTGCCACAAAACCAATAGCTCCAAAAACTCTTTGTCCAGTAAACATCATAACTAACATCGTTATGAACATGAAAAGAGCGATAAATTCGTAACTTAAGTATTGTGCAAGCATAATTAAATCTTTTTATTTTGAAGGTTAGCAATATCTTTAAATAATGTAGAGAATGCCTGAAGCAGCATTAATAAAATACCTAATAACATTAAAGATTTAATTGGCCAAACATAAGGAGCCCAAGCAGTGAAAAGTTTTTGTTTTGTTTCAATTGTATAAATCAAACTTGTAATTGAACCAAAAAATAAAACAGCTAAAAAGAAAATTAAAAAAATACTCGTGAAGATATCCATTTTAGCTTTACCTTTACTTGTTAGCTTTCCATAAAATAAATCCATTCGTACATGATCATCAGAAAGCATTGAATAACCACCACCTAACAAGTAATATGCAGTAATAGTAAATTGAGCCATTTCAATTATCCACATCAAAGGAAAATTAATTATATTTCTCGTGACAAAAGATAATATTAAAAGAAACATCATGAAAAAAACCCAATACATTACAAACCTTCCAACCTTCTCACAGATTGTGTCAACAATATTTACGTATAAGGATATTAATTTTGGCATAATAATGATATTTTAACGCCAATTTATAAATCAATTAAAAAAATGATACAATTTTTTATTAAATCAAATCTTGCTTTATTAAAGCCTCTATTTCTTTGATCATTATCTCTGGTGATTGCATTGAGGGATATATTTTCAGAGCTTTTTTGTAACTTTTAATCGCTTTTTCATAATTTTTTAATTTTATATTAACTAATCCTTGACCAGCTAATGCACCAAAATGTCTTTTTTCAAGTTCTAAAACTTTATTTATATCATTTTGAGATTTTTGATATTCACCAATCATATATAAAACTGTTGCACGTTTATTCCACGCCTCGGCCCAAGTAGGATCCTGATTAATTACATCAGTAAATATATCAATAGCTTTTATTAATTGGTTGTTATTGACTGCCTCTGATCCTTGAGAGAGCATAACAGTTAATTTTTTATCATCTGGATGAGTGCTCCAAAGTTTCCAAATTTTTTGCTCTATTTCGTTGGAAGAAGTGTCATTACTTAATAATAAATCATTAAAAAGTTGATTAAGTTTTTTATCAGTTTCGTTAGCCTTAATACTTGTTAAACATAAAGTAAGCAAATAAAGCAAAATTATTATTTTTTTCATTCAGTAAAATATTTAACTATTTGTTTTTATAACCTTGTACTCAAAATTTTGAGTTGTTTCATTTATCTGTAAAAGTTGAGCTCCATTATTGCTATGAAATTTTGTTGCCATATCTGTAAGAGGCGACAAAGTTATTAGTCTATTGAGATGATTTGATTTTTTAATTTTCTTAAAAACTTCCTTAACTATCAACTTTCCTCCACCTTTTTTTTTTGACCACACAGTGTAAGCAATAGCGATACGACCACCTGCTTGATCTCTCATAGCTGTTTGGAGAAATGCATCTGTACTGAGCTTTTCTAATTCCTCTACACTTTTTGGAATTTCATTTGTATAAGCAAAACACATAATAGCATGAATTTCTCCTTGGTATTCAACACCATAAATTTTTCTGCCAAAACCTGTTCTAAATTTGTTATCTAGCTCTGGTCTTACAGGATCTTCTTTTGTGTTACATTCTTTAAGTTCAACAAGTTTTGCACCTTTGACCCATCCAAAAAAATTATCAATATTTTTATTAATAATTTGTTTATTTTTCCTGATACGAGCTTTAATACGAGGTCTTAGTTTTTTATTTAATTCCATTTTTCTAAAGATTTTTGAAGCTTTAATCCCAAAGGACTTATGGGTTTTTGAAATTTTAATTTTTTTCCAGTTTTACTTTTAACTAATTTAAGGAGTTTTTTTGCCAAACCTTTTTTTCTAAAAATTGGATTAACAAAAATATATTCAACTTCCCCTGCTTCATTAAATCTTACAAAACCAATTGTTGTATTTAAATTTTTTAATGTAAAAATTCCATCTGTTTTAACCAATTCAAAGTTTTTTAAATTTAAATTTTCCATATTCAAAAATAAAGTAAGAATGTGATGATTGATATTATTATTAAGAAAAGTATCCCAACAACGTAATTAACCTTGATCTTGAATTTTTTATAAATCATTTCACTAATTTTGTCCCAGAATAAAACAGTTATAAAAATAATAACAGCAGGAATTATAAACTTAATCATTTTTAATTAAATTATGAGTTTTTATCACCAACGTAAACTGACACACCTCTTGAATTAATATCGACATCAAATTTTTTATGTAATGGAGGAAAAGCCCTTTGTGAACAGTCTAATCTATCGCAGGTTCTACAAGAGACACCTATTGGGATTTCTGTTGATTTGTCGTTTATATTTATATTTTCTGTATAAACAAAATCTTTTGCATATTTTGCCTCGCAACCAAGGCCAATTGATAAAATACTTTTTGATTGTCCAAATCTACCAATCCCCTTTTCAACGGTCCTAGCAATACATACATATTTTTCTCCGTTGGTCATTTTACTAACTGCAGCTTGAATTACTCCTGGTCTTGTCAATGCTGAATAAACATTCCATCTTGGACATGCTCCTCCATATCTGGGAATTTCAATTCCAGATAAAGAAAATCTTTTTGAAATATTTCCTGCCATATCAACTCTTAAAAAATGAAATGGAATGCCTGGAAGTTTTGGATCTTGTAGACAAGTAACTCTGTGTGCTACTTGCTCAAATGATGTTGCAAACGTATTTTGTAATAATTCTAAATCATATTTTAATTTTTTACATTCTGTGTGAAAAAGTTTATAAGGCATTAATATTGCGGCTCCGCAATAATTTAGCAAAGCAACTTTTGTCAATTTTTTTGACTCTTCAGAGGGAAAAGTAAATTTTGATAAGTAATCTTCTATTTCTTTATTAGCTCCTTCCTGAGCTATTTGCGCTGCCGCATGTAATTTTTTTGTTTCAAGGGAGCTATAATCACTTAATAATAATTCTTTTTTATTCTTATAAAAAATTTTTGAAAAAGGTTTGTTTTCTTCTGGAATTACATCTTTAACTAAAATGCCATATTCTAATTTTAAATAATCACAAAGAGCTATATATCTAGTTCGATTATTTTTTTGAACTTTTTCAAAAACTTCATTTGCAAAATCCTCTAGTTTCGGAAAGTAATTTTTATTATCTTGAAGAAAATCTGAAATAACTTCACCAGGAAATGAATTTTTCCTATTATCAACAATTTTTCCAGAAATTGTTTCTATCTTGTTGATCATTTCATGATCTTTCTTTTTTAAAATATCCCCTAATCTTACAATCGCTTTTCCTATTTTTGGATTTGTGCCTACAAGATCTTTTACTTCTGGACCTAAAATATCAAGATCTTCAAATAATTTGTCATCAAGTATTTCTGACAAAGTGTTTTCTAAATTAATATCTGTTTTTGATGTTAATTGAGAAAGCTCGATATTAAGCTTTTCACAAATTTTAAGTAATAAATCTCCATCGATTTTTCTTTTTCCGCCTTCAATTAAGTTTAAATAACTAGGAGAAATATTGAGTTCCTCAGCAAGTTTGTTAGCTTGAAGCCCTAATTGTCTTCGAAAAGCCTTTATTTTTGGACCAATCTTTAAATCTAATTGACTCATATTTTCTATTTGTAAATTTTGTAAATTTATTTTTACAATTTTTTTCTTTAATTTACAAGCATTTTTAACTTTTTTGTAGATTTTGTAAATCCTGTAAATTATAAAATTTACATGGACGAAAAATTAAAAAACAGTGAAAATGAGGCTCAAATCATAAAACATGAGGACCTTACTAGACATAATAGTAGAGGTATCTACATGAGAGATGATCATTGTGATTGGGGTTCAAGTGGAATGAAAGATCTAGTTGAGACCCTTAACGACTCTAACTAAATCTACTCGTTCAACTTAATTCATTTCTTACTAACAAAATTTAACAGCACAGGATATCTAAAATGAGCGCAGAAAATATCTCATACGACTTAAAAAGATTTGCAGGAATAAAAAGAGATTATACTTCAGAAGAAGTTGAGAGATTAAGAGGCTCAATAAAAATTGAATATTCAATGTGTAAACACCAATCTACAAAATTGTGGAATTTATTGAACTCTGAGCCTTACGTTAATACTTTAGGTTCATTGTCAGGCAACCATGCTGTGCAGCATGCAAAAGCTGGTTTAAAAGCAATATATTTAAGTGGCTGGCAAGTAGCAGCTGATGCTAATAGTGCAGGTGAAATGTATCCAGATCAATCTTTGTATCCATACGATAGTGCACCAAAATTAGTTGAGTCTATGAATAATGCTTTAATCAGAGCAGATCAAATCCAACATATGGAAATAAAAGATGGTGACATGAAAAAAGAAAATAAAGTTGATTATATGTTACCAATTATTGCTGATGGCGAAGCAGGATTTGGTGGGCCATTAAACGTATTTGAACTAGCAAAAAAATTTATTAAAGCTGGTGCTGCAGGAGTTCACTTTGAAGATCAGCTAGCTAGTGAAAAAAAATGTGGCCATATGGGTGGTAAAGTATTAGTACCAACTAGTACAATGATTAAGAATTTAAAAGCTGCTAGGTTAGCTGCTGATATTGCAGATGTACCATTAATTATATTAGCAAGAACAGATGCAAATGCCGCAAAATTAATTACTAATGATCATGATGATAACGATAAACCATTTTTAACAGGTGAAAGATCTCCAGAAGGTTTTTATTATGTAAAAGCTGGAATTGAACAGGCTATATCAAGAGGATTAGCTTATGCACCATATTCAGATTTAATTTGGTGTGAGACAGCAACACCAAATCTTGAGGAGGCAAAAAAATTTGCTGATGCTATTCATAAAAAATTTCCAGGCAAACTTTTAGCGTATAATTGTTCACCTTCATTTAATTGGAAAAAACATTTATCAGATAAAGAGATTGCTTCATTTCAACAAGAAATCAGTAAAATGGGATACAAGTTTCAATTTATAACTCTTGCTGGATTTCATACTCAAAATATTGCAATTTTTGAATTAGCAGAAAAATACAAAAAAGAAGGCATGTCTGCTTATTCGAGAATTCAACAACAAGAATTTGCTCGTGAAAAAGATGGTTATACAAGTGTAAAACATCAAAGAGAAGTAGGTACTTCTTATTTTGACGCTGTTTCCAATACAATAAGTAGTGGAAAAAGTTCAACAACAGCAATGGATGGCTCAACAGAGTCAGAGCAATTTTAAAAATCACAATTCCTCTTGTGTATTAGTAACTAGCTGGCTCAAATAGGGCCAGTTATATCAATTAGTATCTTATTTTATAATCATTTTTAAAAATATATGTTAGATAATTAAATGCAAAATAACGTTTTTGAAAAAATTTCTAATTTTAATAAATACTTTTTAATTTATTTATTATTTCTAAGTTTTTGTGGAATTGTGTTTTTATATTCAAAATATAACGTTTCAAACGATTCAACTATTTCAGAATGGATTATTAATTATCAAGGAGGATTTACTAGAAGGGGATTTATTGGTGAAATAAGTTTTCATATAGCAAAATTTTTCAAAAGTGAATTGAGGTTTGTTATATTTTTAATGCAAGTATTTTCATATCTAATTTTTCTTATTTTAACTTACAAATTTTTTAAAAATATAAAAATAAACTCCATATTATTATTTGCTATTTTTACACCTATTTTTTTACTATATCCAGTTGCTGAAATTGAGGTTTGTAATGTATTGGGTTTTTTTCATGATGTTTCTTTTAATATTATCTTTTGTCACGAG
>JACWDQ010000017.1 GCA_014654035.1 Pelagibacterales bacterium SAG-MED19
ATGCAAATTTTGTAAGAAACATTGCTTCTTCAACAGCAGCATTACCACCTCCAACAACTGCAACTTCTTTATCCTTAAAAAAGAGAAACCAGATGCAATTCTTCCAACAATGGGCGGTCAGACTGCACTTAATCTTGCAATGGAAGCAGAAAAAAAAGGAATTCTGAAAAAATATAAAATAGAACTGATCGGAGCTAACTCCAAGGCTATCTCTAATGCAGAAGATAGAAAGAAATTTAGAAAAAATATGATCGATATCGGTTTAGATTTACCCAAATCTGAAATCGTAAATAATATAAATCAAGCATCCAAAGTTTTAAAGAAAATTGGATTACCTGTTATCATAAGACCTGCATTTACTCTTGGTGGTCTTGGGGGCGGTATAGCTAAAAATAAAAAAGACTATCTAAAAATAATTAAAAGTGGATTACATGAGTCTCCTGTAAGCCAAGTTTTAGTTGAAGAATGTTTAGAAGGTTGGAAAGAATTTGAAATGGAAGTTGTGAGAGATAAGAAAGATAACTGTATTATTATCTGTTCTATTGAAAATATTGATCCAATGGGAATCCATACCGGAGACTCTGTTACGGTAGCGCCTGCTTTAACATTAACTGATAAAGAATATCAGATAATGAGAAATGCATCGATTGCATGTCTTAGAAAAATTGGAGTTGAGACAGGTGGATCAAATGTTCAATTCGCAATCAATCCAAAAAATGGAAGAATGGTTGTTATTGAAATGAATCCAAGAGTATCTCGTTCATCTGCACTTGCTTCAAAAGCAACGGGTTTTCCAATAGCAAAAGTGGCTGCTAAACTTGCGGTTGGCTTCACTCTTGATGAATTAAAAAATGAAATCACAAAGGTTACTCCTGCATCATTTGAGCCAAGTATCGATTACGTGGTAACTAAAATTCCAAGATTTACGTTTGAAAAATTTTCTACATCTCCAGCTACATTAGGCACGTCTATGAAATCAGTTGGTGAAGCTATGGCAATTGGAAGGAATTTTAAAGAGTCTCTTCAGAAAGCATTAATTTCGCTTGAAACTGGTTTTTCTGGTTTAGATAGAATATTTGATTTAAATCAAAAACAAATTGAAAAAAAGCTTAAAGAAAATATTCCAAATAAAATTTTACTTGTTGCAGAAGCTATTAGAAAAAAAATTGAATTAAAGAGAATTTTTGGTTTATGTAAAATAGATCCATGGTTTTTAGAGCAGATTAAAGAAATTGTATATAACGAAACTAGAATTAAAAACAAAGGTTTACCAAAAGATTTTAATGAATTTAACCAAATAAAATCTATTGGTTTTTCTGATAAAAAACTATCTGAGTTAACTAATATGTCTGAAGATGCTGTTAGAAGAAAAAGAATGGCTCTTAAAATATTGCCTGTATTTAAAAAAGTAGATACTTGTGCGGCTGAATTCAAATCATTCACACCCTATATGTATTCAACATATCAAAGAAATTTTTCAATTAATTCTGAGTGTGAAGCGGATCCATCTGTAAGAAAAAAGATAATTATACTTGGTGGTGGACCCAACAGAATAGGTCAAGGAATTGAATTTGATTATTGCTGTTGTCAGGCTAGTTTTTCATTAAAAGAGGCTGGTTTTGAAACTATTATGGTTAACTGTAACCCTGAAACTGTATCAACAGATTATGACACCAGTGATCGGCTATATTTTGAACCGTTAAAAGAAGAATATGTCTTTAATATAATCAAAAAAGAAAAAGAAAAAGGTAGTCTTGTTGGAATTATTGCTCAATTTGGTGGTCAAACTCCAATTAAACTTGCTAAATTTTTACATGATAACAAGCTACCAATTTTAGGAACTCAGTATACATCCATTGATTTAGCAGAAGACAGAGATAGATTTAGAGATTTACTTAATAAGTTAAAACTTAAACAAGCTGAAAGTGGTATTGCAAAAACTTTCAAACAAGCAATTCAAATAGCAGAAAAAATTGGCTTACCTTTAATGGTTAGACCTTCGTATGTTTTAGGTGGAAGAGCAATGGAAATTGTTCATGAAAAAAGCCAACTTAAAAACTTTGTTCAAGAAGCATTTAAAGCTGCTGAAGATAACCCAATTTTAATTGATAAATTTATCGATCATGCAATGGAAGTTGATGTTGACGCTATTTCAGATGGTAAACAAGTTCATGTTGCTGGTATCATGCAACATATCGAAGAGGCTGGGATACACTCTGGAGACTCTGCTTGTAGTTTGCCACCTATATCAATAAAACCATATCTTATTAAAGAAATTGAAAATCAAACAAAAAAATTGGCTTTAGCTTTAAAGGTAAAAGGTTTCATGAATATTCAATTTGCAATTAAAAGAGATAATATTTATGTAATTGAAGTAAACCCCAGGGCTAGTAGAACAGTGCCTTTTGTATCAAAAGCTAAAGGACTTCCACTTGCTAAAATAGCTTCCAGAATAATGGCTGGAGAAAAATTATCTGAGTTTAATTTGAAAGATAAATTTAAAGATATGTATGCTGTTAAAGAGGCTGTTTTTCCTTTTAACAAATTTCCTAATAGTGATTTACTTTTGGGTCCAGAAATGAAGTCGACTGGAGAAGTAATGGGATTTGATAAGAATTTTGGCATGGCTTTTGCTAAAAGTCAAATAGCATCGGCAAACTCATTGCCCAAACAAGGTCTTGCATTCATTTCTTTAAAAGATTCTCACAAAGATGAAGGAATAAATCTAGCAAGAGAATTAATAAAGTTAAATTTTTCTTTATGCGCAACTAAAGGTACCGCTGAATATATAAAAAAACATAAAATGAAATGTAAAACAATTAATAAAGTAAGCAGTGGTTCGCCTCATATAGTAGATATTTTAGACTCTAAAAAAATTGCTCTTGTAATTAACACTGGAGGTGGAAATAGTGAACATAGATTAAATGATGCTATTGCTCTCAGACGAGCAACTTTGAAGAATAAAGTTCCATACTGCACAAATATGTCTACTGCTTTAGCGTGTATAGAAGGAATTAAATCTCTTAAAACAAAAAAACTTGAAATTACCTCTCTACAAGAGATAAATTAATATTAATCAATTTCCAGTTGAAATTTTATATACACTTATACGTTGAAAATTCTTTTAAATTTAATTGTCTTTAACCCAAAATGATTAGTAACCTTATTGTTATAATTTTAAAGATTTTTTAAACATTTAAATTATTTTATGAGTTCAGAAGTCCACAAATATAAAGAAGAAAGTTTAAATAAAAATGAAAATTTATTTAATGCAAAAGTAATAAATTTTCCTAATGATAAAAATTTTGATGAAACTCAAAATCTAAAAACAAATACTTACAGTGTTTGGAAAATAAGCGATGAGTCAAATGATGACCAATTAAAAGCTGTTATTGGACTTTGCTTTATGTTCGGAGCTTTAATTGTAATCGGTTTATATTCTAATTTTTTATAAAAAATTCTGCTATTCGACTTTCCAATCTGTTTGAAAAGTAACATAATTAACTTGTATACATCTTCTTTCTTTAACAATTTTTTTCTTTTCCATTCCATGCCAAGTATTAGGGCCACTAGTAAATAAATATCCATAATTGTGTTTATAAGGAACAGTTTTAACTTTTTCTAATTTTTTATTGTAAAAATCAGTGCCTAGTTCTTCAGACTCATTTGTTTTATTTACAAAGATTAATCCTGACATAAGTTTTTCTTTAATATCACAGTGAGGTTTTAACCAAAAACCCTCTCGATCACATATAACCTCAACCCTTACATATGAATTACTTAAATCTTTATTTATCATTTTAGAGATTATTTCAGTTACTTCTTTTGATTGAAGCTCATTTATAAATTTTACTAAATTAGGAAATTGTAATGCATTATCTTTTGTAACAAAGCATCTAAATTTTATTGCTTTTCCACCAGATGCAATTCCTTCTCTAAATTCAGCAGCTCCTCCATCAATAGCTCTTGTACCGTCGTAATTCAGATTATGTTTGCTTACATCTGGAATATCTGCTTCAATTATTTCTTTGATCGATTCATTAGTTAGAGCATTATTATACTCCCAATGATCAAAAGGAAATTCATGTTTCTTTGCTTGATTTTTAATAGAATTAAGAAAAGTCATAATTTTTTAATTTATCTTTTATATAACCGGATATTTTATCAGTTTCATTAAGTTTTTTATAACTCCACTGATCTACTGAGTTTTCTAGATCTCTAATAATATTTAATGATCTAAATAATTCAAAAAATTTTTTAAATCGATAATTATTCTTGATAGTTGGTATTTGAGCAACATAAATTGGTTTTCCTGTCATTGCTGCTTCTGAAATCATAGATGTAGAGTCACATGTCACAATAATATGATCGGCTAACTTCAAGGATGAAAGATAAGCTTTTTTATCAACATTAGTAACAATGATTTGATTGTCATCAAAATATTCTTGTGCTTTATCAATTACATTTTGAGGTGTTCTCATAGAAGGGATGAAAATTAATTGATAACCTTTGCTTATAAAATTTTCTTTAATTTTTAGAAAAATTTGATCTAATGATTTATTGGTATAGTCATAGTATTTGTTAGGTCCACCAATAATAAATGTAACCAGTCTTTCTTTATTTACTCTAGATTTTAAATAATCTTCGTTTTCTTCAAGCTCATTATCTCTTAAATAGTGGATTGCACCTTTAGATTTTAATACGTTTTTTCCTTCGAGACCATCGTGTTCAGGGGCTATTATTAAATCAAAATTATCTAATGAAACCTTCGGATCTTGGATGTGAATATTCATAATTTTATTTCTATATTTTTTTTTTAAGTATATTGATGGAATTACGCTTTTTCTTCCACACGATATAACAATATGAAAATTTTTATCTATGTGGTTTTTAAAAACAAAATTTTTTATTGGAGTTAAGCTTGGTGGAATGAATTTCCAGAAATTATTAAGTTCAATTTTTTCGTGTATAAATTCTAAATCTAGTGACTTAGCGAGACCTTCTACTTGGCTTATCATACCATGCATTCCCTCGGTCAATAATATCCCTTTTAATTTAGTCATTAATCACTATATAGCTTTCATATGAGTCAAAATCCAACTAAACACACAAAAGTGTTAATAATTGGATCCGGTCCGGCCGGATACACAGCGGCTGTATATGCAGCAAGAGCAATGCTGAAACCAATACTAGTTTATGGAGCTCAACCGGGCGGTCAATTGACAACTACTACTGATGTAGAAAATTATCCTGGTTTTTCAGATGTAATTCAAGGACCGTGGCTTATGGATCAGATGAAAGATCAAGCTAAAGCTGTTGGAACTGAAATGATTGAAGATCATATCGGATCAGTAAATTTAAAATCCTCACCGTTTGAGGCGATAGGAGATGGTGGCCAAAAATATACAGCAGATAGCATTATAATTTCTACTGGTGCTCAAGCAAGATGGTTAAATATAAAATCAGAGCAAGAATTTAGGGGCTTTGGAGTTTCTGCTTGTGCTACTTGCGATGGTTTCTTTTTTAAGGATAAAGAAGTTGCAGTTGTTGGAGGTGGTAATGCTGCTGTTGAAGAAGCAATGTTTCTTACAAAATTTGCATCAAAAGTTAAATTAATTCACAGAAGAGATAGTTTAAGGGCAGAAAAAATGCTTCAGAAAAAATTAATGGAAAATAAAAAAATTGAAATAATTTGGGACTCAGTCGTCGAAGATGTTATTGGTGACCATGAACCAAAGAATGTCAAAGGAATTAAGATCAAAAATTTAAAAACTAATAAAGTAAATGAAATGAAATTAGATGGATTATTTATTGCAATAGGCCACGATCCAGCAACCCAATTATTTAAAGATCAACTAAAGATGGATCAAGAGGGCTATCTAATTACTAAACCAGACTCTACTGAAACTAATGTCCCAGGTGTTTATGCTGCGGGAGATGTTAAAGACAAAACTTTTAGACAAGCTGTAACTGCTGCTGGAATGGGTTGTATGGCAGCACTTGAGGCAGAAAAATTTTTATCTCATTAAACTTAAGACAAACTTTCACAAAAAGATTTAATTCTATCCATAGCTTTTTGTAAATTTTGCATTGAAGTTGCATAAGAAATCCTAAAATAACCATCTAATCCGAAAGCTGAACCCTGTACTACTGCTACGTTGGATTTTTCAAGTAACTTTTGAACAAAATCTGTATCTGTCTTTAATTTCGTTTTCTTATTCAATAGGCCTTTACAGCTAGGAAAAACATAAAAAGCGCCGTTAGGTGTTAAGCAACTTATCCCTTCAATGTTATTCAAACTTTTTACAACAAAATCTCTTCTTTCTTTAAATGCATTAGATCTTTCTTGAATAAAATCTTGGTTTCCATTTAATGCCTCAACTGCAGCTGCTTGACTTATAGATGATGGATTTGAAGTAGATTGCGATTGAATTTTCCCAATTGCTTTTATAATATCTTTTGGCCCAGCAGCATAACCAATCCTCCAACCAGTCATTGCATAAGATTTGCTTACTCCATTCATTGTTAAGGTCCTATTTTTAAGTTTAGAAATTTGAGCAATTGTAAAAAAATTAAAGTTATCATATTTTATATGTTCATAAATATCATCGCTCAATATGTGAATTTTTTTATTTTTGATTAAAACTTTTGCTAAATCCTCTATTTCATTTTTACTGTAACCTGCGCCAGTTGGATTAGATGGAGAATTTAAAATTAACCATTTAGTTTTTTTTGAAATAACTTTTTGAAGTTTTTTTGCAGTTAATTTAAATCCTTCTTTTTCATCACATTTAACTATCTTTGGTTTTCCCCCTGCTAGCAAAACCATATCAGGATAAGAGACCCAATAAGGCGCTGGAATTATAACTTCATCACCTTTATTCAATGTTGCCATAAAAGCGTTGTAGAGAACCTGCTTGCCGCCAGTTCCAACTGTTATTTGGTCCGCTGTAAAATCTAAATTATTTTCCCTTTTAAATTTTTCAACAATTGCATTTTTTAAGGCTGGTGTGCCGTCAACTGCTGTATATTTTGTATCTCCATCTCTTATAGCCTGTATAGCTGCGCCTTTAATATTTTCTGGTGTATCAAAATCTGGTTCTCCAGCACCCAGGCCAATCACATCTTTTCCAGCAGCTCTTAATTCTCGAGCTTTTTGTGTTACAGCTATTGTTGGTGATGGTTTAATTCTTTTTAAATTGTCTGATATTATGCTCATTGAAATATAAATTAATTCTACTACGTTCTTTAATATATGGAAAATACTTATCAAGATTTAATTACAGATATTCAGAGTAAAAATCCAAAAATTAGTGGAAAACTCGAAGGTGGCAAAAAATTCAAAATTAAATCTGACTTTAAACCTGCGGGAGATCAGCCAGAAGCAATCAAAAAATTAGTAAGCGGAGCTAATAAAGAAGAATTTAATCAAGTATTACTTGGAGTAACTGGGTCTGGAAAAACTTTCACAATGGCAAAAGTTATCGAAGCAACTAACAGACCGGCATTAATTCTAGCTCCAAACAAAACTCTTGCAGCTCAACTTTATGGTGAAATGAAAAGTTTTTTTCCAGATAATGCTGTTGAATATTTTGTATCTTATTATGATTATTATACTCCAGAAGCATATGTTCCAAGATCAGACACGTATATTGAAAAAGAAGCTTCTATTAATGAACAAATAGATCGTATGAGACACTCAGCTACAAGGTCACTCCTCGAAAGAGACGATGTTCTAATTGTTGCAAGTGTTTCTTGTATTTATGGTTTGGGGTCAGTTGAAGCTTACAGTAAAATGACTTTAACTCTTCAAAAGAACTATGAATATAACAGAGAACAAATAATTAAATCTTTAGTTGCACTACAATATAAACGAAATGATCAAAATTTTTATAGAGGTACTTTTAGAGCTAGAGGAGAATACTTAGAAATATTTCCATCTCATTTAGAAGATAGAGCTTGGAGGTTAAGTTTATTTGGAGATAAACTAGAAAAAATAGAGGAATTTGATCCTCTTACAGGAGATCAAGTAAGAGAATTAACTTTGGTTAAGGTCTATGCCAATAGCCACTATATCACCCCGAAGCCAACAATTGAACAAGCGGTTATAAATATAAAAAAGGAATTAGAGATTACTCTTAAAAAACATAAAAAAGAAAACAAATTACTTGAGGCACAAAGATTAGAAGAGAGAACTAAATTTGATCTAGAGATGATTGAAGCAACAGGATCTTGTGCTGGGATTGAAAATTATTCAAGATTTTTATCTGGGAGAAAACCTGGTGAACCACCACCTACCCTTTTTGAATACTTTCCAGATAATACACTTATTTTTGTAGATGAATGTCATGTAACAGTTCCTCAGTTGAATGGAATGTATAAAGGTGACAGATCTAGAAAAAGTACTTTAGCTGAATATGGTTTTAGACTACCGTCATGTATGGATAATAGACCATTAAAATTTGAAGAATGGGATTTGATGAGAACTCAAACAGTATTTGTGTCAGCAACACCTGGACCATGGGAATTAAAACAAACTAAAGGTAAATATATAGATCAGGTTATTAGACCTACGGGACTTATTGATCCACCAGTCGAAATTAGACCAGCAAAAAATCAAGTTGATGATCTTATGCATGAGTGTAAGAGGGTAATTGAAAAAAATCATAGAGTTTTAGTTACAACTCTCACAAAAAAAATGGCTGAAGATTTAACAGAATACCTTCATGAAAATGGTGTAAAGGTAAGATATCTACATTCTGATATAGACACTCTTGAAAGAATTGAAATTATGAGAGATTTAAGAATGGGTGTATTTGATGTTTTAGTGGGAATAAACCTTTTAAGAGAAGGTTTGGATATACCTGAGTGTGCATTGGTAGGAATTTTAGATGCAGATAAAGAGGGGTTTTTAAGATCTGAAACTTCTTTAATACAGACAATTGGTCGAGCAGCAAGAAATGTTGAAGGTAAAGTTATTTTATATGCTGATAAAGATACAAAAAGTATTAAAAAAGCTATTCAAGAAACTGATAGAAGAAGATCCATTCAAATTGCATATAACAAAAAACATAAAATAGATGCTAAAAGTGTTAAAAAAGAGATCAGTGATATTTTAGAGAGTGTTTACGAAAAAGATTACGTAAAAATAAGTGAGGGATCTAACGTTGGTGGAAATCTAAAAAAACATCTTAAAGCTTTAGATAAAAAGATGAAAGAGTCGGCCTCAAACCTTGAATTTGAAGAAGCTGCTAAAATTAGAGATGAAATAAGAAAATTACAAAGTACAGAACTTGAAATAACGCTTAACCCAAAAATTAGACAATATGATGTAAAAAATAAGGTATATCCTAAAGGTAGATCAACCATGGGAATGCCGGGAACAAAGGCAAAACGAAAGAAAAATAGAATTTCAAAATAAATTTATCGCCTTAAAGAAACATTAAAACTAAATTTCTTCTCTTTTTTTGAAATTTTCTCTAAAGGTAAAATAAGGTCATGCATTGTCTGAAGAATATTTTCTTTAAAAGAAAACTCCTGCCATTTCCATATATTTGCATAAGTGTTCTTCTCTAAGATTTTCTTATTCAATTCTGTTATTATTGGATTACTCACTTTTTCGATTTCAAAAACAATTTCTCTCCCTAACTGAGTTTGAAAATTTTTATCTGTTAAAAAAGATGACGAAGGTGAATGTGTTTTAAAAAAAACATAATGACCTCCTTTTAAAACTTGCTTTCTTGTAGAAAATGGCCAATCAGTAACTTCAAGATTTTTGATATCATTGTAATTAAGTTGTTTACCATGAATTTTAAATGTCCCCTCTTCGGACCCATTCATAATTTCAGTAATATCATGTATGTTTTCAAATTTATGACCATCAAATTCCACAGAACTTATTCCTGATCTTCTTCTAATTAATGTTTTATTAATTGAATTGACAATTAATGAGTCATCAACACTTTCGCTTATCGGCATTATGTGCAAATGAGCTCTATCTAAACCACCAATGCATGCACACATACCATGTTCGAACATAGCTATTTTTTTTTGATAAACTTCACTAATTGAGTCTGAAAGTACCTTAATAAGCCAGTCTAATTCAACTTTTTGATCATCTTCTATTAATGCCAATGATGGTAATAATTTTTTTGTAATAATCATTACATAGCCTGGTACAAACGCTCCAATTGCAGCGATTACAAAAAAGTTTTCAGTTGAGGCAATTAATCTATTAAATAATTCAATTTTTTCTGGCGGATATTTCTTTTCATTATAAGTATCCTCATTAAATTTTTCCCAAGATAAAACATCATTAATTTTTTTACTCATATGATTTTATTTCTTTGTTATGGTTCTATTTATACTACTAGCT
>JACWDQ010000018.1 GCA_014654035.1 Pelagibacterales bacterium SAG-MED19
TTGGTTGGCTTTCATGTTTTAATAATGGCATGATTGAAACTGTCATTGGATAAAGTCTTGAGTTGACTAACCATACAGCAAGAAAAATATTTACAAGCGAAGCACCAATTACCATGGATTCTGCCATAACTAAAGATCCTGGAAGAGCATAAGTTAGTAAAGTTGAAAAAATACTTTCTTGAATAGTAAAACCTAAATTTTTAAGTAGAGCACCTATTGCTACAAAACTTGCACCTAAAGCAATGGCTGGGCTATCGAATTTTTTCGACGAAAGTATTCCTTTAAGAAAATATTTGTAGTTAACCATTAACCGCCTAGAAATAGACGGCCTACATCTGGATTATTTAAAAGTTCATCTCCTTTTCCAGCAATTGCTGTTTGACCTGAAACGAGAACATAACCTATATCCGCAAACTCTAGACCTTTCTTTGCGTTTTGTTCAACTAAGATAATTGTTTTTTTTTCATTTTGTTGAAGATCTCTTAATATCTCAAAAACCATATCAATGTATCTTGGCTCTAATCCAATAGATGGTTCGTCTACAAGTAACACTGATGGTTTCATTACTAGTGCTCTAGAAATTTCTAATAACCTTCTTTCACCACCTGACAATACTTTTGCAGGCTGATTTCTTCTATTACCTAATCTTTCATATTTTTGAAGAATTTTTTCAGCTTCCTCATAAGACTCTTCAGTTTTATCTTTAATGAAACCACCCATCAGCAAATTCTCTTCAACTGTCATATCTGGAAATACAGAATTATCTTGAAGAATATAAGCTATCCCAACTGATTTTAGCTTCTCAGCTGGTGTTAATTTTGTAATTTCTTTTCCATCAATTTCTACTTTTCCTGAAAATATATTTGTAAATCCGTAAATTGAATGAAGTATTGTTGACTTTCCGGCACCATTTGGGCCAATTAAACATAATGATTGACCCTTACTTACATAAAGATCAAAGTTGTGTAGTATCTCCATTTTTCCATAGCCAGCATTAAGATCTTTAATTGTTAAATGAATATCTTTAGGTGATAAATTTTTCAAATCCTCTGCTACTGGTGCCTTACCTAATACTTCGTATTGATTTGACATTATTGCGCTCCCAAATAAGCATCTATTACACGCTTATCATTTTTAATTTCATCAGGTGATCCATTTGCAAGCATTTTTCCATGGGCTAGGCAAAAAATATTTTCTGCTAATTGCATGATAACTTTCATGTTGTGTTCAATTACAAGAAGAGTAATACCAAAATCTTGATTTACTTTAATTAATCTGTCTATAATTCCATTAATTAATGTTGGATTAATTCCAGCTGTTGGCTCATCAAGTAGCAACATTTCAGGTTCATTCATTAATGCCATGGCTAGCTCTAACAATTTCTGCTGTCCAAAAGATAAATCTCCAGCTCTCAATTTTCTTTTTTGGTATAAGCCGACAAAATTTAAAAGGTTTTCAGCCTTTTCTGTAAGATTTTTTGGAATTTTTGAAAATATAGTAAGTAAACTTGCGTCACTTCCTTTGTGACTAATTAACATATTTTCTACACAGTTTAATTTTCCGTAAATTCTTGTTTGTTGAAATGTTCTTAACAGACCAAGTTTCGCAATTACTGGAACTGGTAATTCTGATACTTCTTTTTTATTAAACTTAATTGATCCATTGTCTATTGGATAAGTACCAACAATAGAGTTAAATAATGTTGTTTTACCAGAACCATTGGGTCCAATTAGACCAACAATTTTTCCTTTCTCAACATTCATTGAAATATCAACATTTGCTTTAACACCACCGAATGATTTACTTACATTTTTTACTTCTAAAATACTCATTTTAGTTCTACCTGTGCTTTTCGATCTGCTTCATCAACTACTTCACCAAACCTTTCTGGGTACTTTTCTCTTAACCATCCCATTATTCCCTCTGGGAAATAAATTACAATTACTACAATCAGAACACCAAGTGCAACATACTGCCATCCTAAAAAGAATGTCCAGAACCCTTCTTTGAAAATATGAAAAACAGTTGCTCCAATTACCGGTCCCCATAAAGTTCCTTTGCCACCTAAGATTGCCATTAAAACCATGAACACTCCCATTTCTCTTCCATCAAAAGCAACATCAGTTGAGTCTATGTATCCAACCAATCCACCCATAATTCCACCAGCCAAACCACAGAAAAAAGCTGATATCATCCAACCAATAATTTTATATTTCATTGTTTGAATACCCATTGCTTCAGCTTTGTCCTCATTATCTCTTATTGCATTCAGTATTAGTTTAAATCTTGTTGAGTAAATTGATTTGACAGTAATAAAAGTTAAAACAACTGCCATAAAGCTTAAGAAGTAAAAGAATTCACCTCTCGCCTCTAAGCTTCCTACATCTGGGAAAGGTGGAGTTGTGAAACCTTGTCCAGCTCCAATAATTTCTATACCACCTGAAATTTCTCCTGCCGCTACTCCTAAACCTAAAGTGCAAATTGCAAAATAATGACCTCTTAATCCTAAAATTGAGTAACCAATTAATCCAGCAACAATTGTTGGTACAACTGCTGCAACTACAAGACCCATAGCCATTCCTTGAAAAAATTGTTCAGGAGTATGTACAAAAGTTTTCTCTCCACCACTTTCAGTCCATTCAGCTAATGGAAAAAACATTCCAACTTGTACTGAAGCGCACAAATACATTCCTAAACCATAAAACAGAATGTTTCCAAAGGTATTATAACCCATTTCTCCACCTTGAATATTCCAAGTAAGAGCTAATACTATAAGTACACATAGAATAGACAATTGAACTTTAAATGCTGGAAATATAAATGGAGCTGCCAATCCAAAAATTAATATCGCTGCGTATAAAATAATATTCTTATTCATTATTTTAGATACTCTCTTTTTCTTGATAATTTAAATCTTCTATAAACTAGAATTAAAACTAGTAATAAGAATACTGAACCAATTCTAAATTCCGTGCCTAAAATATAATCGGCAAATTCTTCAAAAACTCCTAGTCCCATTCCTGACATTGCTACACCTGGTAGATTTCCTAATCCTGCAACAATAACAATCATAAAAGATCTAATTGTATAAGGTAATCCCATGTAAGGATGAATTGTAAAAGTAATGGATATTAAAGCTCCTGCAACACCACATAAAGCAGCATTAATGCCAAATGTAGCAGCATAAACTTTTTCTGTATCAACACCTAAAATCTTTGCTGCTCGAGCGTTTTGAGCGGTAGCTCTAATTGCTCTACCAAGCTTAGACTTTTTCATATAGATAACTAAGCCTATTGCAAAAATAATACTAATGAATGCAGAAAATATTTTAGAATTAGGCAATGTAACAGAATTATCAAACAACATAGTTGTTCCATAACCCGAATTTGCAAGAACGACATCTGCGCCAAATGCAAAATTCATTAATTGCATAAATAAAATACTAATTCCAAAAGTAGCTAGAATTGAAATAAATAAATCTCTATCTACAACTTTATTAATGACTAACTTGTAAATTCCAACTCCAACAAAATACATTATAAATGGTGAAACAATAACTCCCCAAGCAGGATGTATTCCCCATAGATACATAAAGTATGCAATGTAGCCACCTAGAATGACTAAATCACCTTGAGCAATGTTTATTATATTCATTACTCCCCATTGAAGAGCCATTCCATAAGCTATCAATGCAAATAATATTCCTAACAACACTCCATCAAGTGTAGCTTGTAAAGTTAGCATTGGAACTTGGAATATTAAAAAATCCATAAATTTTTTGATTAAAAAAAATGCCCTCTAGGATTAGAGGGCATTTTTAAAATTTAATTTATCTTTCTGACCAGCTTGGAATTGGGTGTATCAATTTAGCTGAAGCCCATTTTGTTGGAGCCACAACTTTATTTTCACACTTGCTTCCATCAGCATTACACATAACTTGGAATAATACCATTGGCTTGTCAACATTTTGACCACCTTCTGCAAATTTTATGTTTCCATAAAAAGTTTGCATATTAGTAGCAGCTAAAGCATCTCTCACTTTTTTCTTATCGAATGAGTTTGCTCTTTCAAATGCATCTTTGAATACTAACAAAGCTGCAGAAGACTCGGCTGCTTGATATGGTGGGTCATATTTAAACTCTTTTTCAAAGTCAGCAGCATATTTCATTCCATTTCCAAAGAACTTATCTTTGTAAGATAGAGTTTTGTGCCATTGAGATGCACATAATGCATACTCAGAGTTTTTACCATGTTGTTTAGATAATTTTGCAGCATCACAGTGTGTCATTGCTAACATTGGAACGTCGACTTTCATTTCAGCTATTTGTCTGATCGCAGTCAAAGCACCTTTCGTATGACCTGAAACTACAAGAACGTCTGGTTTAACAGCTTTAACTTTAGCCAAAGTTGCAGCCATATCGTTAAGTTCTTTTGGTAACTTGTCATCAATAATGATCTTTGAACCTGTTCTTTCAGCAGCTTCTAAAATACCTAATCTCACGTCTTGTGAGAAAGCATCTTGTTCAAAAGCTTGTGCTATTTTTACAGGTTTTCCACCATTCTTTTCAACAGCTAGATCAATCGCTACATCAAGATATAAATTTGCTGGTGCAAGCACTGCAAATAAATATTTGTATCCTTTTGTAAATAAAGATCTAGATGCACCGTTAGCTTCTACCATTGGTACACCATATTTTTCTGTTACAGGAGCAATTGCTTTTGTTAGTCCTGAACTGTATGGGCCAAGCATAAACTCAACACCATCTTGTGAGATTAATCTTTCTGCAAGTTGTGCTGCTCTTTTTGGGTTTGATTCATCATCGTAGTAAATGATTTCAAACTTATAAGTTTTTCCACCAACCTTAACACCACCCATGCTGTTAATTCTATCAACGGCCATATTGTAACCGTTTTGAGTATGAACACCATTTGAAGAGTATTTACCAGTTAATGAAATAGCAGAACCTAAAATTATCTTATCTCCAACAACTTTTGCAAAAGATGTTACAGAAGTTGATAATAATAGTGCTAATGCAGAAATAAAACTCAAAATTATTTTATTTATTTTCATTTTATTTCCTTTGTTAATTAATTAATTAATAATCAATTAAATAAAGAAAATTATACTTTTGCAAGAGACAAAACGTACTTTACTATACTATAATGTTAATATTGTTTAATATTGTTGTGTAATAATAATTATGAGAGCAATTATTATTAAAACACTCGCTGAGATTGTATTAATTGTTTTTGGATTTGCTTTAATCCACAAAATTAATTTTTGTGCGAGTAAAGCATAACCAATTAAAGATAAGAAATCTAAAACAACATAAGTTATTATTAAAATAAAAAATTGAACAATATAATTAGAGTTAAAATCAATAAACTGCGGGAATATTAAAGGAAAAAACAACCAAGCCTTTGGACTTGTTCCTGCAACCAAAAAACCATCTTTAAAAAAAGAAAAAAAACTTTTTGATGTAACTATTTCTGAATTAATTTCTTTAGGTGATGATTTATAAACATCATATGCCAAATAAAGTAAATAAATTACCCCAATCCATTTAATAATATTTAAGAAAGTTGGATTATCTGAAAAAAAAGTACCTAAAACAAAAATTACTAAAGTGGCTTGAATAAAGTTAGCTGTAATATCACCTAATGCAGTCCAAACACATTTTTGAACTCCATAATTCATTGAGTAAGAAACAATAACAATTCTGGGAGTACCCGGTGTAATAAATAAAAAAATAATGATTTGTAAGAAAAGGATAAAATCTAGGGGGAGCATAAAAAAAAAGATAGTCCTTAAAAACCGGGAGCTAAAGATGGCTAAGAAGGACTATCTAGACCACTATAACAGATCTCAAAAAAAATGCATTATCGATTTTTTTCAAATATAAAGGAATTATGAAAAAAAAAGGTCACAGGCCAGTCACCAGGGTCAAAAATCCAGAGCCAAAAATTGAAGATCCAGATTGGGTCATCTGGGCGGCTTGGGCCGATAGGATCACTTTTGAAGAGATAGAAAAAAAAACTGGTTACAAGGAATCTGATGTTATTAAAATAATGAGAAGATCTTTAAAACCTTCATCATTTAGACTATGGAGAAAAAGGGTAAATCAAAGAAGTATTAAACATAGAAAAAAATTTGAATATTCACGAAAAAAAATTACTAGTAAAATTAAAAAAGGTGATTATCTATAAATTATGAAAAAAATAACAATTTATACTGGTCCAATGTGTAACTATTGTGAAGCAGCAAAAAGATTACTAGCTAGAAATAATGTAACTTATGATGAAATTAATATTGCGACAGTAGATGGAGCAATGGATGAAATGATTAAGAAAGCTAATGGAAAAAGAACAATACCTCAAATATTTTTTGACGATCAACACATTGGTGGTTATGATGAAGTAAGAACTTTAGAAAAAGAAAATAAACTTCAAGATCTTTTAAAATAAAATAAAGTAAATCACTAAAAAAATTAAACTATATTCAAAAAAACTTTTAATAATTGTTATTTGTTTTTCATTAAATCTTTGATTTATATATTTTTTTAAGAAATAAAAACCAATATTTACTAACAAAACTCCAATTATGAGACCAATAATAGTAGATTTAATTGTAAAGTTTTTGTAACCGAAATAACAAGCAGCAATAAAAGTAAACCAAGAAACTTTTGTAATAAATATTTTAAATATTATTCCTGCCTTTTTACTGAAGACTGATTGTGTTTTTATTATTGAATAAGACCAAATTATTCCTATTAAAAAGCTTAAATACTTAATAATCATTCTTTTTCTCTAAAAACTAAGCATACACCGTTATTGCAATATCTTTTTCCAGTTGGTTGTGGCCCGTCTTCAAAAATATGACCATGATGTCCACCACAATTTTTACAATGATATTCTGTTCGAGCATAACCTAGTAAATGATCTGTTTTAGTTTCGAAAACATCAGGTAAAGATTCATAAAATGACGGCCAACCTGATCCACTTTCATATTTAGTTTCAGAGTCAAATAATTTTACTCCACAATTTGCACAATGATAACTTCCTTTACGCTTTTCATTATTTAATTCACTTGTTCCCGGAGGTTCTGTTCCATCCTCAAACAAAACTAGTTTTTGTTCTGCGGTAAGATTAGGATTTTTTTTTGTCATATGATTATATTAATTTAGCACAGGATTGATGTAAAAAAGAATGTAATTCAACAAGTTTATTAAAATCTTTATTATATCCACCACCTAAAACTCCACATAATGGAATGCCTTTTGAAAAGAAATTTTCTGTAATTAATTCATCTCTTTGTCTAATTCCCTCGTCTGAAATTTTTAATTTGCCTAATCGATCATTAAAATGAATATCAACGCCTGCTATATAAAAAACATAATCAAAGTTTTCTTGATTTAACTGATTTAAATAAAAATTAAGTATCTTTATATATTCCTTATCTTCCATATTATCATCAAGCTCTACATCAAGATCACTAGATGATTTTTTAGCTGGGTAATTTGATTTTGCATGCATACTAAAAGTAAATACATTTTTATTATTTTTAAATATTTCAGAATTACCATTCCCTTGATGCACATCTAAATCAACTATTAAGATCTTTCCTGCTAATCCTCGATCTAACAAATATTGGGCAGAAACTGCAACATCATTAAATACACAATAACCAGCCCCTCCATCAAAATTTGCGTGATGACTTCCACCAGCAGTATTACAAGCAAGACCATATTTAATTGCAAGCTTAGATGCTAATACCGTTCCACCTGTTGCAACTAAAGATCTTTGAATTACACTGTCAACCAATGGAAAACCTATTTTCTTAATACCGATTTTATCTAAAGTTTTATTTTTTATGTCCTTGATATAAATTTCAGAATGAGCTCTCTTTAAAGTTTCTTCAGAACATGGATAAGGTTCATGAAATTTTTTAACTATATTTTCTTTGATTAAATAATTTGCAAGTTCGCCAAATTTTTCTATAGGAAAATTATGATCATCACCAATTTTCGCGAAATAATCCTTATGATTTACAACTGGTAAATCCATCTTTATTCAATAACTCGAATTGGTTTACCATTCACACAACTTTCTAGTGACTCAATCATTTGATTGTAAAACATACTGTAATTCTCAGCAGTTACATATCCAATGTGTGGAGTTAATAGAGCATTGGGTAAAAATCTTAATTTATTATTTTCTGGTAAAGGTTCTTTTTCGTAAACATCTAACCCAGCTCCAGCAATTTCATTTGTTGATAAGGCAATTATTAAATCATCTTCGTTTACTATAGGGCCTCTTGAGGTGTTTATTAAAAAAGCAGTTTTTTTCATTTTATCCATTTCTTTTATAGTGATGCAATCTTTATAACGCTCACCCCCTTGAACATGGATAGATAAAAAATCAGATGATTTTATTAAATCTTCTTTACTACACGGAAGAACATCTAATTCTTTACATGTATCTAAATTAAGATTTTCACTCCATGCCATTACTTGCATCCCAAAAGCTTTACCAATTTTAGCTACTTGTGAGCCCACTCTACCAAGACCAATTAAACCTAAAATTTTTCCCTTAAGTTCGACACCAACAGTTGTTTGCCAATAACCTTGGTACATATTGTCTATTTCTTCTTTTAAATTTCGAGCAAGTCCTAATATTAGAGCCCATGTAAGTTCGGGAGTTGGGTGGATATTTATCTCTGTTCCACAAACTACAACTTTTCTTTTTTTTGCTGCTTCTAAGTCTATTGATTTATTTCGTGAACCACTTGTGATGATGAATTTTAGTTTGCTTAGATTATCAATTAAATTTTTTGTCATTGGTGTTCTTTCTCGCATTATCAACAAAGCTTCAAAATCAGCCAATTGGTCTAAGGTATCTGCCTCATCAACAAATGGCTCACTAAAAACTTTAAATTCATATTTTCCAGATAGTTTTTCTAGATCAACAAATTGTTGTGAAACATTTTGGTAATCATCTAAAATTGCAACTTTAAGCATTTTTAATTTCCTTATTTGATAAAAATAAACCTAATATAATTAAAATTGCTCCAATCAAGTGAAATAATTGAAACTGCTCTTTATAAAAAAATATTGCCATTATTGTACTAAATAAAGGTATTAAAGATAAGAAAATCCCTGCTCGATTAGCACCAATAATAGAAACAGCCCCTGCCCAGCAATAATAAGATCCTATACTTGG
>JACWDQ010000019.1 GCA_014654035.1 Pelagibacterales bacterium SAG-MED19
GAAAAAATAAAATAAGGATAGTGATAAAAAAATGACTAGATTAATTTTATATTTATCTAAGATATCTTGAATGTGATTTGATGTTTTTAATCTTTGAAAGAAAAACATTAGAATTAAAAATAAAAAAAGAAAAAAAAGAATACCAGAAGCATACTTTATATGAGGTGTGTCTGATCTCATAAGTGCAGATTTAAAGCCTATAATTCCTGCGCAATATAGTAAATTAAGATAAATTTTTGTTTTAAAAAAAATTTTATATTTTTTACTTAAATTAAAATGAACTAACATAATGCTTATCAAATAAAAAATTATAAGAGTTTTTGTACCCCTGGCACTTTCTGGACTAAATGGTATTCCGTACTCAATTCCTAATAGATAATCTGAGGCAGTATAAATAAAATTTGATTGGTAAAAAAAGTTTTTTAAGGACTCTGGGCTCAGTAAAATTAAAAAAAAACCCCAAGATATTAAAGCCCCAATAAGTAAAACAATAAAACTTTTTACTTCTTTATGAATAACAAAATAAATTAATGTCAAAAAAATAAGTGCATTTACATAAGCGCCTATATCCCACCACCATAAAACTGAAATTAGAGAGAAAGAACCAATAGACAATAATTGAAGTTTATTGTTATTAATTGATAGTATTGATCCTAAAAACAAAATAAATATTAAGTAAAGTAAATACCTCTGATAAAAAATTAGAGGATTATAATAATCAGGTAGAGATATTATAATAAACGTAAATATTATAAAAAAAGTTTTTTTTAAGAAACCATTAATTTCTAACGATAAAATAATATTTTTTGAAATTAGAATTAAAGTGAATTTTATTAAATAAATTAATATTAATTTTATAAATAACAAACCTCCGATACTCAAGCTTCCAAATATATAATTTGATATTAAAGCTAAGTTATTTGCAAAAAAACCATAATCATAAAGTGTTGAACCAAATAAATTTCCATTTTTTAGATAATTAATGGCTGGAACCAAATAAGTGCCCTCATGAAAAAAATCTATTGGCCTTACAAAAAGTCTAAAATCTAAAGCTAAAAATTCTAGTGAGATATAAATTATAAAGAAAAAATAATAATTTCGTAAAATATCTTTATTATTTAACTCAGATTTAATAAGAAAATAATCGTTACTTTTTGGATTTAAACTTAAAATATTATCATTAAATTTTATAAATAATAACAAATGGACCAAAAATGGTGCAATTAAAAATGTCAAAAATCTTATTGTGTCATTTAAAGGATTAATTTTATTATAATAATAATTACCTATTATGAGATTGTTTTCATCATAAGGTAATTTTATTCTATCCCAAAAAATTAAAATTATAAGAGCACAAATAAAGGATAAAAGAAGTGGAATTATTTTTTTCACAAAAGTAAAAATATATTAATTATTTAAGAGTTTCGTTTTTTTTTGGTTTTAAAATTTCTTTAATAACATATGATTTTCTCCCTCTTACTTCCTCAAATACCCTTGCTATATAAATTCCTGTTATGCCTAAAGTAAATAAAATTATTCCAGAAAAAAAAGATATAGTTATGATTATTCCAGCTGTACCAGGCACTGCTAATCCTGTAAACTTTGTGTATAAAGTATACAGTATTAATGAAAATGAAAAAAAAATAGAAATCATTCCAATAATTATTCCTAAATATAGAGGTTTAAGTGAATACGCGGTAATACCACTTATAAATTGATGAACTGGTCCTGCAGATAATAACGGAAATTTAGTTTTACCATCAAATCTGGATTCACGAACATATTCTACGTAGGCTTGTTTAAAACCTACCCAAATAGATAACCCTCTTATGTATGGTCTAAATTCATTTTGATCTAAAATTTTATCTAAAGCTTTTCTAGAGATTAATTTAAAATCCCCAGCCTCATTAGGTAATTTTATGTCTGATAAAAAATTTATGATCTTGTATGCAATTTTAGTAATTAATAATTTAAATCTAGACTCTCCCAATCTTTTAGTTCTAATTGTGTGTACAACGTCTGCACCATTTTCGTATTTGGTTAAAAGTTTATTAACAATCTCAGGAGGATCTTGTAAATCAGAATCCATATAAACAATACAATCACCACTAGTATGTTTAAATCCTGCCAATACACATGGCCCAACACCAAAAGTTCTGGACATGTTTATAATTGTTATTGGAAAATTTTTTTGTAAATCTTTTAATATTATTTCTGAATTATCGTCTGAATCATCATTAACAAATATTAATTCATAATTATAATTCTTTAATTTTTTTACTTCTTCATGAACTCTTTTTATTAATTCATTCAAATTTTTTTCCTCATTTCTAAATGAAAAAACAAAAGAAATTAGTTTCATATTGTAATTAATAGACTATTTAATTTAATATTAAAATGACAAAAAATAAAAAAATTATGAAAAATGTAGATTTGGTAATTTTAGTGGGCGGAAGAGGATCGAGGATAAAAGAATTTCTTAAAAATAAACCTAAGCCAATGATTAAATTTAATAATATTTATTTTTTACAATATTTAATTAATAATCTTAGCAAATACCCTTTCAATAAAATTTATCTTCTTACTGGTTATAAAAGTGAAATTATATTTAGAAATTTTCATAAAAAAAAATTTAATTTAACAGAGGTAATCTGTTTGAAAGAAAAGAAACCAATGGGTACTGGAGGTGCACTATTAAATTTAAAAAAAAAAAAAATTAATGATTTTATTCTTACAAATGGAGATACAATTTTTGATATAAATTTAAATGAACTAATAGGCTCTTATAAAAAAAAAACATTGGGTTGCGTAGCTTTAACTAACAATAAGAAAAATACAAATAGTTTTAAATTAAACAGTTTAGACGTTAAAAAAAATATTATTTCATATAAGAAAAATAGTCCATTAATGAATGGTGGAATTTATTTTTTTAAAAAAAAAATTATTAATCTACTTCCTAATAAACCCTCCTCACTAGAAGATAATATTTTACCAAAAGTGATTCAAAATAAATTACTTACAGGTAAATTTTTTAAAGATTTTTTTATTGATATTGGTACACCAAAATATTTAAAAAATTCAGAAAAGAAATTACTTAATCAATTCAAAAAACCTGCGGTATTTTTAGATCGTGATGGTGTTATAAATCATGATTACGGTTATGTTTATAAACGAAAAGATTTTAAATTTAAAAAAGGAGTTTTAAAAGGATTACATTATTTAATAAGTAAAAATTATTTTATATTTATAGTTACTAATCAAGCTGGAATTGCAAAAGGATTTTTTAAAGAAAGTGATTTTTTTAAATTACAAAATAGTATTAAAAAAGAATTATCCAAAAAAAATATATTTATTGATGAAATTCAATACTGTCCTTTTCACCCTCATGGACAAATTAAAAAATATAAAAAAAAATCTAATTTAAGAAAACCAGGAAATCAAATGATTAAAAACATCTTTAAGAAATATTTAATTGATAAGAAAAAAAGTTTTATGATTGGAGATAAAATATCAGACAAAAAATGTGCTCATAAAAGTAACTTATATTTTTCATATGCTAAAGATGATTTTTATAAAGATTTAAAAAAAAATATGAAAAAATTTTAATAATTATTAATTACTTTATTTTTGTCATTGGAGAATATTTGTATCAATTCTGATATCCCTTTATCTAATGAAATAGTTGCTTTAAAACCTTTATTTTCAATCTTTCTATTACTTACAAAGTAATCTCTTTTGTCGGGATCTTTTCTATTTTTTACAATTTTAATCTTTAATTTTTTATATTGTTTTTGAATACTTCTAGCCAACATGATCTTACTAATATTTGCAGAGGATAAACCTAAGTTATAAACATCATTTTTCAACTTATTGAAATTTTTCATTGTAAAAATAATTGCATTTACAACATCTCTTACATGTATAAAGTTTCTTCTAAAATGAGGTTCAAATAATGTTAATTTCTTTTTTTTTACAGCTGTGTAAACAAAGTTATTTACCAACAAATCACTCCTCATTCTATAACTGTGCCCAAACACTGTTGCCAGTCTAAAACAAACATGATTTTTAATTTTTAATCTAACTAAATCTTCACCATCACATTTTGTTCTTCCATATAAAGAAATTGGATTTAATGGGCTATTCTCATCACAATATTTATTTTTTTCACCAACACCGTAACCAGAGTTTGTAGTAAGATAAATTACTTTATTTTTTTTTGTAACCACTTCACACAATGTTTTAATTGTTCCTAAATTGGTGCTTTTAGCGTCTTTTTTAAACTTCTCACATAATGGAGCTCCTACTAATGCTGCCAAAGGAATGATAAAATCATTTTGTCTTACAAGTTTTTTTATTAAATTTTTATTTCTAACATCTTCACAAATGAAATTAAAATTTTTGTGAAAATATAAATGATTCAGAGACCCTTTGTCATATTTTAAAAGATCTACTACGGTCACATGATGTCCTTGTTCTAATAACTTAGTACTTAACATTGTACCAATATATCCTGCTCCTCCTGTTATTAAAACTTTGCTCATTATTTTTAAAATTTAAAACTTTTATATCATTAAAATTTAAATCTTAATCACCTTTAATTTTTCTTTTAAGTTTTATTTTAGTCATTTCCACTATATTTTCGGCTGCTTTTGCTCCAAATTTTTTTGTTATTAAACTTAGAAAAGGTTTGTGATTATGGTATTTGTCAAATGCTTCATCTCTCAAAGTTATAACTTCTTTAGCAGATAGTTTTTCTGTTGGTAGAGGCAAAGTGTCGTAAGAATGAAATGAATAACCTTCATAACTACTGGGCAGCTTTACACCATCATCTAGTGCTTTTTTATATAAAAAACTTCCTGGTAAAGCCATTGCCCCATAAGTATTCCAACCTGCCGTACACAATTCCAAGCTTAAATCAAAAGTTTTTTGAACTGTTTCTTTTGTATCTCCAGGTAATCCATAAATGTAATTTGCCATCACGTTAATATCTGCATCATGAACTTTTTGAATTACTTTTGTTACATCAACATCTTCAAATTTACCTTTATCAACCTCTAGTCTTACTGACTTATCTCCACTTTCAATTCCTAAAGCTAACCATTTTATTCCAGCTCTTCGAACTAATTTTAATATTTCTGGTCTTTTGACAGTATCTATTCTACTGTAACTCCAAATTCTAAGTGAGTCATCTTTGTTTCTCTCTGCTAATTTTTCACACAATGGAATGTAATATTTCGGATTCAGTAAAAACATTTCATCAACAATTCTTATTGTTCTAACTCCCATTTCAATTAATTTATCAAATTCTTTTATTATAAAGTCTGTAGACCAAAATCTCATTTTGCTGTAATTTGATGCTACACCTACCTCATCTTTATCGTTTCTATTCAAAATATTAATCATGCAAAAATTACATCCAAATTGACATCCTAAACTTGTTTGTAAGCTTGCATAGGGTGTTCTTTTTTCAAAATCATATTCAGCATGCCACATTGGTGCACGATATAAATCCAATGGTTTTTTTTTATAAGGAAGTAAATCCCAAGCGTATCCAGGTAAATCTATATCCATTTTTTCATTAGGCACTATTGACTCAGGTTCGTTCATTATAATTTTATCCTTATCTCTATATGCAATACCTTTTATCTTAGATAAATTTTTTGAAGAAAAATCATTGATCTTTAATATATTTCTCAATGCATAAACGCCTTCATTTGTAAAAACAAAATCAATACTTTTTTCTTTTTTTAATGTATCTATCGGAAGTGCTTGTACGTGAGAGCCAATTATTGAAATTGGAATATCTATATTTTTTTTCAGGTATTCACTTATATTAATCGCGCCACTCATATTTGTGGTCCCTGCATTAACATTTTGCCCATAAACAATTAGACAAATCATTTTTGGTAAAAAATTTTTTACTTTATCTAAGATTTCTTTTTCAGTTAAATTTTCTGCATTAGCATCTAAAATTTTTACCTTAAATCCAATGCTACGAGTTGATTGTGCAAGAAGTAAAGCCCAGGTAGGAGGTTCTACAGCTGAATAAGTTTTTGATAGTGATTGATAAGTTTTACTAGAGCTATTGCTTACCAAAAATAAACAATCTAAATTTTTTTCTAAACTCATATTAAAGAGGAATTTTATTTAAAATTTTTACTATTTGAGTTATTTTATCTTTTTTAAGTGAGGGATAATTTCCTATGTAATATCCAAAAAAATGGACTTGATCTACGTTTTTAAATTTTTTAAAATTTCTCACTTTTACAAAACTTTTTAGATATGGTTGCCTTAACTGATTTCCTCCACCTGCATTGCCACGCCTAAATTCTATTTTATAGTTAGCTAAAATTTTCTCAAAATTGTCACGTTTTTTTAGATTTTTAGTTTTAAGAACAATCGGAAAAGCATAATTACAGCTACCATCAAGCTTGAAATCGGTCCAATATTTATCTTTATCAAGATTATTTAAAAAAAATTTTAAATTTTTTGATCTTTGTGTGTTATTTTTATTGAGACTTTTTAATTGACTTATCCCAAGTACCGCTCCTATTTCATTGTTTCTGAAATTAAGTGTAGGATATAAAAAAATAAATTGAGGAGAAAGATTTTTATATTTTTTAATCATTTTTTTTTCAAATAGATTATTTTTGGCCTCTCTTACCATTCCATGTGATCTAAATATTTTTGATAATTCATGAATTTTTTTATCATTTGTGCAAATCATTCCTCCTTCGATAGTTGTCATGTGATGTGCATAATAAAAAGAAAAATTTGAAATCATTCCAAAGGTTCCTAATTTTCTCATTTTATGTTTAGCTCCATGACTTTCGCAAACATCTTCAATCAAAGGAATATTTCTTTTTTTTAGTTCTGCCAATAATTTATCTGTTAGTCCATTAAAACCCTGAGCGTGAGTAATAAATACTGCTAAAGTTTTTTTATTAAGTTTTTTTATAATTTCTTTAGAAGACATAGAAAGAGTTGTTGGATCTATGTCAACAAAAACAGGCTTGAACCCATTCATAATCACAGAATTAATATCTGAAACCCATGTTAAAGTTGGAACTATTATTTCATTTTTTTTTTTATTTTTATTTATAGCTTTAAGAATAGAAATTGTAATAAAATTTGCTGACGATCCTGAGTTTACAAAAGTTGAATATTTTACACCTAGCCATTTCGACCATCTTTTTTCAAACTCTTCTACTTTTTTTGATTGGGTTAAAATTGTATCTTTATTTTTTAAAAACTTTTTTACTGCACCAATATCTTGATTGGTAAAATTATTATTCATTAATTTATGATTAAATTTCATATTATCTTTTAAGATCTTGAAATATAACACTCGTTCCCTCATTTATGAAACGAAATGGGACATTGATTAATTTTGGATTATTATTAAAAAAAGGCTTACGATATTTGTCTTTCATATACATTAGTAAGAAACCTCCACCGCCTGCACCTAACAATTTTCCACCTAAAGCTCCATTTTTAATTGCAAAATTATATAAATCATCAATTTTTTTGTTTGTTATTGATAGACTTAATTTCTTTTTTAAATACCAAGCATGATTGAGAAGTTTACCAAAGTCATCTAAATGTCCTGAGTTTAATAACCGCTCTCCCTCTGAAACATGTTCACATATATCCATTATATAATTTTTCTTGGAATTAGATAGTTTAGAAACATAAGTTGAGGCAATTTTATGCGCAGACCTATTAATGCCCGTATAAATTAAAACTAAATTTTTTTCTAATTTTTTTATCTGGTTTTGTTTATTAATTTTTTTTATTAAAAATTTATCTTTATTTTTGAAAATTATTTTGTTGAAACCTCCAACAGATGCAGCAATTTGATCCTGTGAACCAACAATTTCATTCATAATTTTTTGTTCAAAATAAATTGCATTTTTTGCAAGTTTATTAGGGGGAATATCTTTTTTTTTATGAAGAGTGTCTAATGCTTTCATTAATCCAACAGTGAAACATGAGCTTGACCCCATGCCACTTCTTGCTGGTAAATCACCATCATAGTGAATTTCTAATCCACGTTTAATTTTATAAAATTTTAATAAATTTTTAACTACTTTGTGTTTGATCTGATTAATATTTTCTACATTTTCAATTTTAGACCAAACCACTCTATAATTATGTTTAAAAAAACTGGGGAGAAATCTGCAGGTTATATATATGTGTTTGTCTATTGTAGCAGACAAAACCTGACCTTTATGATTATTAAACCACTGTGGATAATCGCTACCTCCACCAAAAAAAGATATTCTATAAGGGGTTTTAGTTATTATCATTATTTTTCATTATAATAGTCCCCGTACTCGACTAATATTGAGTTTATTCCATCTTTTCTATTATAAGCTTTTTTGTATGCTGGAAAAATATCTTTTGGTTCTTTAAGTTTAATAACTTCAATTGTCGTACACATTTTTTGTATTGCATCAGAAAAATCACCAATATGTTGGAATTGTGGATGAAGTGGTCTTTGAGAACCAATACCAGTTCTTATTATTATTTTTGGTACTATTTCTTTACCACACATTATCTTAAATTTATCAATATGGTTAATCAGTTGACTGACACCATACAATAAAAAATTCCATCGTGGAAAAATGCTAATTGTAACATTTTTATCCATTGATAAGCCTAGGGTCATTCCCATTTGCATATCTTCGGCCACAGGAAGTTCTAATAATTTTTTTTTATTAATTTTTTTTAGTGTATTTGACATTGCTGTGCCTGGCACTTCAACAGCTTGACCAATAAAAATTGTATCCTTTTTTTTTCCCAAATATTCCATTGATCTTTTTAATTCATCAAAATATTTCATTTTAAAATTGAACTCTCTTCCCAGCTCCTGCATGAGGATATTTTAATTTATATTTATAAAAAG
>JACWDQ010000002.1 GCA_014654035.1 Pelagibacterales bacterium SAG-MED19
TAATGATAGCTGGTAATATTCAGATTGATGATGATCTTGAAAATTATAAAAAAATAGCAGATATTATTGATATATCTGGGGGTTTAGAAACTGGTGGATATAAAGATATTTCCAAAATAGAAATTTTCTTAAACAAAGTAAGAGATTATAAAAATGAAAATTAAAAAAAAAATTCCTTTAATTGATCAACATGACAAAAATGGTTTTTGGGGAGGTAAATTTGGTGGTAGCTTTATTCCAGAAACTTTAAAAAAACCAATAGAAGATTTAACAAAAGAATTTCAAAAATTAAGAAATGATAAAAATTTTATAAAAAAAAAGGATTTTTATTTCGAAAACTATATAGGCAGCCCAACATCATTTGTTAAACTTGAAAACTTATCTAATCACCTTGGTGGTGCGCAAATATGGGCAAAAATAGTTTCGGAAGCAAATGGTGGTGCCCATAAGATTTATAATGCAACTGTTCATGCTTTGATTTGTAAAGCAATGGGTAAAAAATATATTGTAGGAGATACTGGTGCTGGCTACGCAGGCAAAATGTTAAGTATGGCTGCTAAAAAATTTGGTCTCAAATGTAAAATTTTTATGGGAGCAAAAGACATTAAAAGACAAAAACCTAATTGTGATGCAATAAGAAAAAATGGAGCTGAAATAGTCCCAGTTTACTCTGGAAGTCAGACATTGGTTGATGCGGTAAGTGAATGTATGAGATATTGGGTATCAAATTGTGATAATACGCATATGGCTGTTGGAAGCACAGTTGGACCTAATATTTTTGTCAAAATTTGTGGATGGAGCACATCACAAATTTCAAGAGAATTAAAAATACAAATTTTAAAAGAATTTAAAAAGATTCCAAAAAAAATTAAACTTATAAACTGTGTTGGTGGAGGAAGTTCTGCATATGGTTTTTGGAGTGAATTTATTGATTTTGATAAAAAACATATTGAATTAATTGGGGTTGAAGCAGGTGGACCAAAAAAATCTAAATTGCATGCAGCCCCTTTAAGTAGAAATGCTAAAATTGGAATTTTACATGGTGCAGCCTCTTATGTTTGTCAAAACAATGAAGGTCAAATTAAAGAAACTGAGTCAATTAGTGCTGGTCTAGATTACCCTGGTGTCAGCCCAATCCATTGTTTTTTAAAAGATACTAAAAGAGCACGATACACATTTGCAACAGATGAAGAGGCTTTAAATGCTTATAAAATAGTTACTAAATTCGAAAAACTTAACCCAAGTTTAGAACCCAGTCATGCTTTTGCTGAAGCTATAAAAATTGCTCCAAAGTTAAGTAAAGATACAATCTGTATAGTTAATAGTTGTGGGGATGCTAAAAAAGATAAATACATTTTAAAAAAAAGATTGGGAAGATATAAATGAAAGAGTCTCTCATAAATATTTCATTTAAAAAAGCAAAAGAAGAAAAAAGACCTGCTCTTCTTACCTATACTGTTGCTGGCGATAACACAAAAAAAAAATCTTTAGAAATTCTAAAGGCAATTTCAAAATATGCAGATATTTGTGAGCTTGGTTTTCCTCACAACACACCTATTGCTGATGGTGGTCAAATTCAAACAAGTGCTTACCGTGCAATCAAAAATGGGGTTAAAATTAATGATGTATTTTCAATCGTAAGTAAATTTAAAAAAATAAGAAAAGATAAACCAATTATTTTAATGGGTTATTATAATATGATTTATCAATACAATGAAAATAAATTTATTTCTAAATGCAAAAAATCAAAGGTTGATGGTTTAATTGTTGTTGATTTACCCTTTCCAGAAAATAAAGCTTTTGCATTAAAATGCAAAAAAAATAATATTAATTTTATTCAACTAATTTCTCCAACAACTTCAAAAAAAAGATTAAAAAAAATTGTCAACAACTCACATGACATGATTTACTATATAAGCATGTTGTCTACTACTGGTGGAAAATTAAAAGTTTCATCAAAAAAAATACTTAAAGAATATCAAAAAATTAAAAATCAGAATAAATCAAAAAATGTAGTGATTGGATTCGGTATTACTGAAAAAACTATTAAATCATTAAAAAAAGCCGACGGATTGGTAGTTGGAAGTGCGATTTGCAAAGAAATAACAAATTCACTAAAAAAAAGACAAAATACTGTCACAAATGTTACTAATGTTGTTATAAGGTTAAAAAGTAAAATTAAATGAATTGGATAACAAAAATTATTAGAGCAGGTGAAAAAATTAAATCTGCGATACACAAAAGAGCTACCAAAGAGGACATTGCTAATAGTGATTGGACATCTTGCTGTAGAGGACCAATTTTAAAAAAGAACTTAGAGGAAAATCTATGGGTTTGTCCCGATTGCAATAAACATCACCGAATAAATCCAAAACAAAGATTTGATATTTTGTTTGGTAAAAATAATTATGAAATTTTTAAAACTCCAATACCTAAAGATGATCCTTTAAATTGGACAGACTCAAAATCTTATAAAGATAGAATAAAGACTGCGAGAAAAAAAACTGGTATGGATTGTGGTATGATGGTTGTTTGCGGAACAATTAATAATATAAAAATTACTGCTGTAGCCTCAGATTTTAATTTTTTAGGAGCCTCAATGGCTGCTGCTGAAGGTGAGGCTTTTTTATATGGTATTCAATATGCTATTGAAAATCGAACCCCATTCTTGTGTGTTAGTGCAGGAGGTGGGATGAGAATGATGGAAAGTTTAATTTCATTATCTCAAATGACTAGAACTACTCTTGCTATCAACGAACTTAAAACAAACAATCTTCCTTATCTTGTTTGTATAACAGATCCAACTGCGGGAGGTATCACTGCATCTTATGCTATGTTAGGTGATATTCATTTTGCTGAACCAGGGGCATTAATTGCATTCGCAGGTGCTCGAGTTATTCAGGGTACAGTAAAAGAGGAATTACCAGAAGGTTTCCAAAAAAGTGAATATGTTAAAAAAACTGGATTTGTTGACTTAATAGTTGAAAGAAAAGATCTTTCTGAAAAAATTGGAACCTTATTATCAATATTGTTAAAGAAAAATTCTGCTATAAGCACTGAAGAAAATGAAACTACAGAAAATACTCAGTCGCTTTCTAAAGTTGCATCCTAAGGAAATAGATCTAAGCTTAGATCGCATAAAGCTTCTCTGCAAAAAACTAGGTAACCCTCAAGATAAAATTAAAGCAATATCAGTAGTGGGAACCAATGGTAAACAGTCAACGATTAATGCAATTTTTTCAATTTTAAAAGAAACAAATATAAGATGTAACGTTTATACAAGTCCTCATATTCAAAAAATTAATGAACGATTTGTTTTTGATAATAAAGAATTAGAAGATGAGGAATTAGCGGATCTTTTTGAAAAAGTAGAAAAAATTAATAACAAACAACCAATTACATTTTTTGAAATATTAACAGCATGTTATTTTTATAAAGCAGCAGATTATCCTGAAAATATAAATTTAATTGAAGCTGGTTTATTTCACAGGTTTGACGCAACAAATATTCTGAAAAAAAATTTAGCAAGTATAATAACATCAATTAGTAAAGATCATCTTGATTGGTTACCAAAAAAACAACAAACAATCGATCAAATTATTTTTGAAAAAACATCCTCTCTTTTAAATTCAAATATCACAATATCTAAACAAAACTTGTCTACAACATTAGAATCAATAAAAAAAACAATTTCAAAAAATAACTCTAAAAAATTATTTTTTAATGAGGATTTTACTTTTTCTAGTGCCGAAAATAGTTTTTTTTATTATGAGGATAAATTTGGGAGTTTAAAGCTCCCACTACCAAATATTTTAGGACAATTTCAATTAGAAAATATTTCAAGTGCTATTGCAACATTAAGAATGATAAATATTGGTATTAAAGATGAGCAAATTAAAGAAGGAATAAAAAACATCAAAAATGTTGCTAGACTCCAAGAAATAAAGGTAGGAAAATTGAAAGAACTTATTAAAAATAATCAACTCATTTTAGATGGAAGTCATAATGAAGATGGTGCAAGAGTTTTAAATGAATATCTTGAAACTTTAGATTGCAATATACATGTAATTATTGGAATGATGGCAAATAAAGATCATGAAAAATTTATAAGTTATTTTAAAAATATTGCTTCCTTAACAACTGTAGATATTCCTAATCAACCCAATTCTATCAGTGGAATAAAATTGAAAGAAAAATTCAAGCATATACCAAATGTTAAATATCAAAAAAATCTTGAGGAAGCCATTAAATCTGTTTCACTTAAAGATAATGATCTTTTATTAATAACGGGGTCACTTTATTTAAGTGGAGAATTTTTAAACTTAAATTAAATATTTTTTTCTAAAAATTCTTTCATGTTGCTCTCTGGTACACCTCCAACTTTTCTATCTACCTCAACTCCTTTTTTGTAAATAATTACTGTTGGTACACCTCTAATACCTGCTGCACTTCCGGTATTAATTCCTCCATCTTCAATATCTGCATAATAAAAGCCAGCTTTATCTTTGTATTCTACAGCTAATTTATCCATAATTGGTTTGAGAGCTTTGCAAGGTCCACACCAAGCAGCACTGAATTGAATTACTGAAACGTCTTCGTTTTTAACTTTATCTTCGAAATCTGTGTCTTTAAAATCTTTAAGCATAAATACCTTTTATTAATTAGTTCTCCAAAGTCAACTACGCAATTTCATATTTTTTTTCAATAGACATTATAAAATCATTTATTTCATCTAATTTTTTTAATTCTTCCTCATCATTCCTTTTATCTGCTTGATCTCTTAATATGTCAATTTCGTTGTAAGCCATCCCAATCGTTTGCCATTTTTCTTTATTCTTACTTAAAATTCTTCTAGCAATTTCACTTTTGATATTTTTATATAAATCTGATGGTAAAATTTGTGGTGCTTCTTGATAAATAATTTTTTGTCCAAACCAGCTACATCTTTTATCTTGAAATTTATCTAATAATCGTAATTTATCTTCCCATGATGAACTATGCCATTTTTTAAATAAAGCGGTATCTTTATTAGGTATAAACTTTTCATACAAAGTTTCTTCTGGCAACAAATCTTCTTGGGTTTTAGTTTGAGCCTTTTCCTCTGCAGCCTCTCTATTAATTATTTGAATATTTTGACAAAATTTCTCATTGTTTCTCACTAACTGTGCTCTCTTTTTTATTGTCTCTAAATCAAGATCTGAATATGGTTTTTGTTTTAAAGCAAAATCCTTACTTAAAACAACTGGAGCTTTATTGGTTTTAATTACCCTTAGAGCTTTCGGGCTAATTTTTTTTAGATTTGCTTTTAACTCATTTACAGACATATCTAAATATGGCTCTGGATCTCTTCTAAGATCCCATAAGTATCCCCATGATGTATATGATGGGTGAAAACAATGTTTTGGATGTAATGTGCAAACAAGATACATCATATTTCTTCCTTTAACATTTTCAAAAATTGAATAAATACCTTCGGAATTTATAATTGACTCAACGCTATTTTTTGTCGAAGTACTTAAAAATTTTTCCCAATTTCCTTTATGTCTTTCTTTTATTAACCTTAAAATTAACAAACTAGAATAAGCATCATGATATGCATTATGGGCTGCTGAAGTGTCAAAACCTTGCATTCTACATAAGGATTCTAAAGCTAGTGACTCATTTCCTGCCTCTGTTAATTCTGTCTTTAAAGTTTCAGAATTAATAGTTTGTGCAGCTCTTGCTACATGTAAACCATCATGTTCCTGATTTGGTGATGAATGAGTAATGTATGGGTATCGATTTCCTTTAAAAAAATTGAAATGAAACATTCTCCTATCAAAATTTAAATTACTCCAACCCATAAACATTGCAGGTGCACATTTCGAAAAAAAATTTTCAACTGCACCCAAAAAATCATAATGTGAATAATTACCTTTTGTAAGTAAATCAATGCTGGTTGAATTTACTAGTAAAGCTTTAGCGCTTGGTACCTCGCCCTCTGGCATTCTGCCTCTGATATTTAATTTTCCTATCTCTTTTAAATTTTTATCAACCACGACTGCCCCTACTTCAATTATAGATCCCCAAATAGTACTATTGGTTGTTTCTGTATCGTAAATTACAATTTTATCCATTTTTTATTAACCTAAATTATTCGTTTCATTAAATTTTTTTAATCTTCCCAAAAATAAATTTTGATAAGTTATCAACTCAGGTCCTTGAATTTTAAATTCTTGAAACAAATTATCTACTGTGCAAACAAGTATAACACAAGCAGTGATATTGGACTTATACACAACATTATGGGCTAAAGAATAAGCTGCAGTTTGTAGTAGCCAAGAATCTATGTACTCAACTTTTTTAGGTTTATTGGATTGTTTAAAATCAATTATTGTTTCTTTTCCTTCATATACCCCAATACAATCAGCAGTACCTGCATACTTTTCTGGATAATAAAGAGTACACTCAGTTCCATATATTTCTTCTAGTCTATTTTTTAAACCTTTTTCAATTATTTCTTTAGCCATCGTCTTGAATTGTTCTTTATCTTCAAAAAAACTTAAATTTTCTCTTCCTAACAAGAATGACTCTAAATAGTTGTGCATCTGAGAACCTCTGCTACTTGCAGCTTTTGTAATCGCTTCAGCTTCTTTATATCCAGTTCTTTCTCTCCAGTTTGCTAATGCAGCTTTATCCTCTTCAGATTTTGTGGCATCAAGAATTGAGGTAACACTAGGTAATTTTTTCTCTCCTAATAAATATCTTCTAATTCCACCTTCTGTTGCTCTTGATGATGTTGGATAATTATATTTCTGATTCCACTGCATGTGATTTCTTATAATCGGTATTTTTGGAAAAAAGAAATTAATTTTTGAGCTGTTTATTTTTTTCAACAAATTTTTCTACATTTTCTGTTTGAACAGCTTTCTCAACCTGCTCGGGATCTTTTATATTTTCTAAAGTTCTGCTTATTGATCTTGCATCAGTACCAAACTTATCTACCACACTCATAGCTTCCTCTAATTTTTTTCTAAGTAAAATTATATTATCAAAATGTTTTCCAAATCTTGTAGTGATGGTTTTAAGATGATTGTATATTTCTGTAGCTCCTTTTTGTACTTTCAATGATTGAAAGCCCATATGTAAAGATTGCAAATAGGCAGAAAGAGTATTAGGGCCACAAATTACAATTTTATATTTTTTCATTAATTCTTGAGTTAATAATTCTTTAGTACTTGGATCTTGATATTCAGTTAATTCTTTATAAAGACTTTCTGTTGGCGCATACACTATTGCAAAATCAGTCGTTTTAGGTGGAACAATATATTTTTCCATAACACTTTTTGCCTTAGCCTTAAATGCACTTGCTAATTTTGTTCTAGCATCTGCAACTGCTTTTTTATCATCTGCATCATAAGCATCTGTGATTGCTTTAAATTTTTCTACTGGAAAATGAGAGTCTACTGGAACTAAAACATCTCCTTGAAGTTTAATCGCAAATTCCACGTTTTCACTTTTATCCTCTTTCATCTTCACATTTGTCATGAATTGAGATGCGGGTAATAAATCTTTAATTAAAGCATCTAAAGAATACTCTGCAAGAGTTCCATATTTTTTAACTCCTGCTAAAATTTTAGTAATTCCTTCTTGGCTTTGATTTAATAATTGTACTTGTTGATTAAAATTTCCAACCTTCTCATCAACTTTGGTAAGTGCCTCAGTCATATCCTTTGTAACTCCTGTTGAAAGAGCGTTAAAAGAAGTCGACATTGAGCCTAGAGATGTATTGATTGTAGTATTTAAACTATCTTTTAGTCGAACTATTTCGTTATTTAAATTTGCTATTTCTTCAATCTCTTTGCCGTCACTTCTTGGTTTGGATCTTATATTTAAATACAAAGTTGCTAGAGTTGCTACTAGCAATAAAATTAAGATAATTAATAAAATTGTGTCCATGATTCGTAAGTTGTATTATAAGGTTTTTTTATGGAATTATATCTAATTTTAAAAATTATATTTGTAATAGGAGTTTTAGTAGCTCTTTATGCAATATTAAGAAATTTGGATATTATCAAAATAATCCTCATTTATTTTAAGGATAAATTATTTGGAAAGTAATTGAATTAATTTCTTTAATTCTTTTTTTTTTGAATTTTTCTTTGATGAAAAAATACATGCTTGAGACTTTAAAATTTCACCATCTTTTAAAACTCTCAAATTATTAGCTTTTAAAGTTTCACCTGTTGAACTGATATCGGTGATTAATTCTGCTGATCCTATAAAAGGATATGCTTCCGTTGCCCCAAGACTTTCTACCAATCTAAATTGAGTGACACCTTTTGAAAATAAAAATTCTCTTGTTAAATTTGGATACTTAGTTGCAACTCTTAATCTTTTTTTCTTTTTATCTCTAAATTCAAAAGCAATTTCCTCAAGATCAGCTATTGTTTGAACATCAATCCAAGGGTCAGGAATAGCAACAACTAAATCAGCTTTTCCAAAACTTAATTTTTTATTCACATTAATTTTCTTTTGAGTGTTAATTTCACTTTCTTTAAATAGATCAAACCCTGAAAAACCAATATCTAAAGAATTATCCCCTAATCTCTCTATAATTTCTCTTGCGTGTAAATATAAAATTTTGATATTTTTTTTGTTCTTAATTGAACCAATTAAATCTCTCTCTCCTCTTTCTGAAACAAGGTTCAATTTTTTTTTTTTAAAAATCTTCAAAACGTCTTTTCTTAGTCTACCTTTACTAGGAATTCCTATGTTTATTATATTGTTCATGATTAATAATTTAAGTTTAAAGCAGCTCCTACTGCTGAGACTTGATTTTTAGAACCTAGATCAGAGATTAATTGATCGTATCTACCACCATTAATAATATTCTTAACTTTATTATTTGATTTAATATCAATTTTAAAAACCATTCCTGTGTAATATTCAAGTTGTCTTCCAAAGGAAGTTGAAAAAATTACGTTTAGTTTTGATACTTTGTTGTTCGAAATTGGAAAATATTTTTGATCTACCACCAAATTAATATGGTATTTTTTAAAAAATTTATTTAGTTCTTTAGCAGCTTTATTTATTGGACATTTAATTTTTAAAAACTCTTTAATAATTTTAGATACATTTTTTCCCTTACTTGCACGTCTTGGGTCTTTAATTTTATTATCAAACCTACTTAAAATTTCTTCGATAGATCTACCTGCTATGACCGATGATTTATCCTCCTTTAGCATTTTTTGATAACGTTTCTTATCGATTTCAACTATAGTTGGGTCTACATCTGAATTTGTCTCTAATCTTTTTAGTAAATCATTAAAATAATCTTCTCTCCAAAAGTGTCTATATAATCTTAACTTCCATCTTTTTGGAATATCTAATTTTGATATTAAAAGATTGAAAATTTCTACATTTCCAAGCGTTAGTTTTCCTGAAGAATATTTTAATTTTGTTAAAGAATTTAAAGATGTATTTATTATTTCTTTATCATCAATTTTTTCATTTTTTGAACCAATAATTTCAAATCCTATTTGATCTCTGATAATAGAATCTTTTTTATTTTGAGATTTTCTATAAGCCTGACCGCTATAAAATATTTTTTCCTTTTCTTTAAAATTATTTTCTAAATATCTAAGACATGAAACTATTGTTAAATCAGGACGCAAACACAACTCATTTCCATTTTGATCACTAAATGAAAAGATAAATTTTCTAAAATTCTCACCTGATCTTTGTACAATATGATTTGTCTCAACTACCGATGGCAATTCGATATACTTAAATCCTTTAGACTTTACAGATCTAAGGATTTTTTCAGATAAGTTTTTTGATTTCATTTATCAAATTCGATTTTGGAATTGTTTGGCTGTTTTCACCCTTAACACCTCTAAGATTTTTAATAGTTATAGTATTATCTTTAAATTCATTTTCTCCACAAATGACCGCAATTGGTAATTCACGTTTATTTGCTAGTTCTAGCTGCTTTCCTAAATTTTTTTTGGTACTTAAAAATACTTCAGCGTTTATATTATTTTCTCTTAATAAATCGACTATCTCATAATAATTATTCAAAAATTTTTGATCCATTACACAAACTAAAACAGGTTTTTGATCCTCTACTTTAATTTGATCCAGCTGCATTAATGCGAATAGTAATCGATCAACTCCAAAACTAATTCCTGTCCCAGGAACATCAACCCCTCTAAATCTTGAAATAAGTTTGGCATATGAACCTCCTGAACAGACGCTGCCCAACTCTATTTCCTTACCTTTATAATTAGTGACTTTGAAGTTTAAGTTAGTTTCAACTATAAAGTCAGAATAATAAGCAAGCCCCCTCACTATAGTAAAATTTGTTTTAACTTTTTCTAAATTTGATCCGTATCCAAGAATTTCAAATACATCTTCTAATTCTTTTATTCCTTCTTGAGATATAGGGTTTTTTAAAGTTTCTTTTAAATCTTTTAAATCTTTTATTTTTAGAAAATTTAATATTTGTGCTGCTTGATCATCTGATAACTCAGCTCCTTTCGTAATAGCACCACTTTTGTCTTTTCTCTCTTTTTTGAGTAAGTTTTCAACTCCTTTTAAACCAAATCCAGGTTTATCAAGTTTATCTATAGCTCGAATGACTTTAGTTTGTTTTTCCTCAGAAATTTTTAATTCATTAATTAGTCCTTGAACTATTTTTCTATTACTTACATTGATGGTAAATTGATCTTTTTTTAATCCGCAATCTGATAATGTGCTTGATATTAAATTACAAAGCTCTGCATTTGCTTGAGCAGGATTAACATTTCCAATAATATCAAAATCTGCTTGCATAAATTCTCTATATCGGCCATTTCCTGCTTTTTCGTTTCTAAATACATTTTGAATTTGATATCGCTTAAAGATTGATGGAAGTTCTTGGTTGTTTTGAGCATAAAATCTTGCTAGTGGGCTTGAAAGATCATAACGAAGAGTTATGTTTTTGTCTCCATCTTCAAATGAGAATACATCAGACATAGGATTAGCCTCATCTTCTGCCAAAAAAGATCCAATATTTTCTGCGACTTCAAACGAAGGAGTTTCAAGAGCTTCTGCTCCAAATTTAATAAAATTATTCTCAATAGCTTTTAAAAGCTTTTTTTTAAGAAGAACTTTTTTACCCCATCGATCTTCAAATCCTGAAGGTAATCCAGGAACTAATTTTTTTTCTTTATTCATTTTTTTGGTACCCGGGCTGAGAATCGAACTCAAACTTAAAGTTCCACAAACTTTCGTGCTAACCGTTACACCACCCAGGCATTCCTTGTTTTTATATTATTTTCGTGTGGATTAAAATTATATTATAAATAAATAGCCTATAGGCTATGGAAACAGATTTTGTGAAATCTGTTTAGAACTCTTTTTGAAGTGTAATTTATAATCATGAGGGTCTTTTTAGTCAAAAATTTGAATTATTCAACCCCTAAAAGAAAAGGACGTCTATCTATTTACTAGAAAAACGTCCTTAAAAAAATTTTAAATTTAATCTATTTTTTTCAAATTTACTGCTGAGGGACCTTTTGGACCATCTTCAAGAGTAAACTCTAATTTTTCACCTTCATTTAAATATCTCATGCCCGCTGCTTTAACTGCACTAGCATGAACGAACGCATCTTTTTCTTTGTCTTCTCTTTCTATGAAGCCAAAGCCTTTCTTTCCGTTAAACCATTTAACAGTTCCTTTTAATGTACTCATCTTATTTCTTAGTCCTTTTTGTTATTTATTATTGTCTCAGGTTAATTTCTTTTAGGTGAATTTCAAGATGTTTTGATGGTGCCTCGGGAAGGATTCGCACCTCCGACACAAGCCTTTTCAGGGCTCTGCTCTACTCCTGAGCTACCGAGGCAAAATTTAACCTCTAAAGATTATTCTGCCTTTAGTAAGGTCATAAGGTGTCATTTCAACTGTAACATTATCACCCTGTAATACTCTTATTCTATTCTTTCTCAATTTGCCTGCTGTATGAGCTGTTACAACATGACCATTCTCCAATTGAACTCTAAACATAGCATTGGGTAATAAGTCAGTTACTTTACCTTTAAACTCAAGTAAGTCTTGTTTTGACAAATTTATTTTCTCCTAATTCTTTTTTTTACAGATTGAGCATGTCCTGCTAACCCTTCATAATTTGCAAGAGTTATAACTGATGGCCCAAGACTTTCAATACCCTTTTTTGATAAGTTTACATATGAAATTCTTTTGTAAAATTCATTTACACTTATCCCGCTAGAATATTTGGCTGAACTATTTGTTGGCAACACGTGATTTGTACCTATATTATAATCTGTCATCGCCATAACTGCATATTTTCCTAGACAAATTGATCCTGAATTCTTAATTTTTGAAACAATAGATTTATAATTTTTTACATTAAGCTCTAGGTGTTCTGGTGCAATCCTGTTTACAATATCAATTATTTTTTTATCAGAATTAATGTGTATTAAAATTCCATTATTCATTAAACTTTTTTTGGCAACTGATTGTCTTGGAATTTCTTTAAGTTGTTTAAAAATTTCAATATTGACTTTATCTAATAATTTTTTATCTTTGGAAATCAAAATACATTGAGCTAGACTATCATGTTCTGCCTGTCCAATTAAATCACTTACGACCCATTCAGGATTAGAGAATTTATCGCAAACAATAGTTACTTCTGATGGTCCTGCAATCATACCTTCAATACCAACATCCCCAAATACTTCTTTTTTTGCTGCAGTTACATAAGCGTTGCCTGGTCCTACAATCTTATCAACTTTTTTTATTTTTTTAGTTCCATAAGCAACCGCAGCAATTGCTGAAGGACCACCAATAGAATAAATTTCTTTTATTTTACATTTCTTAGCAGCATATAATACAGCAGGATTTTGTTTTCCTTTATACCCTGGATTAATCATAACTATTCTTTTAACTCCTGCAACAATAGCAGGTATGGTGTTCATCAAAACACTTGATGGATATGATGCTGTTGAACCAGGAACATAAACTGCTACGGACTCTAACGGTAAATACTTGTATTCAAGTTTATTTTTCAATTTATCTACATAAGAAATGTTTTTAAATTTTTGAAGAGAGTGAAATTTATAAATTCTATTAAAAGCTAAATCAATTGCTTTTTTAACTTTTGGATTTAAAGATTTTATTGATTTGGAAATTTGTTTTGTTCTTGGGATTATAATATTATTCTTATTAAATCTTCTTTCGTATTTTAATAAAGATTTGTCTCCATTTTTTCTAACATCTTTTATAATATTTGTTACTGAAATTGAATTAGACTTAATCTTATTTTTTCTTTTTAAGAGCAAAATATCTAATAATTTATCAAAATTCTTACTATTACTATTTAATATTTTCATTACTTTCCAATTTCACTTTGATCTTCCAGTCTTACTTCAATAGTTTCTGTAGTCAAAGCAATGTGAGCATTATTATTGAAAATAAGATTTATTTCATAATCATCATTATTTTTCAAATAATCAATTCCTAACAATTCCAAAGTCATTTTTTGGTTTGATTGATCAATGTTTTTTGACCGCACTTTATCAACAAAATCAAACCTGCAAATACTATTGATTTTTTTATTTTTTTGATTGGTTTCAATCTTAGTTCTTTCGATTGATATTAAAAAAAACTTTGTTAGATGCTAAATATTTAATATCTGCAACTTTGACTTTAGCACCTGAACTACAAGCAGAAATCATTTGAAGCCCCTCTTGATCACTTGCAATTATTTTAGCTAAATACTTATTCATTACTTAAGTCTTTTTATTCTAACACCGATTCTTCTTAATTTTTTTTCTATATCTTCATAGCCTCTATCCAAGTGATAAATTCGATTTATTATAGATTTACCTCTGGAAACCATTGCAGCTAGAACAAGAGCAACACTGGCTCTTAAGTCACTAGACATTAATTCAGCACCGATAAATTTTGTATTTCCTTGAATTGTAGCTTTATTGTTTTTGATCTTTATTTTTGCTCCAAGTCTTTGAAGTTCTCCCACATGAAGAAATCTATTTTCAAAAATATTTTCAATTATTGAACTCTCACCATTAGCAACACACATTAATACCATTATTTGAGATTGCATGTCTGTTGCAACTCCAGGCCATTCCTTTGTTTTTAAATTTTTGATTGGTTTGATTACTTTAGGTCCTTTAATACAAATTTTATTCTCTAAAACTTTAATTTTGGCACCTGCTCTTTTTAATATATTTAACTCTGTTTTTATAACTTTTGGATTTGAATTTTGTATCTCTAAATCCCCTTTTGCTATTGTGGCTGCTACACAAAAAGTTCCTGTTTCTATTCTATCTGCCATAACAGAAAAACTAATTTCATTTAATGAATTGACTCCCGTAACTAGGCATGTTCTGCCTTTCCATTTAATTTTTGCTCCCGCAGAATTCAAAAAATTTGTAAGATCTTTTATTTCAGGTTCAATTGCACAATTTTTTAAAATGCTTTTGCCTCTAGCTAAGCAAGCAGCAATAATTGTATTTTCTGTTGCCCCAACACTAATTTTTGAAAAATTTATTAATGTTCCTTTTAGTCTGCCATTAGATTTTGCGTGAATGTATCCTTTCTTAATTTGGTATTTCATTCCTAACTTTTTTAATGCTGATAAGTGGTAATTTACAGGTCGTGAACCAATGTTGCAGCCACCAGGATATGATGTGGTAGATTTATGAAATTTTGAAATTAATGGCCCTAGTACAAGAATTGAAGCTCTCATAGTTTTCACAAGAGAATAGCTCGCTAAAGTCTTCATTTTTTTTTTATTTTGAATTCGCACTGTTTTTCTATCTTTAGATAAAGTAATTTTAGAACCAAGAGATTTTAATAAATTTAGCATTGTATTAATATCTTTAACTCTTGGTAAGTTTTTTAAAGTAACAGGTTTTTCAAATAAAAGTGTAGCTGCCAATAAAACAAGAGCACTGTTTTTCGCACCCGAAATTTTAACTTTGCCTTTAATTTTACAAGGACCCTCAATCAAAAATTTATCCATAAACTATTTGAATTTTGCTAAAGTAATACCTGTTTGCCCTTGATACTTTCCGTCTCTATCTGCATAAGAAACTTCTGGTTGCTCACCTTGAAAAAATAAGATTTGTGCAGCTCCACTGTTTGCATATAACCTTATTTGATTACTAGTATGATTTGAAAACTCTAAAACTAGGTTGCCACTCCAACCAGCCTCTAAGACCGTTGGTGGGGTTCCCAAACCACATCTAGCATAAGAAGATTTGGCTGTTACTAAACCTGTCACATTCCTAGGCATTTTAAAGTATTCTAAACTACTTGCTAAAGCAAATGAGTTGGGGGGAATTAAAATTGATTCTTCACCCTTTACTGTAATAAAATTGTCCTCACTAAAATTTTTTGGATCAGCAGTTGCACCCTTTATATTTGTAAATATCTTAAATTCTGAACCACACCTTAAATCATATCCAAAGGAATTAAGTCCGTGACTTATACCTTTAGCAACACTTTCGTTAACAAAAGGAGAAATCATTTCTTGTTCTACAGCTAATTTCTTTATTTGTTTATCGTTTAATATCATTTTTTTTTTTATTTTTTTTTTGGAATATTTTTCTTTTTTTTAAATTTTTTCTAAGCGCTAAACTTAGTCGCTCATTTTTATCTTTATTGTTCATTCTTTATTTGGATTTGTAAGAAAATCTAGAGTTATTGGTTTTGATGCATCTAAAGCTTTGACTTTTGGTTCTTCTTTTTTTTGACCTTCTTTTGCTAATCGCTTAGCTTTTTTTTCAGCAAGCTTTTTCTCTCTTTTTGCTTGCTTCTCCATTAACTTTGCGCTTTTTGTAGATTTATAATCGTAATGAATACCCATAAAATTTCCTTAATAAGATATAAATCATATTAGTCAAAAAATTAAGGCAATAATTTGAAAAAAATGCTTAATTAACCATATAATACAATTTGTGATAATTGCTCTTATAGTTAAATGGTATAACAAGTCCTTGGTAAGGACTAGTTCCCTGATCATTACAGGGTGAGAGCACCATAGTTAGCTTTTATAAAATATCTTTCTGAGAAAAATTGTTAAGACAACTAAACAAAAAAATACAACTAGCGGAATATAAATATCAGAGGAAAATATTAACTGTTTTAAAGTTGGTGCTTCTAAATTTTCATCTATAATTTTTTCTAATCCACTGCCCAAAGCACAAACCAAAAAAATTTGTGGGATAACTCCAATTAGAGTAGCCCAAAAAAAATTGGAAGTTTTAACATTAAAAATACATGGCAATACATTAGAAATTGCAAATGGAATTCCTCCAATAAATCTATAAGCTAATAAATACATAAACTCTGATTTCTTAAATTTTAACTCAAGATTTTTGAATTTATTTAAGAAGCGACCTTTAATAAATTCTTTTAGGAAATAATTCGCAAATATATAAAGAAAAGTTGCTCCAATTGACATACCTAATAATAATATAAATGCTCCAAGCCATTTACCAAAAAAGAATCCTGCAAAAATAGCTATTGGTGAAATAAAACCAGCAGCCAAAACCCAAACAATAACAAATAACATAAATAGAATTACAACTAAGAATAGATTGGATTGCTTTAACTCAAAAAAGAGGTCCCTATTATTTTTTATAAAGTCGTAACTTGTCAATTCTTGAATGCTGAATTTCGAAAAAAAATAATATAAAAATAGGCCTATAAATATTAGGTAAAATAATCCGATATATAATTTAATTTTTTTAGCTTTTTCCATAAATCACCATACTATTTGTAAAATCTTATATTTGCTATTTTTTAATTTAGTTAATATAAAGAGCGCAATTTTATTAAATAACCAACTATAACAGAATTATGAAAAGAACTTTTCAACCTAAATTTGGTAAAAGAAAAAAGAAACACGGATTTCGTTCAAAAATGAAAACTAAGGGTGGTAGAAAACTCTTAAAAAGAAGAAGAGCTAGAGGCAGAAAAAATTTAACAGTTTCCTCGGCTATGAAAAAGAAAAGAAAATAATTTCATTCAATGAAAAGCAAAATTCTTGCTCTTTCTAATAACGAGGAATTCAAAAAACTTCTAAAAAAAAAGAAAGTTTCAAATAAATACGTGACAATTTTTTTTGGTCATTTAAATAACAAAAATAAAAAAAAATTAAATATAAGCTTTGTTACAAAAAAAAAGTTAGGAATTGCAGTTAAAAGAAATAAAATAAAAAGGCGATTAAGAAACATAATGAATGATGGTCTCAAAGAAATCTCCATAAAATTAGATTATTCATATCTTGTTATTGCTAAGCCAACCATGTTAAACAATGAATTTAAAGATATAAAAGAAACCTTATTTAAGGAATTTAGTAAAATTAGATAATGAATATTTTAACTCACACACTCATAAAATTTGTCAAAGTTTATAAATTTTTGATAAGTCCTCTGATTGGTCCCTCATGTAGATACCTGCCTACTTGTTCTGAATATAGTATTGAAGCACTTAAAACTTTTGGATTTTTAAAAGGTTCTTATCTAAGTTTAAAAAGAATTTTATCTTGCCACCCTATTAAATTTTTAGGTGGTGGTGAAGGATTTGACCCTGTTAACAAAGATATGAAAGTTAAAAAATAATGGACTCTAAAAATGTAATAGCAGCAATAGCTTTATCTTCAGCAGTAATTGTTCTTTATTCACTATACTTTGTCCCAGAAAAACCAATTTCAAAACAAAACTTAGCTGAAAAAAATAAAATAGAACAAAATACCGACACTCCAGTTTTAGTTGAAAAGGAAACATTTGTTGAAATTTCAAGAGATGATGCACTAAAAGAAAACGCAAGAGTTCTATTTGAGAATCAAAGTATTGTTGGATCAATATCTCTTAAAGGTGCTTCAATAGATGACTTAACTTTTAAGAATTATAATACTGAACTTGAGAGTAATGAAAAAATAACTCTTCTAGGTCCTAGAAATATTAAAGATGGTTATTTAATTGAAAGTGGTTTTGTCACTTCTGATAAAAATATTGATATTCCTAATGCAGAAACAATTTGGTCCTTGAGTGGAAACAATAAATTAACTGATCAATCTCCAATAAAATTATCATGGACAAATAAACAGGGAATAAAATTTGAAAAAGAGATTACATTAGATGATAAATTTCTATTTACCATTAAACAAAAAATAATAAATTCTACTAATAAAAAATATGATTTTTACTCTTATGGTCAAATAATAAGAAATAAAATCCCAGAAGGTCTTTCTAATTTTTATATACTTCATGAAGGTCCGATCGCTACCCTTGACGATGAACTCATTGAAGAGGATTATGATGATATTCAAGAAAAAAAATTTTCACGAACCTCCCAAAAAGGATGGTTAGGGGTTGGAGATAAATATTGGATTACATCATTAATTCCACCAAAAGGTAAGGAATTTAAAACTACGTTTGATTATAAAAAAAAATTTAGAGCTAATTTTATAACTACAGACCCAATTGAATTAAAAGGGAACGATATAATTGAAGAAGAATTACAGGTTATTGTTGCTGCTAAAAGAGTTGACGTAATTGATGGTTATGCAGAGTCTTTAAAAATTGATAAATTTGATTTAGTTATTGATTGGGGATTTTTATATTTTATTACTAAACCTCTTTTCTTTGGAATTGATTATTTCTTTAAATTACTTGGTAATTATGGTTTAGCAATTATTGCTATTACAATTTGTATTCGATTAGCTTTTTTTCCTCTGGCTAATTTTTCGTTTAGAAGCATGGCAAAAATGAAGGCACTTCAACCTGAAATGGTGAGATTAAAAGAACTTCACAAAGATGATAAAATGAAATTGCAACAAGAAATGATGGCTCTTTATAAAAAAGAAAAAGTAAATCCAATGTCAGGGTGTCTGCCAATTTTAGTTCAAATACCAGTCTTCTTCGCTTTATATAAGGTTTTATTTGTTACAATCGAAATGCGCCACATGCCATTTTTTGGTTGGATACATGACTTAAGTGAGCGAGACCCTACAAGTATATTTAATTTGTTTGGTTTATTGCCTTATGATGTTCCCTCATTCTTAGTAATAGGAGCATGGCCAATAGCAATGGGAATTTCGATGTGGGTACAACAAAAACTAAATCCAGCTCCTACAGATGCAATGCAAGCAAAAATATTTATGTTTTTTCCACTTTTCTTAACTGTAATACTTGCACCTTTCCCTAGTGGATTAGTAATTTATTGGACTGTAAATAATATTTTAACTATGGCCCAACAATTATTCATCATGAAGCGAACAACAGTTAAAACTGTAACTTAATGTCAAAGTTTACTGAGGAAGAAATTCAAAAAATCTTACCACTTAAGGGACCCTCTATTAAAGAAGTAAAAAACTATTTAGAGAAATATAATAAAGAATATATAGTTATTAAGTGTGGTGGGAGTATTTTAGTTGATCAAAGTCTATTTAAAAATTTTATTAATGATATTTCAGTACTAAATAAATTAGGTTTTATACCTATAATAATTCATGGAGGAGGAAAAAGAATTTCAAATAGATTAGATGAAGAAGGGATTAAAAGTAATTTTATTAATGGATTAAGAGTTACAGACGAAAAATCTATAAGTATAGTTGAGGAAGTTTTAAATAACTTTAATAAAGAAATAACAGATTCTTTAAAAAAAAACAATTGTGATAGCCAAAGTATAACAAACAAACAAAATAATATTTTAATTGTTGAACAAGAAAATAAAAAATTAGGTTTTGTTGGTTCCCCAAAAAAAATAAATCAATTGATTATTGAACAGATAGTAAAAGAAAAGAAAGTACCTGTAATAGCTCCTTTAGGTTTGGATAAAAACAATCAGGTTTTTAATATTAATGCTGATACAGCCGCCGGTTCAATTGCTAAAAAACTAAATGCTAGACGATTGATAATAATGAGTGATGTTGAAGGTGTATTAGATAATAATAAAAAGTTAATATCTGAAGTTAATACCAACAAAATCAATGAATTAATAAAAGATGAAACAATAAGTGGTGGAATGATTCCAAAAATTAAAAATTGTTTAGATGTTGCAAGTAATGGTGTTAAAGGAGTTTGTATTATAGATGGTCGCTTGAACCACTCAATATTATTTGAGTTATTAACTAATGCGGGGTCTGGAACTTTAATTAGAGAATAAATGAAAGAATTAACTAAAATAAAATATTGGATATTTGATTTAGATAATACCCTCTATAGTGGACAAACTAAAGTTTTTTCAGAAGTAGATAAAAAAATGTCATCATTCATTTCAGAAAAATTTAATGTTGATTTAATTGAAGCTAAAAAAATTCAAAAAGAATACTTTTATGAGTATGGGACAACTTTGTCAGGGCTTATGAAGAAGAAGAAAGTTGACCCTAATGAGTTTTTAGAATTTGTGCACGATATTGATATATCTTGGCTACCAAAAGATAAACTTTTAAGAGAAGAGTTAATTAAGATTAAAGAAAAAAAATATATATTTTCAAATGGTTCTCATGATCATATCAAAAATGTTACAAATCAACTAGGTATCGATGATTTATTTGATGGGGCGTTTGATATAACTGATGCAAACTTTGTTCCAAAACCTCATTTAGACCCTTACAAGAAATTAATTGAAAAATTCAAATTAGAGCCTAAACAATCAATTTTAATTGAGGATATTGCTCATAATCTTGAACAAGCTAAAAATTTAGGAATGAAAACTTGCTGGCTTGAAAATGATGAAGCTTTTGCAAAAAAAGATGCTGACAAGCCCTACATTGATTATAAGATTAATAACTTGCCTTCTTTTCTTCAAAAAATTAATATATTAAGGGACAGTTAAACCAAAAAAATATGAGTAATTTACAAGAAATTATTAATGAGGCTTGGGAAAATAAAGATCAAGTAAATCAAAATTCTGATCAATCTTTAAAAGATGCGATCAATCAAATAATTCGTGATTTGGATAGTGGTAAATCTCGGGTTGCTGAAAAAATTAATGGTGAGTGGATCACACATCAACATTTAAAAAAAGCAATTATGTTAAGTTTTAGAATATATCCAATGGAAAATTTAAATGGTCCATATTCTAGCTGGTTTGACAAAGCCCATTTACTAAAAGGGAAAACAGCTGGATGGACTAAAGAAGATCATGAAAAAGCTGGATTCAGAATGGTTCCAAATTCTCCAGTAAGAAAAGGATCATTTGTAGGTAAAAATTCAGTTTTAATGCCGTGCTACGTTAATATAGGTGCATATATTGACGAGGGAACAATGATAGATACTTTTGCCAGAGCGGGAAGTTGTTGCCAAATTGGAAAAAATTGTCATATCTCTGCAGGCAGTGGAGTCGGAGGAGTTTTAGAGCCTGCTCAAGCGCTTCCTACAATCATAGAGGATAATGTTTTTTTAGGAGCAATGTCAGAAGTAGTTGAAGGAGTAATTGTGGGTGAAGGATCAGTTTTAAGTATGGGTATGTATATTGGTCAATCTACTAAAATTGTAGATCGAAAAACAGGTGCAATCACATATGGAAAAATTCCACCATACTCTGTTGTCGTGCCTGGATCCTTACCAGATAAAAATAATTCATCTGCACCATCTTTATATTGTGCAGTCATTATTAAACAAGTTGATGAAAAAACAAGATCAAAGACATCTGTTAATGATCTTTTAAGAGAATAAAATTCATGGCAATTTTAAACGAAATAAAATTAGCGAAAGAGCTAATCAAGTTTCCCTCAGTAACTCCAGTTGATGCTGGTGTTATGAAATTTTTGGAAAAAAAACTAAAAAAACTAGGTTTCAAAACAAAATTAATTGAATTTAAGGAAAAAAATTTTAAACCTGTTAAAAATTTATATGCAAAAATAGGGAATAAAGAACCTAATTTTTGTTATGCAGGACACTTAGATGTTGTTCCTCCTGGTAATTTAAGTGATTGGACAGTAAATCCTTTTAAACCATCTATTAAAAAAGGCCATTTAATTGGTAGAGGAGCCAATGATATGAAAAGCTCAATTGCTGCTTTTGTTTCAGCTGTGAGCACCTTTTTAAGTAAAAATCATAATTATAATGGATCAATTAGCTTATTAATTACAGGAGATGAAGAAGGCGATGCAATTAATGGAACTAAAAAAGTAATAGATTATTTAAAAAAAAGAAAAGAGAAAATCAATTTCTGCCTGGTTGGAGAGCCAACAAATCCAAATAAATTAGGTGAAATGATTAAAATAGGTCGAAGAGGCAGTTTAACTGGAAAACTTATTATAAATGGTGTTCAAGGACATGTTGCTTATCCTCAAAGAGCAAATAATCCATCAACAACTATTATTAAAATTTTAAATGAATTAAAAAGTATTAAGTTTGATAAAGGAACAAAAAATTTCCAGCCAACAAATTTAGAGGTGACAAAGATAAATATAGATAATAATGCTGATAATGTTATTCCTGGATCAGCTGAGGCAACTTTTAATATAAGATTCAATAATAAGCATTCATCAAGTTCTATTAAAAAAAAACTTAACAAAATTTTTAATAAGGTTAGTAAAAAAAGTAAATCTAAATATAAAATAGAATATAGGGTTTCAGGAGAGGCTTTTTTAACAAAACCTAATGCAACGACTTTTATGATTCAAAATGTCATTAAAGATATTACAAAAATTAAACCAAAACTCTCAACAACTGGAGGAACTTCCGATGCCAGATTTATAAGGAAGATATCTCCTTGCTTAGAGTTTGGACTTGTGGGTAAAACTATGCATAAAATTGATGAAGCTGTATCTCTCAAAGATTTAAAGAATCTGACTATAATTTATCTAAATATTTTACAAAATTATTTTAAGTGAAAACTTGCTTAGTTACTACAGATACATATCAAAACCATGATACTGGCAATGGTCATCCTGAAAAAATTGATCGCGTAACCGCAATAATAAAAAACTTTAAAAAATTAAATAACAATAATTTAGTGTGGAAAAAACCAACTAAATTTGATCAATCCCTATTAATAAAAACTCATTCATCAAAATACGTGAATTTTGTTACTAAGTCTTTTCCCGAAAAAGGTTTCTCTTTTTTGGATGGTGATACAATTATCTCTCCAGGAAGCAAAGATGCTACCAAAGACGCAGTAGGTTCAATTATAACCGCAATTAATGGAATTCAAAATAATGAATTTAAAAATGCATTTTGTGCAGTAAGACCACCTGGTCATCATGCTGAAAAAGATAAAGCAATGGGTTTTTGTATTTATAATAATGTTGCAGTTGGCGCCAATTATTTAATTGAAAAATACAAATTTAATCGAGTAGCTATTATAGATTTTGATGTTCATCATGGTAATGGGACTCAAAATATCTTTTATGATAATGAGAAAGTTTTATATATCTCAACTCATCAATATCCATACTATCCAGGCTCTGGTACTGAAAAAGAAAAAGGTAAATTTAATAATATCTTCAATATCCCTCTTGAGGCAGGTACAAGCTCTCAACAATATTTAAATGCTTATGAAAATGTATTAAAAAAAATTAAAAAATTTCAACCAGAATTCATACTATTTTCAGCAGGCTTTGATGCTCATATGAATGACCCTCTAGCACAATTAAAACTCACATCTAATGATTTCTATGAAATAACAAAAAGAACACTTGAAGTATCCAAAAATTTTTGTAACGGGAAAGTTGTTTCAATCTTAGAGGGTGGGTATGATTTACAGGCTCTTCAAGAAAGCACTGAGAGACATGTTGATGCATTAATAGAATTCAATTGATATGTATCTAATAAGTTATAAATAGCCCACATGAAGTTATATAGAATAAAAAAATCTAAAATTGATAACAAAGGTCGAGGTCTCTATGCTACCAGAGATATAAAAGAAGGAACAAAAATTATTGAATACAAAGGAAAAATTATAACTAACAAGCAGGTCGATGTATCTGATAAATATGACAATAATAAACCAATATACTTGTTTACTTTAAATAAGAGATATACTCTTGATGGTGATTTTCCATGGAATACAGCTGGCTTAATTAATCATAGTTGTGACCCCAATTCACAATACGATGGCAAAGGTTTGAAGATATGGATAACATCAATTAAAGATATTAAAAAAGGTGAAGAATTTACTTGTGACTATGGATTTGGCTATGATGAGGATTACAAACAATTTCCATGCAAATGTGGGTCTAAAAATTGTTGTGGTTTTATAATTCGTGAGGAAAGTCGTTGGAGAATTCATCCCAAATTTGCAATGAGGAATAAAAAAAAATTAATAAATAACTCGCGCTAAATAGAGACCCTCAGATGGTGCTGGTGGGGCACACAATACCCTCTTTTTTGACTTCATTACATTTTCAAATTTTTTTAAAGACCATTTTTTTTCTCCTAGATATTTTAAACAACCAACCATTGAACGAACTTGTTGTTGTAAAAAAGACTGAGATTTAAATTCAATTTCAATTTTATTTTTAGAAGATTTGATTATTACAGATTTCATTGTTTTTATTGGACTTTTAGCCCTACAACTAGATGCCCTGAAAGTTGAAAAATCTTTTGTCCCAATTAATTTTTTTGCACCCTTTTTCATTGCTGATAAATCCAGTTTTTTTATGACATGCCACCCTTTATCTTTATCTAAAACAAGTCCACTTAAACGATTAATAATAATGTAGTTATATATTCTCATTTTAGCTGAAAACCTTGCATGAAAATTATTATTTCTTTTTCTAATTTTAAGAACAGTAACCTCTTCCTTGTTTAAAAAATGATTAATTGATTTTAAAAACTTATCAGTTTGAATAATCTTATTTTTACTATCAAAGTGGGCTGACTGTTCAATTGCATGTACACCTGTGTCAGTCCTCCCTGATCCAAATAAAATTATTTTTTCTTTTAAAAGTCTAGAGATTTTATCTTGAATAAGTCCCTGAATTGTTTTGCCTTTTTTTTGGATTTGCCAACCTCTAAAACTAGTTCCAGCATACTCTATCAATATTTGATATCTAAACATTGGGTATCATTGAACCTTTTTTAATTTTAGATCCAAGCATAAATTCACCAATTTTTTGTGGTTTTTTTCCTTGTCTCTGAATTTCAATAACCTTAATTGACTGATTGCTACTACAAGCGATTTCCAGATTATCAGATATTACCTCGCCAATCTTTCCAACACCATTGCCAATTTTTGCTTTTAAGATTTTATATCTTTCTCCATCGAAATTAAAATAAGCACCAGGAACGGGAAATAAACCATTTATTTTACCAATTAATTCTGAAGCTTCTTCATTCCAATTAATTTGACCTTCATCTTTATTAATCTTTTTTGCGTAAGTTGCTTTTAAATGGTCTTGATCAACAAATTTTGCTTTATCATCTAAAATATCATCTATGTTATCTAAAATTTTTTCTGCGGCTAGAAGAGACAATTTTTCAGAAATTTCTTGAGCATTTTGATCAGGATCTATTTTAATTCTATAAACATTGCTTACTGGCCCATTATCTAACTCTTCTGCAATTTTCATGATACTTATTCCTGTTTCTGTATCCAAGTTCATAATTGATCTTTGAATAGGTGCTGCACCTCTCCATTTAGGAAGTATTGATCCATGTATATTAATAAAACCCTTTTTAGTTAATTCCAAAAAATTTTTTGGAATTAATTGACCATATGCAACTACAATTGCAAGGTCTGCATTCATTTGTTTTAAATATTGATATTCTTCTTCATTATCTAGTAAAGCATGTGGAGATCTAAATTCTATATTTAATGTTTCTGCAATATTTTGAATAGGTGATTTATTAATTCTATGTCCTCTATTAGATTTTTGTGGTGGTTGAGTATAAACAACTGAAATTGGATAACCATTTTGATATAAGGATTTCAAAATTGGTACAGCAAATAACGGCGTGCCCATAAAAATTATTTTTTTTGGCATTTATTAAACAACTATTCTTCTTAATTTATTTTTTGATAGTTTTTTAATAATCATTGATTTTTTAAGTTTTGATAAATAATCAATAAAAAGAATTCCCTCCAAATGGTCCATTTCATGTTGAATACAGGTTGCTAATAATCCTTCGGCTTTTAAAAAACTTTTTTTTCCATTGTAATCTAAATATTCAACTTCACATTCTTTAGGTCTATCAATCTCAGCGAACTGGTCAGGTACAGACAGACATCCTTCTTCATAAGTTGAATTTATTTCATTTTTATTTTTTATAACTGGGTTTACAAAGTATCTAGGCTCTTTCTTATTTTCATCTTTACTTAAGTCCATTACGATAATCCTTTTTGGAATACCAATTTGAATAGCAGCAAGACCGATGCCATTCGCTGCATACATTGTTTCCAACATATCATCCATTAATTTTTGTTCACTCTTTCCAACTTGGATCACTGGTTTAGAAATTTGCCTTAATGCTTTATTTGGTTCTGTGAGTATTGTTTTTATCGCCATAATAAGGGCATAATAATATAATTATTAAACTTTTAAAGGGAGAACTTTTAAAAGAATTTTATTTCTAATAATATTTATATTAAGTTGATTTAAAGTGCTTATTATAAAATACATTGTATCTTCATCAATTCTCTCTAGTTTATCCTGACCAATTACTTCAACTATTCTTAATAAAGCCGTCCCTTTTTCATCATTATTAACCATGACTTGAATATCAGAAGGAATTTCTGAAGCGCTTATTTCATATAAATCGTCGTACTTTTTTTCAATCTTAATTCCGTCTGATTTTAAAGCCTCTAAAAAAATAATATCTTTTTTAGATAATTTATATTCCTTATTTTTTTTTATTTTTCTAAGAAAATTATTTACTTCTTTTTGTATTTTTAAATCTGAATAATCTCCATTAAAATAACTTATAAGCTTAGATTGGTGTAAAGTATCATTATTGTATTTTATTTTTTTAATTGATTCTGAGGCAATTTCTATATTGGTATAATAAAAACTTGTTAAATTATCCGGAATATCCATTGGATCAATGTCCTCTAAGAACTTTTTCAATTCTACATCAAAAGCATTGCCTATATTGTCTGTTTTGAAAGAATTTTTCAAAATTTGAAGTAATTTAAGCTTTTCTATCATTTCAGACTCAAGTAAAATTTTTTGATAAATTAAAGCTCTTCCCTCAATATTAGTTAAAGATTTATAAGAATTTTTTACATTCAAAAGTTGGTTGATGCTGAATTGGAATTTTTTATATAGATTTAATAAATCTCTTTCTGGATAATCTTTATTATGAACAGCTTTTTCAATTATTGAAATTTTGTCTATTTCAGAAACTTTGATATCATCAAATGATTTAAGCAAATTAGATGAAGCTAGATATTTCCAAATTATTTTTTTTGTTGTTTCTTTTGGTTCAAAAATAAAATTTGAACTAGTTTGGTGCGCTAAATGAAAATCGAGAACAGATTTTTCCGATATAGTTTCATCATTTTTTGTTTCATAGCCAAGCAAAAAATTAATTTTCTTTTCAAAATATTTGTCTTTTAAACCTAATTCTTTTTTAAGGTCAAAAATTATTTGGGCTTCATCTTTTTTTCCTGATTTAATTAAACAATATATATTAAATTTTGATAAATATTGATCGTTTACAGGACTTAAATTTTTAGAAAATATTTCACATGACTTTTTCAAATTAGAATCAGAGAGATAATGATCAACTAAATATCTTACAAGTTCAGGATGCTTATTAAAAATTTGGTTTTTAACCAAATATTCTTCGACTAAATCTAAATCAGAATTTTTAATTAACCAATCTGATTTAAATTTTAAAAATTCTGCTTCTGATATATTTTTCTGGGGATAATAAGCATTTGTTAGCATAGATATTTTCATTATTTCAGATGCATCCTTTGAAAGATCTATTTTATTTAATTTTAATAAAATATTCTTAATTTGATTGCCGTCTGAATTAGACCACATATTAATATCTAAACCATAATCTTCAGGATCATACAAACCCACTATTTTAATATTTTTAGAATTTAGTTTTTCCTCAAACTCGATATCATTTGACTCATTGTTTGTTTGCATTTTATAAATATCAGACTGGAAAGACTCTTCTGAATTTTCTTCATCAGTAATAACTATTTTTTGTAGGGTTGAGTTGTCTTTTTTTTTTGTTTTTTCTAGGTTCCAAATATCAATTGTTTGTTCTTGATCTTCTGCATAAGAACTCGTACCCAATATCAAGACAATAATAATTGTAAAATAACTTTTACTTAATGATTTTAAAATTTTCATTTGGAATTATTTTTTCAATTACTTTTTTGGGACTTGGAAATTCTATTTTATTAAGTATAAAAATTACACCTAAAAAAATTAGTAAAACTAAAGTAATCTTTATAATTAACCCAAAAATATTTCTACGCGAACTTGTTTTTCTGATAAATTGCATATAAATTAAATAATTTCAAATTAAGACATATTTGTGTTTTTTCAATAAAGAAAACTTATGAAATCAAAAAAAAATATTGTTTTTTTAGGTATGATGGGCTCTGGAAAGACCTCAATAGGGAGTCTGATTTCTGAGAAGTTAGGTTTAGATTTTTTTGACATTGATCAATCTATTGAAAAAGAATTAGATATGAAAATTTCTGAAATTTTTAAAATCAAAGGAGAAGACTACTTCAGAAAATTAGAGGAAAAAATATCTTTAGAGATCCTAAAAAAAAGAAAATATAGTCGTTGCTTTAGGTGGTGGAGCTTTTATGAATAAAAATATTAGAAAAGTAATTCTAAATGACCACTTATCTTTTTGGTTAAAGATAAATAACAACGAAATAATCAAAAGAATTAGAAATAACCCTAAAAGACCATTGGCTTTTAAATCAACAAATGAAGATTTGTTAAAATTGATAAAAAAGCGTTCTAATATCTATTCAAAAGCATTATATAAAATTAATTGTAATAATTTAACTAAAACTAAAACTGTTGATAAAATTTTAAAATTATATGAAAGAAAAAAAGTTAATAATTAAAGCTGGTATAGAAAAATATCCAGTCATAATAGGTAATAATTTAATTGATAAATTTGACAAAATTTTAAATAAAAATTTAATTAATTTTAATAAATGTTTAATAGTCTTTGATAATAATGTTGGAAAAAGAAGAATAAATATAATTAAAGGAAAATTAAAAAATAAACAAATTTATACTCATCTCTTTAAACCAAGTGAAAAAAATAAAAATCAAAAAAGTGTAAATTTAATAGTCGATACATTACTCAAAAAAAATTTTTCGAGGCAAGATTGTTTGATTTCTCTTGGTGGCGGAATTACTGGTGATGTGAGTGGATTTGCTGCTAGTATTTTTAAAAGAGGATTGCAGTTCATAAATATACCCACTACACTTTTATCGCAAGTTGACTCATCAATTGGTGGAAAAACTGGTATTAATACGAGTCACGGAAAAAACCTCATTGGAAGTTTTTACCAACCTAAATTAGTTCTAAGTGATATCAATTTTTTATTTACACTTCCAAAAAGGGAAATTACTTGTGGTTATGGAGAAATTTTAAAGCATTCTTTAATCTCCAATAATAAATTTTACAAGTTTTTAAAAAAAAATATTTTAAAAATTTTAAGTTTAAAAACACCTTTTATTCAAAAAGCTATTTATGAAAGTTGTAAAATAAAAAAAAACATAGTTGAAAAAGATGAAAAAGAATCAAATTTGAGAAAGACATTAAATTTTGGTCATACCTTTGGACATGCCTTTGAAGCAACAACAGGTTATTCAAAAAAGTTAAATCATGGTGAAGCTATTATTTTAGGTATACAAATGTCTTTGAAATTCTCAAAAATTCAAAAAATAATTAAAAAAAATGATTTCACATCAATTATAGATCATTTAAAAAATTCAAATTTGCCGTCTAATATTAAAAATTATTTTTCATCAAAAGATATAAATAAGATATTAACTTTTATGAATAAAGACAAAAAAAATAAATCGGACAAGATTAATTTAATTTTGTTAAAAAAAGTTGGATCAACTATAATTAACAAAGAATATTCAAGAAAAAAATTAAAAGATTTTTTTCAAAAAGAATTACTTAATTAAAATTTGCAAAGAGTGAATATTCGTTTTTAGTTCCTGATCTAAAATTTTATAAATCTTTTTATTGCTATCAATTCTATTCAACTTTTTTAATTCAGTTGATGTTATTGAAATTTTTATATGAAATTTGCCAGCTTGAAATCCTGAGTGATTTTTATGTAAAAATGTCTTATCTTCAATACTTATATTTTCAAGCCTAATTTGACTTTCTATTTTTTTTTTTATAATTGTAACTAACTCATTTATATTCATAAATATTTAATATTATATATCATGAAAAACATTTGCGACTGGAATAATTGTGATAAAACTGGAGATTATAAAGCTCCCATTGAAAAAGATAATAGCAAAAAATATAGAATGCTTTGCTTAGAACACGTCAAAGAATTTAACAAAAATTGGAATTATTTTTCTGGGATGGATGACAAACAGGTTATTGATTTTCTTAAGTCTGACATGGTTTGGCATAAACCGACTCAAAGTTTTAGTTCTTCAGATAATTTTTTTAAAATTTTATGGAAAAACACTCTTAAAGACGATTTAGATAAAGATAAATTTAGAGGTGACAATAGTCATATGCGTCAATTTAATTTTGATCACAAAGATATAAAAGCGTTTAGTATTTTGGGTGTTTCTGTGGGTTTAAAATGGCAAAAAATTCAGCAAAAATTCAAAATACTTGTCAAAAAATTTCACCCTGATATGAATTCTGGAAATAAAAAATATGAAGAAAAACTTAAACTAATTACTTTAGCTTATACACAGTTAAAAAATACTTATAGAAAAAAAATTGACACCTAATTTAGATATAAAACCTGATATTAAAGTTTCAATTAAGCAAACTTTTGGAATTGACACTGGTATGGAGGTCGAAGCCTTTTCAAAAAAAAATGAATATGTTCCAGAAATAGATAAAAACTATAAGTTTGATAAAGATACTACGCTCGCAATTATTTCTGGTTTTGCATTTAACAAGAGAGTTTTAATCCAGGGTTATCACGGAACTGGTAAATCAACTCATATAGAACAAATTGCTGCTAGATTAAATTGGCCATGCGTTAGAGTTAACCTTGATAGTCATGTAAGTAGAATTGATTTAATTGGAAAAGATGCAATAGTTTTGAAAGATGGAAAGCAAATTACTCAATTTAACGAAGGAATTTTACCATGGTCTATTCAAAATCCAGTGGCTCTAGTATTTGACGAGTATGATGCTGGAAGACCTGATGTCATGTTTGTAATTCAAAGAGTATTGGAAGCTGAAGGTAACTTTACACTTCTTGATAAAAATAAAGTTTTAAAACAAAACAAATTTTTTAGACTTTTTGCAACATCAAATACAGTTGGATTGGGGGATACAACTGGTTTGTATCATGGAACCCAACAAATAAATCAGGGTCAGATGGATAGATGGAATATCGTATCTACTTTAAACTATCTCAGTCTAGACAAAGAAATGGAAATCGTATTAGCAAAAAATAAAAGTTTTAATAATCAAAAAGGCAAAGAGATTATCTCAAATATGATCAAGGTAGCTTCCTTATCAAGAAAGGGTTTTGTAGCTGGAGATATATCTACAGTAATGAGTCCTAGAACTGTTCTTCATTGGGCTGAAAATTCAGAAATATTTAAGGATACTGGTTACGCTTTCAGAGTTACATTTTTAAACAAATGTGATGAAGTTGAAAAAAATATTATTGCAGAATACTATCAAAGATGTTTTGGAGAAGAGTTGCCAGAATCATTAGCAAATGTTCAAATTTAAATGAGCAATAGCAACAAAGATGCTAATTTAAAAGAAAAACTTAAGCAAGCACTAACTTCAACATTTAAAGTAATTTCTGATGATTTTGAAATTAATTCTAATTCTGATAAGAGTAAAATTTCCAATAAATTAGGCTTAATTGAAATAGATAATCTTAAGACTAAAAGTGACTTTATTAGAGCAAGAGCAGAGTCTGATTCTTCTGCTTTAAAGAAAAAATTTTCTAACGAAAATATATACAAAAAAAATCTTCCAACAAATTCTTCTTGTAAATTATTATACTCTGTAGCTGAAAAAATAAGGTGTGAAGTTTTAGGTGGAAAAATGCTTAAAGGAATACAAAAAAACTTTATAGAAAATTATAAACAAGAAATAAGTTTAAAAAGAAAAGATCACATAAAAACTAAAGAAGATGTTCCTGTTAATGAAGCATTTGAATTATATATTTTAAAAAAATTTCATAATATAGAGCTTAATTCGTTAACAAATAGAATGTTAAATTTTTGGGAAAAAGATTTTGATAAATCAATTTCTGAACATCTTCAATTTTTACGAGATAATTTTGAAGACCAAAATAAATATTCATCTAAATTTTCAGAAATATTACAAAATATGGATATTTTTCAAACAGATGAAAATGAGCAATCTAAAGAAGAGAATAAGGATGATGGTCTTGATAAGCCTTCAAATGAAGAAGAGAATTCAGAATCAGATGATAATAAAGATCAAAATAGTGAGGACGAAACAGAGGCAAACTTAGATGGTGATTACAACATTGATGAGTATAAGTTGGAAGAAGAATGGATGGATACTGACTCAGATAAACAAAACAATGATCAAATAATACAGAAAAAAGCTTTAAATACTATTGATCTTGAATATAAAATTTTTACAAATTCTTTTGATGAAATTACTAAAGCCGAAAACTTGGAAAATGCAGATGAGGCTTCAAAATTAAGAAAAACTTTAGATCAACAATTAGTTGGTTTCCAAGATTTGATAACTAAACTTGCAAATAAACTTCAAAGACAATTATTAGCTAAACAAAATCGATCTTGGGAATTTGATTTAGAAGAAGGATTATTAGATAGCTCAAAATTACCTAGAGTAATAATGGATCCATATAATTCTTTATCTTTTAAAAAAGAAAAAGACTTAGATTTTAAAGATACAGTAGTTACATTGTTAATTGATAACTCGGGGTCAATGAGAGGAAGACCAATTACTATAGCTGCAATATGTGCAGACATTTTATCAAGAACATTAGAAAGATGTTCTGTTAAAGTTGAGATATTAGGTTTTACCACTAAAAATTGGAAGGGCGGTCAAAGTAGAGAAAGTTGGAACAAAAAAGGAAAGCCGATAAAACCAGGAAGATTAAACGACTTGAGACATATAATTTATAAAGGGGCAGATACTCATTGGCGACTTTCTAAAAATAATCTTGGACTAATGCTGAAAGAAGGATTGTTAAAAGAAAATATAGATGGAGAGGCTATCTCGTGGGCATTTAACAGGTTAAAAAAAAGAAAAGAAGAAAGAAAAATACTCATGGTAATTTCTGATGGGGCACCTGTGGATGACTCAACTTTATCTGTGAACTCAGGTGACTTTTTAGAAAAACATCTAAAAAAGATGGTTAAATTTATTGAAGATAAAACTGATATTGAAATTTTAGCTATAGGTATTGGTCATGATGTTTCAAGATATTATAATCGTGCGATAAAAATCACTGATGTAAACGAGCTGGGTGATGTAATGATATCTCAATTAAGCTCTTTATTTGATAAAAAAAATAAATTGCATTAAATTTTCAATAAATCTTTATCTCTCCATTTTATAATGACTTCAGCACCACTTCTTGTTTTAGAATTCCTACACAATATTGATGCATAATTTTTTTCAAGAAGCGTTTTTCCAATAAATATTCCCAGTCCTAGACCAGAACTCTTTTTATCTACTTGTCTCATTGCTTTTAAATATGGTTCACCAATTTTTGACAAAATATCATTTGAATATCCTATACCATCATCTTCAATAGAAATTTCTGAAAATTCGTTGTTACTTTTCAATGTGATAAATATCTTACTAGATGAAAACTTATTAGCATTGCCAATAAAATTTCTTAAACCGTAAATAATTTCAATTGATTTTGTTATTTTTTTTGAATTTAAATCTTGATCAAAATTAAAGATAAACTCTTTATTGCTTGTCTCTTTAAATGATAAGATTATATCTTTTAAATAATCTTTTAAACTAATATCCTCATCAAAAAACTCATCCTCCTCATTTGGATTTAAAGAAAGCCTTTTTAAAATTTGATTACATCTTTCTACTTGACTAGATAATAATTCAATATCTTGAATTACGTTTTTATGGTTTTTAAATTGTTTCATTAATTCTTGGGAAATAATTTTTATAGTAGAAAGAGGTGTTCCGAGTGAATGTGCTGCTGCTGCTGCTTGACCACCTAAAGATAACATTTCATGTTCTTTTGCCATTACTTCTTCCATTTTATTTAATGCCTCTTTCCTTAAACGAGATTCTGCCCCAAATATAATTGCAAAATAATTTAAAAATACGAGCGCTATAATTAATGCAACCGGTATGGAATAAAAGTAATAATCATCAACATGAAAATGATCGCTCAAGGGTTTGGGTAAACTTTCAGAGTAAAAAGTGAGAAAAATGATCGTTAAAACTGTTATTATTACCAAAAATATGTTCGTTCTCAGCCCTAAATTTGATGTAGCAAATACACTTGGAATTATCAAAAATATTACAAAAGGATTAACAATTCCACCGGTGAGATATATTAACGTTCCTAATTGAATAATATCGATTAATAAAAAAATTAATGCTGATCTATCAGATAGTTGGGTTTTTTTATAAATAAAAATTAAATATAAATTACTTAAAATCCCACCTAAAATAATTAAATTTGAATATAAAAAATTGAATTCAAATTCAAAATAAAAATATACCAAGTTTATTGAAATTAATTGACCAAATATACCAATCCATCTTAAAAATATATATGTGGATTTTTTTAAAGTATAATATTTAGAAGTTTCAAAAAACTTCATAATTTAAATATCTAAATTTTGGACATTTATAGCGTTAGAAATAATAAAATCCTTTCTCAAAGAAACATCATTTCCCATCAAAGTATGAATTAAATTTTGGTCTTTTTTTACATCTTTTGAGTATTTTACCTGTAAAAGGTTTCTTGTATTAGGATCTAAAGTAGTATTCCATAATTCTTCTGGATTCATTTCTCCTAAACCTTTAAACCTTTGTATATTCATTTTAGATTTTTCTTCGTTTAATTTATTATGATAGTCTTTTGAATTCTTCTTAATTTTCTTTAATTCTTTATTGTTATTAATTATGTATTCTTCTAATTCATTTTCATCTTTTATATAAATTCCTTTAGATCCCCTATTAATTTTAAATAAAGGTGGTTGAGCTAGATATACATGGCCATGTTCAATTAACTTATTAAATGGTTTATTGTTAAAAAAAGTTAATAACAGAGCTCTAATATGAGAACCATCAACATCGGCGTCGGTCATTATAATGATTTTTCCGTATCTTAAATCTTTAAGATCTATTTCTTGTGTTTTGGGATCAAGACCAAGAGCATTTATTAATGTTAAAATTTCATTTGAGGAAATCATTTTTGCTAATGCTTTGGTTCTTTGGTCAGAACCATTTTTATTTCCATTTCCATTTTTCATTTGAATATCCTCGACGTATGTATTCAATATTTTTCCTCGTAACGGTAATACAGCTTGATTGGATCTATTTCTTCCTTGTTTGGCAGAACCACCCGCAGAATCTCCCTCAACAATAAATAATTCAGTTCCATCTTGTTTTCCTATTTGACAATCTGCTAATTTTCCTGGTAATCCACTGAGCTCCAAAGCTCCTTTTCTTCTAACGTTTTCTCTTGCTTTTCTTGCTACATCTCTCGCCAAAGCCGCTTGGATAATCTTAGCTAATATTATTTTTGTAATGGATGGATTTTGATCAAACCATATTGATAATTTTTCATTTAATAATGTTTCAACTATCATTCTTACTTCAGAAGATACTAATTTATCTTTTGTTTGAGATGAAAATTTTGGATCTGGAATTTTTGTTGATAATACACATGTCAAGCCTTCTTTAATATCATCCCCTGATATTGTTAATTTATTTTTTTTCAAAAGATTGTGCTCATTTGCATATTTATTTACCACTCTTGTTAAAGCACTTCTAAACCCTAAAATATGGGTACCACCATCTTTTTGATAGATGTTATTTGTATATGGATATACATCCTCAGTGTAAGTTCCATTCCATTTAAGTGAACATTCAATTTCAATGTTTTCTTTTTTTCCTTCAATGTAAATTGGTTTTTTAAATAAATCATTTCCATTTTTATTTTTTAATTTTTCTCTTTTTTGATCTAAATACTCTACAAATTCGAGTACACCACCTTCAAATTTAAATTCGTCAATTTTTTCTTTTTTTTGAGAAGCGTCAATAAAAGTAATTTTTATTCCTTTATTCAAAAAAGCTAATTCCCTCATCCTTTTAATAAGAATATTCGCACTAAATTTTATAGATGAAAAAATTTCTTTTGAAGGTAAAAAAGTTATTTCAGTTCCCGAATGCTTTGATTTACCAATCGCTTTTAGTGGAGATTTTGCATCACCATTTTTAAATTCTAAATAGTATTTTTTGCCATCTCTATTAATTTCTAATTTTAATTTTTCAGATAAAGCATTCACAACAGAAACACCAACTCCATGTAATCCACCAGAAACTTTATATGAGTCATGATCAAACTTTCCACCAGCATGCAGTTGTGTCATTATCACCTCTGCAGCAGATTTTTTCTCTCCTTTATGAATATCGACTGGTATACCTCTACCATCATCACTGACTGTAACAGATCCATCAGAATTTATTTTAACATTTATATTTTTACAATAGCCTGCGAGCGCCTCATCTATCGAATTGTCAACTACTTCATAAACCATATGATGTAACCCAGTTCCATCATCTGTGTCGCCAATATACATGCCAGGTCTTTTTCTGACTGCTTCTAAACCCTTTAAAACTTTAATGGAGTCTGCTTGATATGTATTTTTTGTTGTCATTTTTTTAATTTATGGAAAGTAAAAATATATCATTTTTTGAAACAAAATGATCAAAATTAATCATGAAAATATAGAATATATTGATCAATAACCCTTTAAAATCAGGTCTAATTTAAGAATTTAACAATTTATATACAAAATAAAAAAATTGGCGGAGAGAGAGGGATTCGAACCCTCGAAACGGTTTCCCGTTTACACGCTTTCCAAGCGTGCGCCTTCAACCGCTCGGCCATCTCTCCTTTTAAAATTCAAAATATTTTTTCTTATATCTTTTAAAAGTTCTTATTTGTCTATTAATAAACCTTTTAAATATTCCATATTTAAGATCTCTTTTTGCTAAAATAGGATTATTGAAGTTATGTTCCCATGTTCTTTTATTATTCTTTTCTCCCCATTCACACTCAAAAGCAGATAAGGATTTCAATTGATATTTTTTACATAATAAAGAAAAAACACTCTGATCATGTCTATTTTCTATGAAACCATAGAAATTTTTTATTTTTGAATTTGAATCATCAATTAGGTTTGGTTTTTCTTCAAAAATCTTTATCCATTCGTTTAAAAAATTTTCTGACTCTAAATTCTTTACTAAAAAAAAACTTCCTGCCCAAAATTGAGGGGTGTGGGTTATATCTTTATTGTTTAAAAATCCAAAATGATCAAATAAATCTGCTTTTGTGTATTTAAATTCTTCTCTTTTTTGAAATAAAATATTATCTGAATATTTGATTTGATTTAAATGATATTGAAAAGGAAGTATCCACATATTAGGTTTATCAAGCAACTCTAAATATTCATTGAATCTGGAATTTTTGTTTTGAATATGACACCCAATGTCAACATAATGAATTATATCACCTTCATCTATGTCATTCATAATCTTTTGTAAAAATAAAGGTTTCCAGAACCAGTAACCATACCCCCTTTTGTTTCTATTAGATGTGATATATGTAAATTTTTTTTTCATATTCTCATCAAAATTTTCTGGATTTAAAATTTTAATTTCATCGTAATATTTTGACTCAATTGATTGTAATCTCAATCTATTAGCACTTTTTTTTAAATCACCACTACCAAATGCGAATAGAATTATCTTTTTATTTTTGAACACTTGAATATTTTCTATTAATTTTTTGCTTAATCAAAAATTGAGACCACATTATTTCATCTTTTAAAATATTGAAAATCCTTGAATTCTTTGGTCTCCAGTTTATTAGGTTTTTTGCTTTAGTAATATTACACACTAAAACTGCCTGGTCTCCCTTCCTTTTTTTTAGATAATTAACTCTTACATTTTTATTTAAAATTTTCTCTAAATTTTTTATGACACTCTTATTTGATACACCATGACCACCCCCTATATTTAAAATTGTTGATCTATTTTTTTTAAGATAATTTTTTGATTTTTCGATTGCAATACATATATCTTTAATGTGAACATAATCTCTAACGCACGTACCATCTTTTGTCTTATAATCATCACCAAAAATATTAATATCATTTTCTTTTATACTCTTAAAAACGGAAATCGGGATCAAGTGTGTTTCGGGATTATGAAACTCCCCAATCATAGGTTTTTTTAAACATCCAGACACATTAAAAAACCTCAAAATTACATAATTTAATCTATTATTTTTCATAATAGTTTCTTCTGCTTGTAACTTAGATTTACCATAATTACTTATTGGTCTAAGTTTAAAATTTTCATTTATTCTTTTTTTATTTTTATCATAAACAGCGGCTGTGCTTGAAAATATAATCTTATTAATGTTATGTCTATTCATTGAGTTAACCAAGTTACGAGTGGCAACTAAATTATTTGATATATAATTTTTTTTTTTTATTTTTTCATTAACTGTTGATTTTGCAGCCAAATGGATAACCAAATCTGGTTTTATTTTTTGAAGGATTTTATCAAGTTTTTTTGAATTTTTTAAATCACATTTGAAAAAATTTTTTAAATTAATTTTATTAAATTCTTTTGGTTTAACTAAATCTAACAAATAAACTTTGTATCTTTTTTTTAGATAAGTATTTAAGCAACTACCAATATATCCAGAACTTCCAGTTATTAACAATTTTTTAATGATCATTTTTTTTATCTTAATTCATTTTTTTAGTTTTCTATAAAGGCCCATGGTTGTTCTTTAAAATGAGTATATTTTTTAAACCAAAAAGATAAATATCTTTCTGCTAGGTAAGCATAAATTCTTTGCATATCGTAACCTTTAAGATTTTCAAATCCAAATTTTTTTTCACATCTTTCTAGCCAAGGAAATAAGGAGTTAAACCATTTATCTATTATTTCTTTTTTTGAAACAAACATTATATGAGGATTAAATTTTATATTTGTTTTTACATAATCTTCAAAATCATCCCTGTCCTCATTTTCCAATAACATAATAGCCTTATCTAAATTTCCATAACCATGATGCATATCGAAATGAAATGAAATATTTTGTTTTTTTTCATTAAATAAAATAGATGGATCTTTTAAAATATTTTTCCACCCTCTTTTTAATATTTTTATCTTTTTTGCTCCTAAAATTTGAATTGGATTGCAAATTAAAGATTCAAATTCATGCCATTCTTTTTTAAATTCAATCAATAGATTTTTATTAATATTATTAATATCTATTTTTTGATTAGCATTCTCTTTTACTAGATATCTTCTTCTTTGGCAAAATCCTATCCAATCATCACTATTTTCACTTCCTAAAAGATTTTTCCAATACCAATAATGAAAAGTTAATTCAGAGTAATATTGTTCTTTATAAAATATATTTTCTCCATTATTGCATTTAATGTAACCAGGTGGAGAATCATTTTTTCCAACCCAAGCAAGATTATAGCAAGGATTATTTAGGAAGTTTACAGGTTTATTGGTAACACAATAAAACTTTATATTTTTCATACTTTTATAATAAATTGTAAAACATCAAATTATTTTTTTTTTAAAATATTTTTTAATTTTGAAATATTTAACGAGGAATTTTTAGGAATTTCTGCGTTAATTTTTTTTGTTAAGTAAATTTTTTTTACTACAGAGTTGCTTTTTTTTGCAAATTCATAAACACTTCTCGATACACCACCAATATTTAATACTCCTTTTTTATTAAGTATTTTAAATAAAATTTTTGCTACTTCATCGTGATATAAAAAACTTGATTTAACATTTGCAAATGCCTGTTTATGAACAAAAGGTTTTTCCATCATACTCAATCTTAAAATTAAAGAATTTTTATAAAGTTGAACAGATGACTCACCTCCTAGTTTTGACCATGCATAATTATTAACTGGTAAAAGTGAGTCTGATTCTTTATAATTTCCTTTTGAACCTTGATAAACATAATTTGTTGAAAAATAAATTAGTTTAATATTTTTTTCAGCACACACTTTTGTAATATTTGCAGTTCCAATTATATTTAGATCTATACTTTTTTGAATATTTGTATTGTGCACTTTCATGGGCCGCGAAAGACCAGCTAAATGTATCAAAATATTAGGTTTTAATTTATTTAAATAATTTCTTGCTTTTTTTATATTTAATATATCTAATTGATTTTTTGTTGGAAAAATAATTTCATGTTTAGTTTTATATTTCTTTAAAATACTTCCAAATCTACCTGTTCCACCTGTAACAATAATCTTTTTCATTTTGTTGTAATTATTTATAAATAATTTTATTTAGTTATTAATTTAAATAATTAAATTATATAGTAATTTTATGCATTATAAATTTTTTAAAAAGATAATTGAAGCATTTGGATATAAAATTATTGACAAAAACCTCATTAAAAATGAAAGATTATTATCTCAATATTCATTTCTCACCTTAGAAAAAATACTTGAAAATCTATTTGTTAACAAAGAGATCCAATCTATTATTCAAATAGGTGCAAATGATGGAGAAAGATTTGATATAATAAATAAATTTGTTAAAAAATACTCTCCTTTTACAATACTCATTGAGCCTATAAAATCCAATTATGAGAGTTTAAAAGAAAATTATGCTGATCAAAAAAACATATTATACGAAAATTTAGCAATTTCAGTAGATAATGAAATAAGCGAATTATATAAAGTTAAAGATGAAAAAATAAATCTTTATGATGAACATATTGTTGGGATAACCTCTTTTAACAAAAATCATTTAATAAATCATGGTGTTAAAAAAAAACATATTGTCAGAGAAAAAGTAAACACAATTTCTATAAAAGACCTTATTTTGAAACATTCAATTAATGATTTAGATTTGTTATTTATTGATACCGAAGGATATGATGCAAAAATCGTAAAAGATTTTTTAATTAATTCAAAACTTAGACCTTTTATAATTTTTGAATATATTCATTCAAATCACTATTTTTTTTCTGAAACAATTAATATGTTAATTGAAAATGAATATATCTTATTTAAAATTTCAGAGAATGTTGTTTGTTTTCCAAAAAGCAAAAAAGAAAAAATTAAATTTACTTAATCAATAATCCAATCGGAAAATTTTTCTTTATTTTTAATTATAAAATACGGAAAAGAATTATCTAAATTTACTTTAACATATTTATGTCCCCTTTCAAAAAGATCTGAATAACTATCTATTTTAGCTTTTATAATTTCCTCTTTGGAAAAGTTATCACTAGAAAATTCAGTATGCGCAAAAGTTTTTAATTTAGTTGAGATTTCAGTCGGAGAAAGAATATTATTAAAATGCCAGCCACCATTATTAAATAACTCTATACTTTTTTCTTTATCGAATCTAAAAAATTTATACTTTAAATTTTTTGATTTAATTTTTTGCCTCATAAAATCAATAGATTTTAAGTTTTTTTTCTTGGCTACCCTAGTACCTTCCCATGGAGTTTCATACGGATTAAAAAGGTTAAACTTAAAGTTAAAACATTTTTGAAGAAATATCCCATATTTAGTTTTTAAATCAAAGTTAGCCAATAAATTTGGGTCAGGAATTTCATCCGGATCGGAGAAAAAAATATAATCCTCCTTATCTAAAAAATCTGTGCATTCTAACAAAAATTGTCTCTGTTTAGCTTGATTTTTCCACGGATCATTATTTTTTTCTTTAAATGGTTTTTCTATAAAGAAATATTTAACTTTATTTTTGTCAAAATTTTTTTTCCAAATAAAATTTTTTTTTTTCTCAATTCCTTTATGATTATACTTTGACTCACAAATTATAAAATAATCTACAAAATCTTTTAAAATATTGTATCTCAAATCAAACATAAAATTATCATCAAAAAAAGTTATACAATCAGCTAATTTACTTTTAGGCATTAATCCAACTTTCTAAAATTTTAGTATTTAATATTGTGTCATTAATTGTGAAACCTGGAAAAAAAGTTTTTTTTTTATTTTCCAATAAACTTTTACTTATATTTTCTATTTGATATGAATATAGGTTTGTTGATTCTTCATTAAATATTTTGATTTTATCTTTACCTATTTTTTTTTCTATCAGAGGGGCCATATGCCAAGCATCTTTAATCAATAAAGACCCTTTTTCACCAACTATGACAGTATCCTTATAATCGTCTTTAAATGAAGATTTAATTTTTGATTTAAAACCATTTTCAAAAATTAAATCAGCCTCAGCCTCTATATCAACACCTGTTGAACCCATTTCTTTTTTTATATTTTTCAATTTAAAATTTTTTAAGTCTAAACCATCAATTAATGATGCAATTAAAAGGCTAAATGATGTAGTATAACAACCTAAATCAAGAATACTACCACCACCTAGATTCTTATTAAATAATCTATTATCTGGTTTTATTTTTCTTTTTTTTTTAAAAAAGAAAAATTTTTTTTTAAATAATAAATTATTAGAAAATGTAGTCTCCATAGAAATTAATTTTCCTAATTGATCTGTTTTCAAAATTTCAATTACTTTTTTAATTTGTGGATAATATCTATACATATAACCTTCACTGAAAAATAAATTTCGATCAATAATTTCCTTTTCAATTTTTTTGGCCTCTGTGAAGTTTCTTACTGCTGGTTTTTCTATCAAAATATTTTTATTTTCTTGAATACATTTCATAATCCATTGAAAATGAAGATTGTTTGGTAAGGCTATATAAACTATATCAACATCCTCACATTTAATTAAATCTTCATAATTATTAAAAAGATACTCTTTTTTTAATTCAAAATTATTTTTGAATTGATTCAATTTTTCATTTTTATTACTAGAAACTGCTAGCAGTCGTGCATTATCACAATTAAGAAAACCATCTGAAAAGCTTTGAGCAATATCCCCTAAACCTATTATTCCCCAATTAATTTTTTTCATTATCTATTCTTTTTTTATTTTTAAAACACCAATAAAAGCTTCCTGTGGAATTTCCACTCTCCCAAATTGTTTAGATCTAGCTTTACCTTTTTTTTGTTTTTCCAAAAGTTTTCTCTTTCTATCTGTTGCTCCACCACCATGAATTTTTGTTAATACATCTTTTTTAAATCCTTTAATTGTTTCCCTTGCTATAATTTTACCACCTATAGCGGCCTGAACTGGTATCATAAAATTATGCCTTGGAATTAAATCTTTTAATTTTTCGCACACTTCTCTTCCTGTTCTTTGAGCAAAATCTTTATGAATCATCATGGCTAATGCATCAACTGGTTCACCATTTACCAATATTCCTAACTTAACTAAATCTCCTTCTCTATGACTAATTATTTCATAATCAAAACTAGCATAACCACTTGTCATTGATTTAATTCGATCATTGAAATCAAAAACTACTTCGTTAAGAGGAAGCTCATAGCTTATAACAGCTCTATTTCCAGAATAACTTAAATTTGTTTGTATGCCTCTTTTATCCTGACATAACTTAATAATTGATCCTAAAAATTCATCTGGAGTAATAACTGTAGCTTTAATCCATGGTTCCTCAATTGAATTAATCAAAGTCGGATCTGGAAGGCTTGATGGATTTTGTAAATCAATTGTATTTCCATCATTTAAATTTACCTTATAAACAACTCCAGGAGTTGTTGTTAATAAATTAACATCAAACTCCCTTTCTAACCTTTCTGTGATTATTTCTAAATGAAGTAACCCTAAGAATCCACATCTAAACCCTAAGCCCAATGCAGAAGAAGATTCTGCTTCAAATGAAAAACTTGCGTCATTTAATTGAAGCTTAGCTAATCCATCTTTTAACTTTTGATATTCCGAGCTATCAACTGGAAAAAGTCCACAAAAAACAACAGGCTTACTAGGTTTAAAACCTGGCAAAGGTTCTATTTTTTGTTTTGTTGCATCACAAATTGTATCACCTACTTTAGTTTCAGATAAAACTTTAATTCCAGTAGTTATAAAACCAATTTCGCCAGTACTTAATTCATTTATATCTTTTGCTTTTGGTGTAAAAACTCCAACTTTTTCTACTAAATAATCTTGATCAGTTGAAAGCATTTTAATTTTCATATTTTTAGTTATCTTGCCATTTATCACTCTCACCAAAATAACAACTCCTAAATATGTATCATACCAACTATCAACTAATAAACATTTTAAATCATCATTTGGGTTTCCCTGTGGTCCAGGCAGTTGTTCAATAATTTGTTCTAATATTTCTTCTATTCCTTCTCCAGTTTTTCCTGAACAAGGAACTGCATTTTCAGTATCTATACCAATTACATCTTCAATTTGTTTGTTTGTCTTTTCAAGATCTGAAGCTGGTAAATCTATTTTATTTAATACTGGAATAATTTCATGATTAATGTCTAGCGCTTGATAAACATTTGCTAATGTTTGTGCCTCTACTCCTTGAGTGCTATCTACGATTAGTATTGATCCTTCGCACGCATAAAGGGATCTACTTACTTCATAACTGAAATCTACGTGTCCAGGCGTATCTATTATATTTAAAATATAATCTTTTCCATTTTTAGCTTTGTAGTTTAATTTTACAGTTTGTGCTTTAATAGTGATTCCCCTTTCTCTCTCGATATCCATAGAGTCAAGAACCTGCGCTTTCATTTCTCTTTCGGTCAAACCTCCACACTTATGAATAATTCTATCAGCTATTGTAGATTTCCCGTGATCAATATGAGCTATAATTGCAAAATTTCTAATATTTTCAATAGTGCTCATTTTAATTTTTTAAGATCGAATTTTAGCACCAGTTTTACTTTCTACGGCCTGAACAATAGATTTATTTATTTTTTCTAAATCACTATCATTCAATGTTTTTTCAGAAGATTGAATAGTCACACTAACTGCTATTGATTTTTTATTTTCTGGAATATTTTCCCCCTGATAAACATCAAAAACTTTTATATTGCTAATCAGATTTAAATCCACATTTGAAACAATCTTAACGATTTTTTGTGCATTAATTTCTTTATCGACAATAAATGCAAAATCTCTTTCAGATTTTTGAAAGTCTGAAACATTAAATTTTGTTTTTTGATCGTTTAAAGTTTTATTTGGTAATTTTAAATTATCTACAAAAATTTCAAAACCTACTAAGGACTCTGTTTTTATATCTACTTTCTTCATAACGTTAGGATGTATTTCACCAAAAAAGGCAGCTACATTATTTTTGTCTTCATTTAAAAATAATCTTCCTGACTTTCCGGGGTGATAATAATTGGGGGTTTCATTATCTATAAAAAAATTATCAGAATTAAAGCCGGCTTCAACTAAGGTTTGAACCACATCTCTCTTGATATCAAACACATCAACATTTCTCTCTTTATCAATCCAAGATAATCGGTTTTTTTTACCAGCTGATAAACCACAAACCACGGTACTTTGTTCACCTGGATTAGATCCAAAAAAAATTGGACCTATTTCAAATATTGATAAATCTTTAAAACCTCTATCAAGGTTTTTACTCATATACATAATTAAATTTGAAAATATTGAATTTCTTAAAACTCCTAATTCAGAACTTATAGGGTTTATTATTTTTATTTCTTTAATTTTATTTCTAAAATGATTGTTAAAATTTGAGTCAGTAAATGACCATGTAATAGCCTCTAAATAACCTTTTGATGCAATTGCTCTTTGCAAAAAATGAAAGAGTTTTTGTGATTGATTTAATGTAGATTTGTTTCTCTCTTTAATTGGATTTATAAGATTTATTTTTTCATATCCAGTAATTCTTACTAATTCTTCCACTATATCTATTTCTTGTAAAATATCTGGTCTCCAAGATGGAATAGCTAAATTGAAATAATTTTTATCTTTTTTGATTTTAAAACCAAGATCCTCTAAAATTTTATACATCTTATTTAAAGGAATTTTAAAACCAGTTATTTGTTCAAATAAATTGGGATCAAATTTAACATTTTTATTTTTAAAAGTTTCATTTTTTTGAATATCAATCTTACTAATTTCACCACCACAGATTTTTTTGATCAATAATGATGCTTTATTCAAACCTTCTTCAATCGATAATGGATCGATACCTCTTTCAAATCTAAATTTTGCATCTGTATCTATATTTAATTTTTTTGCAGTTCTTCTTATTGAGCTAGGATCAAAATAAGCTGCCTCGAGTAAGATATTTTTTGTACTTAATTCTGTGCCTGATCTTGTTCCTCCTATAATTCCTCCAAGCCCAAGAACACCTTTGTTATCACTTATCACACACATGCCATTTTCTAACTTATAAGTTTTATTATCAAGTGCTGTAAATTCTTCACCATATTTAGAATTTCGAACTGTTATTCCTTTTTCAATTTTATTAGCATCATAAGCATGTAGTGGGCGATTAATATCAAACATGACATAATTTGTTATGTCAACAATTGCTGAAATTGGTTTTTGACCAATTGAAACTAATTTATCTTTTAACCATTTTGGACTTTCCTTGTTTTCAACATTAGTAATTAAACAACTTCCAAAAACACTACATCCTCGATTTTTTTCTTTATTGATTTTAACTTTTAAATTTTGCTTTTTTTTTTGTTTTATAATTTTTTTTTTAGGATCTTTAAATTTTCCAAACCCAGAGGCTGCAAGATCTCTAGCTATTCCTTTTATGCCAAGGCAATCTGGTCTGTTTGGTGTAATTGATAGATCAATAAGATTTGAATTTGATTTTGTAAAATAGCTTTTACCTACATTTTTTTCATACTTAGATTTTAACAGTTCTGTTATCCCCTCACTTTCATCTGATAAATTTAATTCATTCTCAGAACAAAGCATTCCATAAGAGGTAACACCTCTAATTTTAGCTACTACTAGTTTTATTTTAGTTTTAGGAACAACCGCACCTGGAGGAGCATATATTGTAATTAATCCTTCTCTGGCATTATTAGCACCGCATACAACTTTTTTCAGTTCTTTTTCTCCAACATCTACATCACAGACTTTAAGTCGATCAGCGTTTGGATGTTTTTCTGTTTTTATAATTTTTGCTATTTTAAATAATTCATTACCTACAGATATATTTTCTACACTTTCAACCTCCAAACCAATATTTGTAAGTTGTTCTAAAAGTTTTTCCTCTTTTAGTTTTACGTCTAGATGGTCTTTAAGCCAATCAAATGTGATCTTCATCTACTCAAGCCTCTATAATTTGTAGGTACATCCAAAGGATCAAATCCAAAATGATTTAACCATCTGTAATCACAATCAAAGAAGGCTCTTAAATCATTAATACCGTATTTAAGCATTGCCAATCTATCTATCCCAATACCAAATGCGTACCCTTGAAATTTTTTCGGATCAACTTTAACATTTTTGAGAACATTAGGGTGGACCATTCCACATCCTAAAATTTCAAGCCACTGATCTCCTTCCCCAATAATAATTTTTCCATCCTTTATTTTATAACCAATATCAACTTCAGCCGAAGGTTCTGTAAAAGGAAAATGACTTGGTCTAAATCTCATTTTGATTTTATCAATTTCAAAAAATTCTTTTATAAAATAATTTAAACAACCCTTTAAATGACCCATATTAATATCTTTATCAATATGAAGACCTTCAACTTGATGAAACATTGGTGCATGAGTTTGATCACTATCTGATCTATAGGTTCTGCCTGGAGCAATAATTTTAAATGGAGGATTGTCTTTAAGCATTGTTCTAATTTGAACTGGCGAAGTGTGTGTTCTTAATAGTTTTTCTTTTTTTTCATCAAGATAGAAAGTATCATGCATGTCTCTTGCTGGATGATTATCAGGCGTATTCAATGCAGTAAAATTATTATACTCATTTTCAACATCTGGACCTTCTTCAACACTAAAACCAATCTCAGAAAATATTGATGAAATTTCATCGATTGTCTGAGACACAGGATGAATTCTTCCCCTTACAAAAGTTCTTTCAGGTAAAGTAATATCAATTTTTTCTTTTTCTAATTTTTCATTAATTTCCGCATTCTGAATTTCATCCATTTTACGATCAATCAAATCTTGTAATTCATCTTTAATGATGTTTAAGTCTGATGCAAATTTTTTTCTTTCACTTTCAGCAATAGATCCTATCTTTTTAAATTGTGATGAGATCAATCCATTTTTTCCAAAAAGATTGGATTTAATTTCATTTATTTCTGATAAATTTAAGCCCCCTTTAAGCTTTTCGAGAAATTCTTCTTTTATTTTTTTAAGATCAGACATCTTTACAGATTATTTCTTCAGCAAATAAAAACAATAGTGAAGATTAGTTTAAAGCAGATTGTGCTTTTTGAACAATAGTTTTAAAGGCTTCTGGGCTATCGTACGCTATCTCAGCTAGAATTTTTCTATCAATTTTAATTCCACTTTTATTTAATCCATTAATAAACTTAGAATATGTTAATCCTTCAGCTCTAACTCCTGCATTTATTCTTTGTATCCAGAGTGATTTAAAGTCTCTTTTTTTATTTCTACGATCTCTGTAGGCGTATTGCATAGCCTTTTCCATGGCTTGCTTAGCTACTCTAATTGTATTTTTTCTTCTGCCCCATTGACCTTTTACAGCTTTTAAAACTTTCTTGTGTTTAGCTCGACTAGTGACACCTCTTTTTGTTCTTGCCATATTATCCTCTTAAACTGTATGGCATGTACGATTTAACAATTTTCCCATCTTGTTTGGACATCGTAGTTGTGCCTCTTAATTTTCTTATTTGTGAATTTGTTCTTTTGATCATACCATGTCTCTTACCTGCTTGCGCCATTATCACTTTACCTCTAGCTGATATTTTAAAACGTTTTTTTGCAGAGCTTTTAGTTTTTAGTTTTGGCATAATTGAGCGAGGTTATACAAAGAATGTTGAAATTTTACAACCTATATTAAAGCCTATAAAGGTTGAATAACCATAATCATTTGTTTACCATCAAATTTTGGGTGCAATTCTACTTTACCAATATCCTTCATATCCTCTTTAATCTTAGTCATTAGTTCACTTCCTAGATGAGAATGTTGAAGTTCACGCCCCTTAAATCTTATGGTAAATTTTACTTTATCTCCCTTTGCAATAAATTTTTTTGCATTTTTAACTTTGAAGTCATAATCGTGTGTTTCTGTTACAGGTCTCATCTTTATTTCTTTTAGAGCAATTATTTTTTGTTTCTTTTTTGCAAGGTTAGCTTTTTTTTGAGCATCATATTTAAATTTTCCCATGTCCATTATTTTACAAACTGGTGGATTTGCATTTGGAGATATTTCTAATAAATCAAGACCTTGGTTTTTTGCCATTGATATAGCTTCATTTGTATTAAGAATACCTAAATTTTCACCATCACTCGCAATAACTTGTACTTCTGGTGAAGAAATTCTATTATTGGATCTTGGTCCTCGATCCTTAGTTCTTCTTTGAAAATAATTTTGCTTGAAATCTGCCACTTAATTTGATGGTGCTTTGTTTAAAGCAGAAAATGTTTTTAAAAATAAATTTAGTTCCATATTTTCTTGTTTATTAGAATCCAATCTTCTAATGGTTACTGAGTTACTGTCAACTTCTTTTTTACCACAAATTAATAAAAGGGGTATTTTAGCTAAAGAATGATCCCTTATTTTATAATTTAAATTATGGTTTTTTAAATCAACCATTGAGCTAATACCATTTTTTGAAATTTTATTTGCAACTTTAATAGCATAATCATTAAAATCTTCTGAAATAGGTATAACAACTGTTTGAATAGGTGAAATCCAAAATGGAAACTTTCCAGCATAATGTTCAATTAAGATTCCGATAAATCTTTCAAGAGAACCAAATAGTGCTCTATGTAACATAACGGGTACTTTTTTTGTTCCATCCTTATCAACATAGGAGGCATCTAATCTTCCAGGTAAATTTAAATCAACCTGTAAAGTTCCACACTGCCAATCTCTTCCAATTGCATCTCTTAAAACAAATTCAATTTTTGGACCATAAAATGCACCTTCACCCTTGTTAATACTATATTCAAGCTTAGATGCTTTAACTGCTTCAAGTAAAGAGGCTTCTGCTTTATCCCAAACTTCATCTTCCCCAACTCTTACTTCGGGTCTATCTGCATATTTAAGAATTACATTTTCAAAACCTAAATCTTTATAAATATCCAAAATTAAATTGGTTACCTCTAAACACTCGCTTGTAATTTGATCTTCAGAACAAAATATGTGAGCATCATCTTGAGTGAACGCTCTTACTCTTAATAAGCCATGCAATGCTCCAGATGGTTCATAACGATGCACTTTTCCAAATTCTGTGATACGCAAAGGTAAATCTCGATAACTTTTTAAACCTTGATTAAATACCTGAATATGTCCAGGACAATTCATTGGTTTGATTGCAAATACTTTTTCGTCTGGCGTTTCTGAAGTATACATATTTTCTCCATATTTTTCCCAATGACCAGATTTTTCCCATAATTGTCTATCTAATATCTCTGGAGTGTTTACCTCTTTGTAACCAGCTGCATCTTGCCTACTCCTCATGTAATTTATTAATTTTTGAAATAGAGCCCAGCCTTTCTCATGCCAAAAAACAGATCCTGGACTTTCCTCCCTAAAATGAAATAAATCCATTTCTTTACCGAGTTTTCTATGATCCCTTTTTTCTGCTTCTTCAATTCTTTTTAAATAATTATCTAAATCCTTTTGCGAAGCCCACCCAGTACCATATATTCTTTGAAGCATCTCATTTTTTGAATCTCCACGCCAGTAAGCTCCGGCTACTTTTGTTAATTTAAAATATTTACCAATTCTTCCCGTTGATAATAAATGAGGGCCTCTGCAAAGGTCATACCAATCACCGTGATAATAAATAGAAACTTCATTGTCTTCGGGGATCATGTCAACAAGTTCAACTTTATATTTTTCACCAAGTTTAGAATAATGTTTTTTTGTTTCTTCTCGCTCCCAAACTTCTCTTCTAGTTTTTTCATCTTTTTCAATTATTTCTTTCATTTTAATCTCAATTTTTTCAAGATCTTTTGGAGTAAAAGGTTCTTCTCGATAAAAATCATAATAGAATCCATCTTTTATCGCTGGGCCAATGGCTAATTTTGTTCCTGGAAATAATTCTTGAACAGCCATCGCCATTATATGAGTTGTATCGTGTCTAATTGCGTCAAGTCCTTCTGGATCTTTCGCAGTAAAAATTTTTACAGAGCTGTCTTTATCGATAGGAAAATACAAATCTTTTAATTCTTCATTAACACTCATTATTAATGCTTGTTTAGCTAGAGATTTGCTTATTTTTTCAGCAACTTCTAATCCTGTAACCTTTTTTGAAAAATTTAATTTATTTCCATCTGGTAAAGTAATTATAGGCATTTAATTTAGTAATCTTTTATACTCTGAATAAGTAGAAAAACACATTTTTTCAACATTAAATTTTTTTATTACGTTTTTTCTTCCTTCTTTTCCTATTAATTGAATAGACATTTCATCCATAGTTATTGTTTTTATAATCATTTTACTCAAAGCAATTGGATCACCAGCTTCAAATAAAAAACCCGTCTTTTCATTGACAATTGTTTCATTTGATCCACCTATATTACTTGCAATTATCAATTTTTCCATAGACTGTGCTTCTACTGCAACCCTTCCAAATGCTTCGGGCTCTATTGAAGGAGAGATCACGATATCTGAAACTTTATATGCTAAAGCCATATCTTTACAATGATCTACAAATTTAATTTGATTTGTTAAACGATATTGCTCAGTTAGTCGTATTAATTTTTTTTTATATAAATCTCTACCTTGATCACTTCCTAATATGACAACATGAAAAGCTTCGTAGCCTAACTCAATTTTTACCAAATTTATTGCCTCGATAAGTAATTGTTGTCCTTTCCAAGAGGTTAATCTTCCAGGCATTAAAATAATTTTTTTTTCCTTATTAATTTCCCATTTTTTTAAAAGTTGTATCTCATCTGAGTCTAATTTTGTCGAAGGGTCGAAATAATCTACATTTATTCCTCTAAAAATTACTAAAAATTTTTTTTTTAATCCTAAGAATTCAGAATAATTATCCTTTATGTGAGAAAAAATAAAATTTGATCCTGCTATAATTAAATCTGATCTTACCATAACAGAATTATAAAATTTTTTTAACTTACCGCTAAAATTGTATGTACCATGGAAGGTGGTAACGAATTTTCTTCTAGTAAGTTTTGTAGCAAATAAACATGACCAAGCTGGTGCTCGACTCCTAGCATGAACTATTGAAATATTATAGAATAAAATAATTCCTATCAAAATTATTGTGTTTATAAATATTAAAAGAGGGTTTTTACTATGAACTGGTAAACGGATTAATGTAACTTTTTCTTTATTAACATACTTTGTTAAATCCCCTCCACTAGTAACTATAAAAGATTTGCAATTATTTTCTGATAAATAATGGGCTATATCATAACACCCTGTTTCAGCTCCTCCATAACCTAATTTTGGGATGACTTGTAAAACTTTTATATTAGACGACATTAAATAAGATTATATAATAATAGATGAAACTAATAAACTTTAATGAATAATTTCAATTATTTAAAAATAACAAAATTCAAAAAAATCAGATATTTAAAATTTAATCAGAAAAACAGTATCTATATTGTTTTTTTGCATGGGTTTATGTCAGATTTGGAAGGAAAAAAACCTAAAACTTTTTTAAATTTTGCAAAAAAAAAACAAACTTGGCTTTCTTGCTTTAGAGTATTCTGGTCACGGTAAATCGTCTGGAAAATTTACAAATGGCAATATATCCATATGGACTAAGGAAACGAAAATATTAATTAAGAAAATAGTTAAAGATAATAAAATTATTCTAGTTGGCTCAAGTATGGGGGCGTGGATTTCTTTAAATCAATTTAAATTTTTTAAAAAAAAAATTATTGGTTTTTTAGGAATTGGTTCAGCTCCTGAATTTTTAGAAAATTTGATGTGGAATAAATTTTCCAAAAAAATGAAAAATGAGATTAAAAAGAATGGAATAATTAATTTAAAACACGGTGATTATGAATATCCAATTACTTTACAATTGATTAAAGATGGAAGAGTTAACAAAGTTCTTAATAAAAAAATATATAATAATTTAAATGTAACCATGGTACATGGAAGTAAAGATAAATCTGTACCTGTAAGTTATTCAAAAAAAGTCTTAAAAGTATTTAAAAATTCTAAAAAAAAATTAGTAATAGTGAAAAATGGTGATCATAGTTTATCTTCACCAAAATGGCTAAAATTATTAAAAAAAGAATTGAAATTAATTATTAACTAACTTTTTTTTCTCTAGGCTTGAGTGTTATTGGATTTTTAAGTTTATCTATCATTTCTTTTGGACAAACTTGAATAAAATTTTTAATCTCCTGATCAAAATTTAAAATTATATTTTTTGATAATAACGAATTTGTTTCTTTAGAATGTTCTAAAACTAATTTTTTCAAACAATTTATCCAATATTCTGTTTCTATGGTCTGCCAAACAACTGATTCATTATTTACTTTTTTTTCAAATTCTTTTGATTTATCGTAAATAAATGCCATGCCTCCAGTCATACCAGCTGCAAAATTATCTCCTACCTCTCCAAGAATTACAACTATCCCACCAGTCATATACTCACAACCATTTGAATCACATCCTTCAACTACTGTTGTTGCTCCAGAATTTCTTACTGCAAACCTATCTCCTGCTTGACCTGCAGCAAAAAGTTTTCCAGAAGTTGCTCCATAAAGGACTGTATTTCCAATGATTGTATTTTCATTAGAAATTAAATTACTTTCATCAGAAAGTTTGATTGCGATAGTGGCACCTGATAATCCCTTTCCAACATAATCATTTGCATCTCCTTTTAGGCATAATTTTAAACCTTTGGCAGAAAAAGCACCAAAGGACTGTCCTGCAGAACCCTTGAAATTTAATGTAAGAAAATTTTCATCTAACTTTTCATAGCCATACTTTTTATAGAGATGATGTGAGATTCTTGTACCAACTGCTCTATTAGTATTTTTAATAATAAATTCTTTTTCAATTTTTTCAGAATTGTCTAAAGATTTCTCTATTTCTGGCCAAATTTCTTGATCCAATGTTTCTGGTACTTTGGTTATTTCCTGAGATTCACAATATCTTTTATTATTACCTGGATCTGCCTGAACAAACAAAGGATTTAAGTCTAAGTCATCTAGATTTGGTGAAGCTTTATTAACTTGCATCATTAAATCTGTTCTTCCAATAATATCGTTTAATGATTTAAATCCTAATTCAGCTAAAATCTCTCTTACTTCTGTTGCTATAAAAGTAAATAAATTAACAACTTTATCTGGAGTACCAGTGAATTTTTCTCTTAATTTTTCATCTTGAGTACAAACGCCAACTGGACAAGTATTTGAATGACATTGTCTCACCATTATACATCCCATTGCCACTAAAGCAGTTGTGGCAACTCCATATTCTTCTGCACCCATCATTGCAGCAATAACAACATCTCTGCCAGTTTTAATGCCACCATCAGTTCTCAAGGTAACTTTGTGTCTTAAATTGTTTAACGTTAAGACTTGATTGGACTCTGTCAAACCCATCTCCCAAGGTATTCCAACATATTTCACACTAGTTTGCGGTGTTGCCCCTGTTCCTCCATTATGTCCTGAAATCAAAATAATATCTGCTTTCGCTTTAGCTACACCTGCTGCAATTGTTCCAATACCAGATGAAGCAACTAATTTAACACCAACTCTTGCCTTTGGGTTTATTTGTTTTAAGTCATAAATTAGCTGTGCAAGATCTTCTATTGAATAAATATCATGATGCGGTGGTGGAGAAATTAATGTTACTCCTGGAGTAGAATGTCTTAATCTTGCTATTTCTTTTGTCACTTTAAAACCTGGTAACTGACCACCTTCTCCTGGTTTTGCACCTTGAGCCATTTTGATTTCAATTTCGTTACAATTATTTAAATAATTAACAGTCACACCAAACCTGGCTGATGCAATTTGTTTCACTCTAGAATTTGCACTATCACCGCTATCCATTATTCTAAATCTTCTTTCATCTTCACCACCTTCACCACTGCAAGAAGCTCCTTTAATTCTATTCATTCCAACTGCTAGCGTTTCATGTGCTTCTTTAGATAGAGCGCCGTGAGACATGCTTCCACTGCCAAATCTTTTTAATATTTTTTCTATTGGCTCAACCTCAGAAAGTTTTATCGATGGACCTAGTTTCTTTCTTCTAAAATCAATCAAATCTCTTAAATTAATTGGTGGTAAATTATATATACCCTCGGCGTATTTCTTATATGAATCATATGAATTTGAACCTACTGCACTCTGTAATAAATGAATGAGCCTTCCTTGGTATTGATGTGTCTCTCCATTTTTTCTATATCTATAAATACCCCCAATTGGCAATATAGTTTCTGTACTTTCAAATGCTTCTTTATGAATTTCTCTTATTTTTTTTTCAATTCCAACCAAACCAATACCTGAAATCTTTGATGTAACTCCAGGAAAATAGTCATCTACAATTGTTCTGCTTAATCCAACAGTTTCAAAATTACATCCACCTCTATAAGAACTTAATACTGAAATTCCCATTTTAGACATAATCTTTAATAAACCAGCATTAACTGAATTTATATAGCGTTGTATACACTCGTCAAAACTAAATTGACCAAAAAGTTTTTTTTCATGTCGTTGATATAAACTGTCGAAAGCCAGATATGGATTTACAGTTGTTGCTCCTACTCCAATTAATGTAGCAAACGAGTGCGTATCTAGAGCTTCACCAGATTGAACATTAATAGAAACATATCCTCTTAATTTTTTTTGTATTAAAAATGTGTTTATAGCTCCAACACATAATGTCATTGGCATTGGTAATCTTTCAGAAGAAAGATTTTTGTCACTCAAAATTAATTGGGTAACTCCTTGTCTAACAGCAATTTCTGACTCTTTTTGAATTCTATTAATAGACTCTGCTAAATTATCATTTTGTGAAAAAGAGCAATCAATTGTTATTGAATTTTTACCAAAAAAATTAATAAATTTATTAAATTGGGAATTTGATAGAACGGGACTATTTAAAACATAAATGTTCTCTTTTGTAAGAGTATCAAAATCAAGAATGTTACCCAAATTCCCGAATCTGGTTTTTAAACTCATGACTTTATTTTCCCTCAGTGAGTCAATTGGAGGATTTGTAACTTGACTAAAATTTTGTCTAAAAAAATGGTAAAGTGGTCTGTACTTATCCGATAACACCGCCAAGGGAGTATCATCACCCATTGAACCTGTTGCTTCTTTTGCATCTTCTGCCATTGGGTGTAAAATAAGCTCTAAATCCTCCAAACTTATTCCGAAAGTATATTGTCTTCTTCTTAAACTTTCTCCATCAAAACTATGTTTTTCATTGGCGATTGTTAATTTTTCATCTAAATCAATTATTTGAGAATTAAAATGTTTAAATTCTTTAGCCAGATAATCTTTTATTTGGCTATTTGAAAAAACTTTCCCTTTTTCGATTCTAACTCCAATTATTTCACCAGGACCTAATCTACCTTTAGTTAAGATTTTTTTTTCATTTAATTCTATCATACCTGTCTCTGAACCCGCAAAAAGCATCTTGTCTTTTGTTATGGCATATCTTAAAGGTCTTAGACCATTTCTATCATTTGCAGCTATAACCCATTCATTGTCTGTGGCGGCAATAGCAGCAGGCCCGTCCCACGGTTCCATTGTGCTATTTAAAAAATTGAATAATTGTTGATGACTTTTTGATAATGTCTTATTTTTTTTGGACCATGCGTCAGGTACAAGCATCAATTTTGCTAAAGGTGCCGATTGACCTGATTTATTTAATAACTCAAATACGTTATCTAAGGCTGCTGAGTCAGAAACTCCTTTTTGTATTACTGGTTTTAAGTTTTTCACATCATCAAAAAGCGGGCTACTCATTTCTTGCTCGTGTACTTTCATCCAATTTTTGTTTCCTTTATAAGTATTTATTTCACCATTGTGTGCTATAGCTCTAAACGGTTGAGCTAAACTCCAGCTTGGTGCAGTATTGGTTGAAAATCTTTGATGAAAAATTGCATATCTTGAGACGAATCTCGTGTCTTTAAGATCTAAATAAAAGTCAGATATTGCCTCTGCCAAGTATAGTCCTTTATAAATTATAGATTTTGAGCTTATTGAGCAAATATAGAAATTGTTCAATGATGCATCAAAAGCTTTATTTTCAATTCTTTTTCTTGTTTCATAAATTTTTCTTTCCAAATTTTTATCTAATAAATTTGGATTATTTGATTTAAATAGAACCTGTATAATTTCTGGCATTGTTTGAAGGGCTTTTTCACCCAAAACTTTTGGATTTACTGGCACTTGCCGCCAACCATATATACTAAAATTATTTTTGGTGAGTTCACTTTCAACAATTGTTTTGCAATTCTCTTGAGCTGAATAGTCGTTTCTAGGTAAAAAAATCATTCCTACACAGATTTCAGAGCTATCATAATCGTGTCCTGTAACTTGTATCTTTTCGATAAAAAAATCTTTTGGAATTTCAACATGAATTCCAGCTCCATCTCCTGTTTTACCGTCCGCATCAACAGCTCCTCTGTGCCAAACTGCCTTTAAAGCCTCAATTCCGTGTTCGACGATAGCTCTAGATTTTTTTCCTTCTGTTGATGCAATTAAACCAACTCCACAAGCATCATGCTCCATTTCTTTTGAGTAAACAAAATTTTTAGTTAATAATTCTAAGTTTTTTTTATAATTTTTCATTATGCTACTTTTGATTTTTTTGATTCAATGTTTTCTAAGTAAGCTTTCATAGCTGCAGCCGCATCTCTTCCATCTTTGATTGCCCATACTACCAATGAGGCACCTCTAACAATATCTCCTGCAGCAAAAACTCCTTTTAAATTTGTTTCCATCGTGTCAAAATCAGTTTTTACTGTTCCCCATTTCGTGACTTGTAATTCTTTTGTATCAAATAAATGTGGAAGATTTTCTGGATCAAAACCAAGAGCCTTGATTACCATGTCAGCTTTAATTTCAAACTCTGATCCCTCTTTAATTTGAGGCCTTCTTCTACCTGAATCATCAGCTTCGCCCAGTTGAATTTGATCTACAATTAAATTTTCAATTTTATTTGTACCTTTAAGCTCTTTAGGGCTTGACAGCCATACGAATTCAACACCTTCCTCTTCCGCGTTAGCTACTTCTCGAGCTGATCCAGGCATATTTTCTTTATCTCTTCTGTAAAGACATTTAACTGATTTTGCTTTTTGCCTTACTGAAGTTCTAACACAATCCATAGCAGTATCACCACCACCAATGACAACAATATCTTTTCCTTCAGCATTTAATATACCTTTATCAAATAACTTAACCTTGTCTCCTAAGCCTTTTCTGTTTGAAGCTGTCAAAAATTCCATAGCTGGAAAAATATTTTCCAAATCATTTCCAGGTAATTCTATTTCTCTAGGTTTATAAACTCCTGTAGCAATCAAAATTGCATCATGTTTTTTTCTCAACTGATCTAAAGTTGCATCTTTACCAACTTCGAAATTTTGAACAAATTCTATCCCTCCGTCTTTTAAAAGCTTTGTTCTTCTTTGAACAACGTGTTTTTCTAATTTAAAATTTGGAATACCATAAATTAACAAACCACCTGCACGGTCGTAACGATCATAAACTGTAATTTTGTATCCATTTTTTCTTAATTGTTCTGCTGCTGCTAATCCTGCTGGTCCAGCTCCAATTATTCCAACACTTTGGTCTTTTTCAAATTTTACGTCAATTGGTTTTACCCACCCTTTTTCCCAAGCATTATCTGTTATATATTTTTCTACAGAACCAATAGTTACCGTTCCATAACCCGATTGTTCAATAACACAATTTCCTTCACAAAGGCGGTCTTGTGGACATATTCTTCCACATACCTCAGGCATATTGTTTGTACTCTGAGATAATTCATAAGCTTCTTTAAGCCTGCCTTCTGCAGTTAATTTTAGCCAATCTGGAATATTATTACTTAAAGGACAATGGACTTGGCAGAAAGGCACTCCACATTGAGAGCATCTGCTAGATTGGTCCTGTGCACCTTGTTTAATAAAATCATCGTAAATTTCATTAAAATCTTCTTTTCTATTCCCAACATTTCTTTTAGGTGGAGTCTGTTGACCTATTTTTACAAATTTAAGCATTTTATCAGTCATTTTTTTTTTGAATCAGGATAAAATATACATTGTTTTTATTAGTAAAAGAATTATTTAGGTCAATACTTATTACCTATATTTTAATAAAATTACCTTAAAATATAGTAATTTTGATTTTTGCATATCTATTATGATTAAATGGAATTGTTTTAAAAGGATATTTTTTAAGTTACGACACTTATATGTTTCAAGATTTTATAGAAATCCTTATTTTATCTGCGATTCAAGGAATATCAGAGTTTTTACCTATAAGTTCATCTGCACATTTAATTTTAGTCTCTAATTTATATGATTTAAAAACAAGCTCATTATTAATAGATATAAGCTTACATTTAGGCTCTTTGTTAGCAATAATATTTTTTTTTAGAAAAGATTTATTTAATCTAAAAAATAATCAAAAATTATTGAACTTAATTATAGTCGGCTCAATACCACTTGTTATTTTCGGTTACATATTACATACAACTGAATTTATACATCTTTTAAGAAATATAAAAGTTATAGCTTGGACAACGTTATTTTTTGGTATCATTTTATATTTTTCTGATCAAAGAAAAGCTGATCAAAATATTTCCACCAATTTAAATATAAAATCAATTATATTCATTGGATTATTTCAAATTCTTGCTTTGATACCTGGTGTAAGTAGGGCAGGAATTACAATGACAGCAGCTAGATTTTTAAATTTTAACAGAGTGGATTCAGGAAAAATTTCATTTTTACTTTCCATACCTGCATTAGCAGGTGCAAGTTTTCTAGGACTTAAAGATGCATTTAATGAACCAATAGAACTAAATTATTTAATTATAATTGCTGTAATATTATCCTTTTTATTTTCATATGTTACAGTTAAATTTTTCTTAAATTATCTAAATAAATTTTCTTTAAATATTTTTGTTACTTATAGAATAGTTATATCTTTAATCTTATTTGCAATAATTTATTTTTAGATAGTTTTTTTAATTAAAGGTAATAATTGTGATAACAAGACACCACACAAAATAAAAAAGCAGCCTAATAAATTATTTATACCAAGAATTTGATCAAGTAAAAACCAAGCAGCAATAGTTGCAAATACACCCTCTAAGGAAAAAATAATAGCAGCCGGAGCAGGAGATATATTCTTTTGAGCATAAATTTGTAATACAAAAGCAAAACCACCTGAAAAAATACCTGCATACAAAATTGAGTCAATCTCCTTCAAAATATTTTCAAAGATAAACTCCTCGTAAATAAAACCTACAAAAAAAGAGGATACGGCCACGATTAATGTTTGGACTGCTCCTAGTGTAAGCGGCAAATTATATTTAGTAACAATAATGCCGGTAAAGATTATATGAGTGCTCCAAAATAAAGCTCCAAACACTACAAGAGTATCGCCAAGTCTTACCGTTGCATCATAAAAATTTGTTAATAAATAACCACCTATTAAACATAATATTACTGATGGCCATACACTCCAATGAATAGATTTTCTTTTAAATAAAAAAATAATAATTGGGACCATAGGAACATAAAAAATAGTAAAGAACGCTGCATTAGCTACATCTGTGTATAATAAAGCAACTTGTTGTAAGGCAGATCCTAAAAAGAGAGATAGACCAATTAAAAGTGAGAGTATGACAAATGTTTTAAAATCTAATCTAAATTCTGATTTAAATTTCTTTATCTCAAACAAAATAACTAAAGGTGCTATTGCCAAAAATCCTACAAAAAATCTCACTGCATTGAACGTAAAGGGTCCAATTTCATCCATTCCAGTATCTTGGGCAATAAAGGTAGTTCCCCAAATAAAAGTGCATAATAAAGCACTTAATAATGAAATGGTTTTTGACATAATTTTTAGATAGCTAACTTATAGGCAAAGTTTTTACCTAAATTTTTTTTTAATTCATTATTAAAACGTGCTGCTTCTGCTCCGTCAATTATTCTATGATCATAAGACAAAGAGAGTGGTAACATTATTCGTGTTACAAATTTACCATCAATATGAACTTGTTTTTTTTCAGACTTACCAACACCCAAGATGGCAACTTCAGGATAATTAATAATTGGTGTAAAAAATGAACCTCCAATTCCACCAAGGCTTGTGATTGTCATTGAACCACCAAATAATTCTTTTTTATCAATTTTTAAATTTCTACATTCATTACTTAATTTTTTTAGCTCTTCCCCTATTAAAGAAATATTTTTATTATCTGCATTTCTTAATTTTGGTACCATCAAGCCATGAGGTGTGTCGACTGCAATGCCTATGTGATAATATTTTTTAACAGTCATTTTCCCATCTTCTATTTCATCAATGGAGCTATTAAAATTTGGAAACTTTTTTAATGATGCGGTTAGAGCCTTAACAATAAAAGCTAAAGGTGTAATTTTTTTCTTTTCTCCAGTATATATGTCAGTTAGCGATGTTCTAAATTCCTCTAGCTCTGTAATGTCTGCTTCATCATGATTAGTAACATGAGGAATATTAGTCCAAGAATTCATCAAATATTTTGATGATAATTTTTTTACTCTCGGTAAGTCTTTAGTTTCTACTTCTCCAAATTCAGAGTGCAAATATTCTTGTTTTATTTTTTCATTATTTTTATTTTCATTAATTGATATATTTTTTGATTTTGATGCTACAAATAACTTTATATCACTTTCAATAACTCTACCTTTTCGTTCACTGCCCCTAACTTGATTAATATCTACACCAAGCTCTCGTGCGAATTTTCGGACTTTCGGGCTTGCAGATGAGGTATCACTGGTTTTATTTTGATCGGTTGCAGTTAGCTGGACTTCCGGTGTTATTACCTTAATTTTTTTAAACTCCTTTTCAATTATTGGTTCTTTTTGAACTTTTTCTTGTGCTATTGAAGTGTTTTCTAAAATTAATATTAAGTCACCCTCAGAAACTTTATCGCCAACTTTGATTTTTAATGTTTTAATTTTACCATCAAAATTTGATGGGATTTCTACACTAGATTTATCACTCTCTATTGTTATTAGAGGATCATTTTTTTTTAACGTTTGACCTTCCGAAACCAAAACCTCTATCACCTCAACATCTTTAAAATCTCCAATATTAGGTACTTTTATTTCAGTTACAGACATTATAACTTTGTTGGCATTGGTTTATTTGTGTCAATTTTGTACTTTTTGATAGCGTCTTTTGCATATTTAGAAGCTACAAGTTGTTCTTTAGCCAGAACACTCAACCCATATGCAACAATATGTTCTTTATCAACTTCAAAAAATTTTCTTAAATTCTTTCTCGTATCACTTCTCCCAAAACCATCCGTTCCTAGAGAATAAAAACTTTTGTTTATATATGGTCTAATTTGATCTGAATTCATTCTCATATAATCAGAGGCCGCTAATATTGGTCCTTCGGTTTTACCTAAACATTTTTCAACATAAGATTTTTTGGGTTCTTTATCTGGATTTAAAAGATTAAATCTTTCAACCTCTAAACCATCCCTTCTAAGTTCGTTAAAACTAGTTACACTCCAAACTTCACTATCTATTTGGTACTCATTTTGTAAAATCTCCGCTCCTGCTATCATTTCTCTTAGAATTGTTCCTGAGCCTAAAAATTGAATTTTAGTTTTTTTATTTTTATTAAATTCTCTTATCTTGTACATGCCTTTTAAAATACCTTCTTCACATGATTTATCTTTTAGAATTGCAGGATGTGGGTAATTTTCGTTCATAGTTGTAATATAATAAAAAATATTTTCTTTTTTTTCATGCATTCGTCTTAATCCTTCTCTAAAAATAACTGCAAGTTCATAATGAAACGTTGGGTCATAGGAAACACAATTCGGTATTGTAGACGCTAAAAGATGACTATGACCATCCTGATGCTGTAAACCTTCACCTGCAAGTGTTGTTCTTCCAGCTGTAGCACCTATTAAAAATCCCCTAGATTGACTATCTGCACCTGCCCAAGCAAAATCACCTACCCTTTGAAAACCAAACATAGAATAAAAAAGATAAATTGGTATCATTTCAATATCATGATTTGTGTATGAAGTTCCTGCAGCTATCCAAGAAGACATTGCTCCTGCTTCGTTTATTCCTTCTTCTAAAACTTGCCCACTTTTATCTTCTCTGTAAGAACTCAATTGTTCAGAGTCTTCAGGTTCATATTTTTGTCCTTCATGAGCGTATATACCAATCTTTTGAAAAAAACCTTCCATACCAAACGTTCTAGCTTCGTCTGGAATAATAGGAACTAATCTGGGCGCAACGTTTTTATCTCTTAATAAATTTGTCAGCATCCTAACCAGTGCCATTGTTGTAGACATTTCTTTAGAGCCAGTTGAGACTTTCATATTATCAAAAATATCTTTGGGTGGAGCTTTTATAGGTTTTGCATAAGTAGTTCTTTCTGGAATATAGCCCCCAAGTTTAAGTCTTTTTTCTTTAATATATTTAATCTCTGGAGAATTTTGATCAGGTTTGTAATACTCAATGTTTTTTACCTGTTTATCAGTTAAGGGAACATCAAACCTATCCCTATAATACATTAAATCATCTATATCTAATTTTTTAGTTTGATGTGTGGTGTTAACGCTTTCGCCACTTTTACCCATGCCATAGCCTTTTATAGTTTTTGCAATTACAACTGTCGGACTACCAGTTTTTTTTGTAGCTTTATCATAAGCTGCAAAAACTTTATGAGGATCATGACCACCTCTATTCAGTCTCCAAATATCTTTATCGGATAGGCTTGAAACTAAATCTTTTGTTTCTGGATATTTTCCAAAAAATTTTTCCCTAACATAAGCACCATCTCTCGCTTTCATCGCTTGATATTCGCCATCTACCGTTTCATTCATAGTTTTGATAAGATGGCCTGTTTTATCATTGGCTAACAAGGAGTCCCAATAAGATCCCCAAATTACTTTAATTACATTCCATCCAGCACCTCTAAATATTCCTTCTAACTCTTGTATGATTTTACCATTACCACGAACAGGTCCATCTAATCTTTGAAGATTACAATTAACTACGAAAATTAAATTATCGAGATTCTCTCTAGCAGCTAAACCTATTGCACCTAAGGACTCAGGCTCATCCATCTCTCCATCTCCTAAAAAAGCCCAAACTTTTCTACCTTCATCCTTGATTAAACCTCTGTTAATTAAATATTTCATATATCTTGCTTGATATATTGCTAACATTGGTCCTAATCCCATAGATACAGTTGGGAATTGCCAAAAGTTTGGCATCAACCACGGGTGCGGATAAGAAGATAAACCACCTGGATTTACTTCTTGTCTAAAACTATCTAACTGTTTTTCGTTAAGCCTTCCCTCAAGAAACGCCCTTGCATACATTCCAGGAGCACTGTGTCCTTGAAAATAAATCAAATCCCCTCCGAACTTATTGTTCTTAGCTCTCCAAAAATGATTCATTCCTACATCATATAGTGTTGCTGCAGATGCAAATGTTCCAATGTGGCCTCCAAGTTCAGGGAATTTTTTGTTAGCTCTTACAACCATTGCAGCAGCATTCCATCTAATTAATGATCTAATTCTTCTCTCTATATTCTGATCTCCACTTGATTTTTTTTCTTCATTTACTGGAATTGTATTTATATAAGGAGTGCTTTGAGTGTAAGGAATATTAGCACCCTCCATATAGGCTTTATTAATCAACTCTTTTATTAAATAATGAGCTCTTTGATTGCCATCTTTTTCAATCACTGCTGACAAAGACTCAATCCATTCACTGGTCTCTAAAGGATCTAAATCTCCCTCTTTTACAACTTGAATTGTAGAAATTTCCTTTTTTTTTATTTGTGGTTTTTGTTCTTGATTTTTTTTCAATGCATTTTCTGCTTCCTGTATTAAATTCTCAGTATCTTTTGGAATTACTTTAGAAACAGAGGGTGGATGATTAGAATTTGATATATTAAGTATTAAGTCTCCCTTTGAAACTTTGTCTCCGACTTTTACTTTTATAGATTCTATTTTGCCTGAAAAAGTTGATGGTATTTCTACGCTAGACTTATCGCTTTCTATTGTAACAACTGGATCATTTTTTTTAATTTCCTGTCCTTCTTTAACTAGAAGTTCAATTACTTCTACATTTTCAAAATCTCCAATGTCAGGAACTAATAATTTTTCTGTCATTATTTTTAAGTCTTATACACTATAAAATTTCACTTATTTTCAAATTCTAACACATTCTGTCCAATTTTTAGACACTCTTTGAGGGCATGCTTCAAAAATGATTAAAAAGTTATTAAATGCACTAATTCAACCAAAGGTTAGCTCATATATAGACGCCAAAACGTGGATACAAAAAATTTTACTAGAAGAGAAATACGGAAAAATTAATTCCTAAACTCTCTCAACACATAAAGCTATACCCATACCACCACCAATACAAAGTGTTGCACAGCCTTTATTTTTATTTTGTCTTTTCATTTCATGAATCAAGGTAACTAATATCCTTGCTCCAGAAGCCCCAATTGGATGACCAAGAGCAATAGCTCCACCGTTGACATTTACTTTATTTTGATCAACACCAAGTTCACGAATTACTGCAATACTTTGAGCTGCAAAAGCTTCATTTATTTCAAATAAATCAATTTCCTCTAAATTCCATTTTGCTTTTTTAATTGCTTCACGTACAGCCTCTATGGGTCCCAATCCCATTAAAGCAGGATCTATTCCAACTGAAGCCCAAGACACTATTTTTACTAATGGTTTGATGGATTTTTTTTTAGCCTCTTCTAAAGTGGTTAATAATAAAGCTGCTGCCCCATCATTTATTCCTGAAGAATTTCCTGGTGTAACTGTTCCATTTTCTCTGAAAACCGCTTTTAATTTTTTTAAATCTGCTAACTGTAGACCTGCTCTTGGATGTTCATCTTTGTCTAAGATATTACCATCTTGATCTATTTTTATTAACTCATCATAAAATTTATTCTGTAAAGAAGCTACTTCTGCTTTTTTTTGAGAATTTAGAGCAAATTCATCTTGATCTTTTCTGGAAATGTCAAATTTTTTAGCAACATTTTCTGCTGTTACACCCATGTGATAATTATTGAATGCATCTATTAATCCGTCATTAATCATTGTATCTGATAATTTGTCTTCTGAAATTTTTTTCCCATCACGATAAAAAATTGAGTGTGGAGATATAGACATATTTTCTTGGCCCCCAGAAATTATATTTACCGACTCCCCTAATTTAATTGATTGATAGCCAGATATTACTGCTCTAAGTCCAGATCCACAAACTTGATTAACTATATGAGCTGGTTTTGAAATTGGTATACCAGCATTTACAGCAGCTTGTCTTGCTGGATTTTGACCTGCGCCAGCAGTTAATACCTGACCCATAATAACCTCATCAATTTCATCTTTGCTAAATTTTGATTTTTTCAAAACTTCTTTTATAACTATTGATCCAAGCTGATCAGCTTTCAACTGTTTGAGAGAGCCTTCATAGCTACCTATAGGTGTTCTTACTGCTCCTACAATGACTACTTCTTTCGATTTATTGGTCATAAATTTTACATTTGTCTTATAGTAAAAATATACTAAAAATTAATATATTATAATTAAATAAAATTAAAATGCGTCTGTAGCTCAATTGGATAGAGCGCTTGGCTACGGACCAGGAGGTTCTGGGTTCGACTCCTAGCAGGCGCACCATAATAGGAATTTTATGTTTAAATGGCTATTAAAATCATCTTTACAAATGTCTGTGATATATTTTTTTATTATAATTTTTATAATTTTGCTAATTTTGACTTTTATATTATAAAAAAATATGACTAAAGAATTTGAACAAATAAGTTTAAAACCAGGTTTCATGAAACACAATGGTGGTGTTTTTTTTAGAAATATTTCAGAAAATGAGTATGAATTTAAATCGAAAATTAATGAAAATCATTTAAATGCTGCTGGAATTACACATGGTGGATATTTATCAGCTCTAATAGATGCTGGAGCTGGCACAGCTGCACATAGATCAGCAGAAAATGCTCCTTGTGTCACTATTTCTTTAGACCTTAAATTCATAGGTGCATCGAAAGTTAATGATGAAATTATTGGAAATGTAAAAATTTTAAAAAAAACTAAAACACTTGTATTTTTATTTTGTGAATTAAGATGTAATGATAAAATTATTACTTCTGCATCAGGAGTTTGGAAAATTTTAAAAGTTAAACCTTCCGATTTAGGTCCAGGTGGTTAATACTATTCATTATAATTAAAGTTATAGAAATTATTCTTATTATGCTAATGTAAATTTAATAACTAGTAAAATGAGAACTTTTTATCCTCCGATTCGGTCATGTTTTAGTCTATTTTTGTTCTTTAGCACTAACTACATCTGGTAGATAAAAATAAAAGTATACCAAAGATAGAAATGACTAAAAATAAAATTACAGCAGTTCTCGGGCCAACAAACACCGGTAAAACGCATTTAGCTATAGAAACAATGTTGTCATTTGATAGTGGCATGATTGGCTTTCCTCTCAGATTATTAGCACGTGAAGTTTATGATAAAGTAATAAAAGAAACTAGTGTTGATAAAGTTGCCTTAATTACTGGAGAGGAAAAAATCATACCTACCAATGCAAAGTATTATCTTTGTACTGTTGAGTCTATGCCAATTGACAAAAACTTGGAATTTGTTGGTGTTGATGAAATACAAATGTGTGCAGATCACGAACGTGGTCATATATTTACTGACAGGTTGTTAAATATGAGAGGTTCCAGATTAACTATGCTAATGGGATCTAACACAATTAAAAATATCATATTAAAATTAGATGAAGATTTGGAATTTATAAACAGAAATAGATTATCAAAATTGACTTATGCTGGGCATAAAAAAATTTCAAGAATTAACAGAAAAACTGCAATTATAGCATTTTCTGCAGAGGAAGTTTATGCAATCGCAGAATTAATTAGGAGACAAAAAGGAGGTGCTGCGATTGTAATGGGATCACTAAGTCCAAAAACAAGAAATGCACAAGTTGAATTATATCAATCAGGTGATGTTGATTTTTTAGTTGCTACTGATGCTATTGGGATGGGTATAAATATGGATCTTGATCATGTCTATTTTTCTAATTTAAAAAAGTTTGATGGAAAAAAATTAAGAAAATTGAATTTATCTGAAATAGGGCAAATTGCAGGGAGAGCAGGTAGATATCTAAATGATGGTAGTTTTGGAGTTACCGGAGAGTGTAAAGATATTAATGCAGAAGAAGTGGAACTTTTAGAAGGTCATAAATTTGAAGAAATTCAATCTTTATTTTGGAGAAATTCCAATTTAAATTTTAATAATCCGCCTGCACTTTTAAAGTCATTGGATGAAAAGCCTGATAGAAAATGGCTTAGAAAAATACACGAATGTGAGGATGAAAAAGCTTTAAAATTTTTTTTACGAGATAAGAATTTAGAAAATATTGAATTTGATAAAAACAAATTAAGTCTTTTATGGGAGTGTTGTCAGATACCAGATTTTGTAAAAAAAACTTATGGAAATCATTATGATGTAATTGCAAATGTTTTTAAATATTTAAACAGTGAAAAAGGTAAAATTACTGATGATTATATGCGGCTGCAACTTATGAAACTTGACAAATTAGATGGAAATGTAGATTCTTTGTCAAATAGAATTGCAAATGTAAGAACTTGGTCTTATGTTTCTAATAAAAATAATTGGATAGAAAATCAGAATTATTGGATTGAAAAAACAAAATTATTAGAGGATAAACTTTCAGACCGACTCCATGAAGAACTTACTAAAACTTTTATTGATAAACGAGCAAGTGTTCTCGCTAGGGGTTTGAAACAAGACATGGATTTTGACACAAAAATTTTAGAAAATAACGAAGTAATGATTGATAATCAGTTTATTGGTAAAATTAATGGTTTAAAATTAGAACTTGATTTAAAAAAAGGAGCATTAGAAACTGATATAAAATCTCTTAAAAAAGCTGCTAGACAAACAGTTGGTCCAGAACTTGAAAAAAGAACACAAACAATAATTGAGACTGGTTTAATTGAACTACAAGATGATTTCAAAATTTATTGGAATAAATCATCAATAGCTAAATTAAACTCAGGTAAGGACTATTTAAACCCTAATATAGAATTATTAGTCGACGATATTTTAGAACAAACTCATAGAAAAAAATTAATTAACTTTCTGGGAGAATGGTTAAAAAATAAAATAAATACAGTTCTTGAAAGTCTAGTAGAATTAAAAAATTTAAAAGATAAAAACTCATCAATTAAAGCACTTGCGTATCAACTCTATGAAAATAATGGTGTTTTAAAAAGAATAAATGTTTTTGAATACCTAAAAAATTTAGGACAAAATGAAAGAAAAATTCTTAGAGATCTTGGAGTGAAATTTGGTAGATATCACATATTCTTACACAGATTGATCAAACCCGAAGCTGTTTCACTTAGAACATTACTTTGGAAAAATTACAATCAAAAATACTTTGATTTAAAACCACCAACTTTTGGTTTAAATTTTATAGATAGTAAAGATCATAAAAATAAAAACTTTATGTTACTTTGTGGATTTGAAAAATTTAATAACTTATATGTAAGGATTGATATTTTAGAAAGATTATTTATGCAAATAATTAATTCAAATACAGAAAAAGATAAAGAAATTAAAATGATCCCAGAAATGTTAAATTTATTAGGTTGTAGTAAAGATAACTTTAAAGAACTTCTCAAAAATATGGATTATAAAGTAATAGAAAAAAATACTGAGGTATTTTTTAAATATGTACCAAAAAGAAATATTAAAAAAGATAATAAAAAAACAGTGAAAGAAAGTCCTTTTGGTGTTTTAAAAAACATAAATTTTGATTAAATCATGTTTTTTAAAGAAAATAAAAATAAAAATGAAATAGATGATTTATCTAAAGTTGCGGCTTTGCTAATACATGCAGCAAAAATTGATCAAAATTTTACTGAAAAAGAAGAAAAAATAATTGAACTAGCTATTCTCAAAATTGGAGCAAATAATCAAAACATAAAGATTATAATTGAAAAAGGTAAAACAATCGAAAACGATAGTAATCAAATTTTAGAGTTTACGAGAGAAGTAAAAAAAATGAGTGAAAAAAAAAAAATTTTAGTAGTCGAAACACTGTGGCAAATAATCTACTCAAATAATGAGGCAGACATGTATGAAACAAGTTTAATGCGAAGACTTGCAGGATTGTTATACATTGACAATAAAATAATGGGTAATATTAAAGAAAAAATTAAAAATCAAAATTTATAATGACTTATATAGTTAATGAAAAATGTATTAAGTGCAAACTTATGGATTGCGTTGAAGTTTGCCCCGTTGATTGTTTTTATGAGGGAAAAAATATGCTTGTAATTAAACCGGATGAGTGTATAGATTGTGGCGTTTGTGAACCAGAATGTCCAGTTGACGCCATCGTTGCTGATACTGAAACTGGTAGCGAAAAATGGTTAGAAATAAATAAACAATATTCAGAAATCTGGCCTAACATAAGTGAAAAAAAAGATCCTCCTTCGGATCAAGAAAAATATAGAGATGAGAAAGATAAATTTAAAAAATATTTTAAAGAAAACCTTTAAAAAAAAAGTATCTCCAAAAAAAACAAAAAAACAAAAAACTACCAAAATTAAAAAAAAGAAAAAAATAAAGTCAAAAAATGAAGTTAAGAAAGTAAAAAAAACTTCCCTTAAATTATCTAAAAAAAAAGATAGTAAAGTAGAAATTAAATCAAATGACAATTTAAGAATTCCAAAAAGCAATGAATCAAAACCAGAAATTAAAAAAGTAAAAAAACAAGAAACTGAAAAGAGAGAATATAAAATAAAGGATTATGTAAATTACCCAAAACATGGGGTAGGACAAATCACAGAATTCAAGAAAATTAATATTGGTGGCATTGATGTAGAGACTTATATTATCAAGTTTGAAAAAGATAAAGCAAATGGTATGGTCCCAGTAAACAAACAATCCCATCTACGACCTTTAGCTACAATAAATCAAATCAATAAATGTGTTTCAATTTTAAAAAGCAAACCTAAAATTAAAAAATCTATGTGGAGCAGAAGAGCCCAAGAATACGAAGCAAAAATATCATCTGGAAAAATTTATGAACTAGCTGAAGTAGTGCGAGATTTGAATAAAGGAGATGACCTAATGGTTGACCAATCTTACAGTGAAAGACAACTTTTTGAAAAAGCCTATGAAAGAATTCTGTCAGAATTTCAAATTGTTCTAAATCTTTCTTTAGAAGATACCCAAAAAAAGTTAGATAAAGCTCTTAAAAGAAATATTGCAGTACAACCTGATAAACCATCTACTACACCGGATAAAGCCTCAACAACTCAATCGGAAATTTCTGATGAAGAATCTGTTTCTGAAAATGAAGAAGCTTTATAAAAAAAAACGCCTCTCACACGAAAATCGTTATGAGAAGCGTTTTTAATAAAGAATACTAAGTTATTATCTTCTTCTTCTTTTTTTAGCTTTTTTCTTAGCTTTTTTCTTAGCCTTCTTTGCTTTTTTTCTTCTCTTAGGCATCTTTAGCTCCCTTTTTAGTTAAACGAATCAAAATGATTCGCTATTAACTTATTTTTATTTTTTTATACAAGTAATGTCAATTCTTTAATTAAAGTTAAAATTTTTAAAAAAAAATTAAAAATAAAATAAAGTTTTTTTAATTTGTAAGTGTAAAAAAGTTAATGTTTATGCGCTTTATAACCAAATATTTTACTAAATTAATAAAGTTTTTCTAAATCTTCTTTATATTTTTCTAAAATTTTTTTTCTTTTTAGTTTTAATGTTGGTGTTAACATTCCATTTTCAATTGTAAATTCTTCTTTAATTAATTTAAATTTTTTAACTTTTTCAACTAATGATAAGTTTTTATTTAAATTTTCCAAATAAAATTCAATTTCTTTTTTATTTTCTTCATTTTCACTAACAATTAATGCAACTAAATAAGTTTTTTTGTCTCCATAAACAAAACTTTGCTTAATTTTTTCATTAAGACATAATAAATTTTCAATTTTTGATGGTGAAATGTTATCACCACCTAAATTAACTATTATTTCTTTTTTTCTATCAGTTATTTTAAGATTTCCATCACTGGTAAATTCACCAATGTCTCCAGTATGTAACCAACCATCTTTAATAATATCATCAGTTTCTTTTTTCATATTCCAATATCCAAGCATAACATTTTCACCCTTAACCAAAATTTCACCATCCTCAGCAATTTTTACTTTATTGGTTTTAAAAGGTGGGCCAACAGTCTCGATTTTAATTTTCCCTGGAATATTGCAACTCACAACGGGGGAGGTTTCAGTTAATCCATAACCTTGTAATGTTGGCAGTCCTATAGAGTTCAAAAATTCACCTATTTTTTGATCTAAGGCACCTCCTCCTGATACAAATGCTTTTAGTTTACCTCCAAACTGATTTTTAATTTTTTTTCTTACTAATTTTTCACATAAAAAATCGATTATATTTTCCTTAAAATTTAGATCTTTACCATCCAAGTTTTTGGTCCCAAGATAAATAGTATTTTCTATAAGTTTCTTTTTTAAACCTTTTTGTTTTGAGAAATTAAGAGAAATTTTGCTAAATAAATTTTGATAAAATCTTGGCACGGCTGTCATAATAGTTGGTTTAGCTACGGCCATATTTGGTAATAATTTTTCTAAACTTTCAGCATAGTAAATTTTTGCTCCAAGCGATATTTGTACGTATTGAACAGTATGTTCATATGAATGAGATAACGGAAGCCAAGTTAAAAAAACTGGTCTTTCATTTTTAACTAAGGAGTCCAAAATTTCTTGTGCTCCTTCACAATTTGATAAGATACCTCCGTGACTGAGCATTACTCCTTTGGGATTACCTGTAGTCCCTGATGTATAAATAATACAAGCCAAATCTTTTCTTAATATTTTGTCATTGAAATTCTCAGAGATATTGATTGTTTCTTTTTTAGGATTTTTTTCTAAAATAGTTTCTATACTCTTAATTTTTTGATTAAAATTTTCAATTGAAATTACTTTTGTTTCACTAGAAATAAATTTTTCTATTTTTTTAAATTGAATATCATTTGAAATTATACATATCTTCGGTCTGCAATCATTAATTATATACTCGTAATCTTTCTCAGAATATGTAGTGAATAATGGAACTGTTACTCCACCTGCATTCATAATTGCTATGTCTGCTATAAGCCACTCTGGTCGATTTTCAGATAATAAAACACATCTATCCCCTTTAGATAAACTTTTACTTAAATATTCAGAAAATAAAAAAATGTTATTTCTAACTTGTTCCCATGTTAAAAAATCATTTTCACCAGTTTTTAACCACTTTAAAAATGGCTGATTTGTCAGTTCTTTTTTTTCTTTATATTTTTCAAAAAAAAGCTCAACTAAACTGTTTATCTCTTTTAATTCCATAATTTGGTGGGCGAAGAGAGAATCGAACTCTCACTTCTTGCGAAACACGATTTTGAGTCGTGCGCGTCTACCAGTTCCGCCATTCGCCCTTAATAGTTTAATAATTTATTAAATAGTATAAGAACTAAAATTATATTAAAACCAAAAAATGTTTAATACTCTATATAAAAAATGTTTAATTTTAGCTGCACATAAAAGTTCTAAATATTATTTAGCATTAGTTTCCTTTATTGAAAGTTCCTTTTTTCCTATTCCACCAGATGTAATGGTAATACCGATGGTAATCTCTAAAAAGACTGATTTTATAAAAATATTTTTTATCACAACAATTTTTTCAGTTTTAGGTGGTGTATTGGGTTATTTTCTTGGAGCCTTCTTTTTTGATATTGGGATGCAAATAATGAGTTTTTATGGCTATGAGGATAAATTATCAAATCTTAAAAATGATTTGATTAATAGTGAGAGCTTTTATGCTTGGCTTGGAATTCTTTTTCTAGCAGGCTTTACTCCTCTACCTTATAAAGTTTTTACTATAGCCAGTGGTTTAATTAGCTTTAATTTTTTAGTTTTCATTTTTATAAGCCTAATTTCTAGAGGATTGCGTTTTTTTTTAGTTTCTTATTTTGCATACAAGTTTGGAGATTTCTTTTCAAAATTCATGGATAAACACGGTTCTAAATGGTTTACAATTGTAGGAATAATAATTGTTATACTTGGATTTATGATTTATTTATTATTAAGATCTCATGCCTAACCTGAAAATAAATTTTTATTTAAAGATAATTTTCTTAATTAGTTTAATTTCATTTTTTTCAGCTTTTTTTATAGAATATGCTCTTGGTTACCAGCCTTGTAATTTATGCTTAATAGAAAGAATTCCTTACGGATTAAGCATAATTCTGATTATTTTAAATTATTTACTAAGAAAAAATGAACAATTTATAATAATGTTATTAATCTTAATATTTTCCTTCTCTTTTATATTATCTTTTTATCACTTCGGAATAGAGCAAGGATTTTTTGAAGAATCAGCAGTTTGTGGACTTAAAAAAACATCTGAAATTCTTTCAAAAGAGGAATTACTTAATCAATTAAAAATTAGGACTGTGAGCTGTAAAGATGTGACATTTAGAATTTTTGGATTTTCATTAACTACATTTAATATATTTATAAGTTTAATTTTAGTTATTTTTTTAATCAAAATTTTTAACAATTATGAAAAGTTCAAAAAATAAAATTGAAGAATTTATAAGAGTAGATCATGCTGGCGAAAGAGGTGCAGTCAAAATCTACGAGGGTCAATTATTGGCTCTTAACACTTTTGTTAAAGATGAAAATTTGAAAAAAGTTATTGAAGAAATGAAAGTTCATGAGAAAGAACATTGTGAATTTTTTGAAACAGAGATTAAAAAGAGAAAAATTAAACCAACATTATTTTTACCCTTGTGGGATTTGTTGGGTGTCGGGCTAGGTTTTGGTTCAACTCTTCTAGGTAAAAAAGCAGCAATGTTATGTACCGCCTCGGTAGAAGAAGTAATAGATGAACACTATCAAAATCAAATTAATCAACTAGGCTCTGACGAAAAAAATTTAAAAAAAAAAATAATTAAATTTAGAGAAGATGAACTCCATCATAAAGATATTGCTTATGAGAAGGGTGCATCTAAGAAAGGAATTTACTCAATAATGGATAAAATAATTAAAACTGGTTCAAAGATAGCAATTAATATATCTGAAAAGGTTTAACATTTAAGCTTCTAGCTCAACATCCCAATATAAATAATCCATCCAACTTTTATGTAAAAAGTTTGGAGGAAAATTTTTACCATTACGATGAAGATCTTCAGTTGAAGGTTGAAAAGGAAATTGTGAAAGTTTCATTCCAGATAATTTAAGCAACTTTCCTCCTTTTCTTACATTACAAGCTGAACAAGCAGTAACCACATTGTCCCAATTAGTTTCTCCACCTTTTGACCTTGGAAGTAAATGATCAAATGTAAGCTCCTCACCACTTCCACAATATTGACATGAAAATTTGTCTCTAAGGAAAACATTAAATCTTGTAAAACTTGGTTTTGATTGTGGAACTATGTAATCCTTTAACGCAATAACACTTGGTAATTGCATATTAAAGGATGGACTTCTTACAATTCTATCGTAAGTGCTAACAATTATTACCCTGTCTAAAAAAAACTGATTTTACAGTATCTTGCCAAGACCATAACGATAAAGGATAGTAGCTTAATGGTCTGTAGTCAGCATTTAAAACTAATGCTGGGCATTTTTCTAATGATACATCTTGTTCAAGAAAGTTATTCATATTCAAATTTTAACAAGAATAAAAAATAATTCAATAATAAGCAATTACTAAATTTTTTTTAAAATATAATTTAATGCAATACTTGATGCTTCAATGGGAATGTGATGGTCACAATTTTTAATTAAATGTGTCTCAATTTCTACATTATTCCGAATAAGAAAATCTTTTGCCTCTAACAAAAAATTAGGTGAGACAACTTGGTCAGCGTCACCATGAATTAGGATGGTTTTTGTCGAAATTTTTTTTCTTTTTTTTAGATTTTCTTGGTTAATAATTTTACCTGAAAAACCAACAATACAATTATATTCTTTACTAGAGGTGAGACCTAAATTGATAGACATCATGCAGCCTTGACTAAACCCAGACAAACAAATCCTATCATTTTCTAAATTGTAATGACTCTTTATTTCCTCAATAAATTTTATTAGTTTATTTTCAGCCTTAGTCGATTGATCCAAAATATACATGGGATCATCGTTTGTTAAATCAAACCATTGAAAACCGGATGAATTGATTGAGCATTTTTCGTGTCCATTCGGACATATAAATACTGTATTTGGCAAATGTCTTTTCCAATTGATTGATAACATGCTTATGTCTTTTCCATCACCTCCATAACCATGAAGTAAAATAATAGCACTATTGATTTGCTTATTGTCCTCTGGTTCTATTATGATTGAGTCTAGACAAAATGTCATACTGAATAATTTTTGTTTTTTATTTTTTAAAACACCCTACAATACAATAATGATTTCTGGAATATTTGTAAAAATAATATCAATTATATTATTAATAAGTGTTGGTCTTGTTCTTATACTTGGTATTGGTACACTGTTCAAAGGTGGGGAAACAAGTAAAAAATATTCGAATAAACTAATGCAATTAAGAGTTTTATTACAATTTATAGCAATTATTGCACTTGTAATTTTTGCGTATTATTTCAAAGATTAATTATAGTTACTTAACCAATTTATAAATTTTTCATTTTCAAAATCAGTTGAACCAATTATTCTAGCAAATTCTAATCCATCTTTATTAAATAAAATTGAAGTTGGTATTCCTCTTAATCTAAATTTTTTTGCCAAAGTGGACGGTGAGTCGTAATATATCTTTAAATTTTTAATGCCTAACTCTTTAAAAAATATAAATGATTTTTCAATGTCATCTTGACCAACATTAATTGGAAATATTTTCAAATTATCTAATTTCTCATGAGTATTTAATAGATCTAAAGAAGGCATTTCCTTTTTACATGGGGTACACCAAGTTGCCCAAAAATTTAACAAAATCAAATTTCCTTGATAATTATTTAAATCTAATTGATCATTATTAACGTCTAGAAACGTTATACTGTCATACTTTTTCAACTCTTTATTAATAACTAAATTTTTAATATTAATAGTTTCATCAGCAACTGAATTAGACAACAAAAAAATAAATATAATTAAAAATCTCATGTTAAAAGGTATAATTAATTATCATGACAAAAAATAAAAACAACCAGACAATATGGGGCACTAGAATTAAAAATAGTACTTCTAGTCAATTTCAAAAGGTTGGTGGGTCAATTGATATTGATAAAAGGCTTTATAAAGAAGATATAGCTGGATCGATAGCTCATGTTGAGATGTTGTTTAAACAAAAAATAATTTCATTTAAAATTAAAAATAAAATTATTTTTGGACTTAATAAAATAGAAAAAGAGATATCAAACAAAAAATTTGAGTTTAATAAAAAATATGAAGATATTCATATGAACATAGAAAATAGACTTTTTCAAATAATTGGTGAAGAAGCAGGATATGTTCATACAGCTAGATCGAGAAATGATCAAGTAATCACAGACTTTAAAATATGGATAAGATCTACTAACAAAGAAATACATAATCTTATCGATAAAATTATAAAAAATTCATTAAAATTAGCAGAAAAAAATATTGATACTATTATGCCTGGTTTTACACATATGAAGAACGCACAACCAATTTCATTTGCTCATTACTTGATGGCTTATGTTGAAATGTTTAATAGAGATAAAAAAAGATTTTCAAATAATTTAGATAGTTTAAATGAAAATCCTTTAGGTGTAGCAGCCTTATCAGGAACTTCTTTTAATATTGATAGGAATTACACAACCAAAAAACTTGGATTCAAAATGCCAACAAATAATTCTATAGATACAGTTTCTGATCGAGATTTCGTTATTGATTTTTTATATAGTGTTTCGGTATGTTCAATGCATATTTCTAGAATAGCTGAAGAACTTATAATTTGGAACTCTGATGGCTTTAATTTGATAAATTTATCAAATAAAATTGTAACAGGCTCTTCAATAATGCCTCAAAAGAAAAATCCAGACCTACTTGAATATTTAAGAGGAAAATCAGGTATTGCTTATGGAAATTTATTTTCAATGCTTACAATCTTGAAAGGATTGCCATTATCATATTTTAAAGATCTTCAGGATGATAAAGAAATAATTTTTAAATCAAGTGATGTATTTATAAATTGTTTAAAAATATTTGATGAGGTTCTCAAAAATATTTCGCCAAATAAAAAACGAATGATTGAGCTTGCTAATTCTGGTTATATTACTGCAACTGATTTAGCAGATTATTTTGTGAGAAATCATTCAATGTCATTTAGAAAAGCATATCAAAAAACAGCCGCTATCGTCAATTTAGCAGAAAAGAAAAAGAAAAATCTTAATGAATTAACGATAGATGAATTTAAAAAAATTGATCCTAAAATTTCAAATGATGTATTAAAAGTGTTTGATTTAAAGAATTCTGTCAATTCAAAAAAGTCGTATGGCGGAACATCTTTTGATAATATTAAAAAGATGATAATGAAATATAAAAAACAAATATGATGAAAAATATTATCTTAGCTTTAATCTTGTGTTGCATGATAATTTCGTGTGGAAAAAAAGGGGATCCTAAATATCAAGACCCTGAAAAAAAAGTTTCAATACAAGCAAATTCTATTAATCAAGTTTAATGAAATACATTAATAATAAACTTAAAATTGAAAATGTTAGTGTGCAGGCTATTGCTAATAAATTTGGCACACCAGCATATTGTTATTCTCACAATCAATTAAAGAACAATATTCATAATTTCAAAAAAAATTTCAGTACTTTTTCTCCACTAATATGCTTCGCAATCAAATCAAACACAAATATTAATATTATAAGAGAAATTAAGAAATTTGGTTTGGGAGCAGATGTTGTTTCTATCGGTGAATTAATGTTAGCTTTAAAAGCTGGTATTAATCCAAAAAAAATTGTTTTTTCTGGAGTTGGCAAAACTTCAAATGAAATAAGTTACGCAATTGATAAAAAAATATTATTAATAAATGCAGAATCTAAAAGTGAAATAATTGAGATTAATAGAATTGCAAAATTAAAAAAAAAGAAGGTTGAAATTGGTATTAGATTAAACCCCAATACAGATGCTAAAACTTTAAGTCAAATTTCTACTGGAAAAGAAGAAAACAAATTTGGTGTGGATAGTAAATTATTTTTAGACCTTGTAAATTATTGTAAAAATTCAAATAATATTAAACTCAAATGCCTTAGCGTACATATTGGAAGTCAAATTTTAAATCATAAACCGTATGAAAAAATGCTTGGAATAATTAGTAAGATTATTAAAAAAACTAATATTGAATTTGAGTTTATTGATCTAGGAGGGGGGATGGGCATACCTTACAATAAAGATCAAACAAAACTTAATTATAAAAAATATAATCTAGCTATTAAAAGATTTCTTAAATCTCATAAATCTAAAATAATATTTGAACCAGGAAGATCAATAATTGGGAACACTGGAATTTTAGTTTCGAAAATAACTTATATTAAAGAAACTAAAAAAAAAAATTTTATAATTTTAGATGCAGCAATGAATGATTTGATGAGACCAGCTTTATACGGAGCTTATCATAAAACTTTACCATCTATTAAAAATAATAAAAAATCAAAAAAAACACTTGAATTTGTGGGACCTATTTGTGAAAGTACTGATAAATTTATAACACTAAAAAAATTCCAAAAACTTAATGAAAAAGAAATTATTGTTATCTGTGACGTTGGTGCCTACGGCATGTCCTTAAGCTCAAACTATAATCTTAGAACTAAGCCCATAGAATTATTAGTAAAAGGATCAAAAATTAAGATTATAAAAAAAAGACAAAAGCATAAAGAATTATTATAGCTTTTGATTATAATGATTAAAAACTTAATATTTTCAATTTTTTTTTTTATTGGAATAATAATTATTTCATTAATTTTTATACCAGCATTTTTATTGCCTAAGGGAGTAGTTTTGTTTGGAGGTAAATTAATGGGGTATTGGACTGTATTCTGTTTAAAGTTTTTCTTATCAACAAAAATTATTGTTAAAGGTAAAGAAAATATTTTGAATAAACAAAAATTCTTTATAGCTGCGTCACATCAATCTATGTTTGAAACTTTCTTCATGCAAACTATATTTAATTCACCAGTATTTATATTAAAAAAAGAATTACTTTTTATACCCATTTTTGGATGGTATTTAAAAAAAATTGGATCAATTTCAATCCAAAGAAGTAAAACTACAAAAAATAATTTAGGCTTTTTTGAGGAAATATCTTACGTTATTAATAAATCAAATCGTCCTCTTATAATTTTTCCACAAGGGACAAGAGTTTTACCAAACGAGAGACCTCCGTTCAAAAAAGGTGTTGCAAGAATTTATGAAGAATTAAAAATTGCATGTCAACCAGTTGCAATTAACTCTGGGTACGTTTGGCCAAAAAAAGGTAATAAAACTAGTCATAAAACCATAACCATTTCAATCTTAAAACCAATACCAATTGGTCTTTCAAAAGATGAATTTCTAAAAATTTTAGAAAATAATATTTACTCTGAGCTTAATTTATTAAATTAGCCTTTCATCGGCATTACTACAAAAATACTATCAAAATCGCCTGGGTCTTTTATTAAAGCAGGGGAACCTGTGTCATTAAAAAAAATTATAATTTTCTCACCATTTAATTGTGAAGCGACATCAATTAAATATCTTGAATTGAAACTTATTTCTAAATCATGATCAAATTTTACGCTAAGAGTCTCTTTACCATCCCCACTATTTGTATTATTTACAGACAAATTCAATATATCTTTTTGTAAATTAAATTTAACACCATCTTTTTTATCCAAAGAAACAGATGCAACTCTGTCAACAGAGTTCAAAAACATTTTTAAATCAATTTCCAATTTTTTTTCATTATTTTTTGGTATAACTTGAATATAATTTGGAAATTTTCCATCAATTAATTTTGAAATCAAAACACTATTGTTTAATTCAAATTTAATTTTTGATTTAATATTAGAAATTTTTACTTCTCCATCATAATTATCAAGTAAAGAGCAAAGTTGAAATATAGTTTTTTTGGGCAAAATAATTGGCTCAAAATCTATTTTTTTTTCAAGTCTAATTTTTGAAATTGACATTCTATGGCTATCAGTAGCCACAGCTGTCAAATAATTTTTATCATCAATTTCTGTTTGATGAAAATAAATACCACTCAAATAATGTCTAGTTTCATCATTCGATACAGAAAATTTACATTTATTTAAAAGTTTTAAAAGTTCTTTTGATTTAAGTGAAAATTCATTTTTGTTAAAATTTTCCTCTGTTAAAGGAAATTCTGATGGATCAATAGAATTTAAATTAAAAATTGATTTTTCAGATTCAACCTGCAATTTACTAGTCTCTGTTAAGTTAAGATTAATTTTTTTTCCAGACGAAAATTTTCTTATAATATCGTACATAATCGATAATTGAGTTGTTGTTTTACCTTCTTCTAATACTTCAATATTATTTATTTTATGAATAAAAATTAAATCTAAATCAGTCGCTGTAAGAATAATTTTTGAGTCTTTAACATCCATTAAAATATTGGATAAAATCGGTAAAGTACTTCTTTTTTCAACGACACCTTGACAATAATTTAAGGCTTCTTGGAGATCCTGTTGATTTACGTTAAATTTCATTTTCTTTATTACCAAACAATATCTGATTTTTAAGTTTATTAATGTTGTCAATCATTTCTTGGTCTTTTTCTTTTAGTTTTTCAATAGTTTTAACTGAATGAATTATAGTAGTATGATCCCTATTAGAAAATTCTCGTCCAATCTCAGGTAATGATTTAGACGTAAGTATTTTTGTTAAATAAATTGCTGTTTGTCTCGGTCTAACTAGATATCTAGATCTTCTTGAAGATAGCATTTCGTTTTTACTTATTTTAAAAAATTTACAAACTAAAGTTTGAATTAAGTCAATTGTTACCTTGTTTTCTGAAATATTTAATAAATCTTTTAATACAACTTTTACCTCTGTTAAATTAGGCATTTTATTATAAATTCTCGAAAACGATATTATTCTGTTAAGTGCACCAACTAATTCTCTTACACTAGTTTTGATTTCCATACTTATAAAATTTTGTATTTCTTTAGATATTTTAATTTGATCAGAATAAAATTTATTTAACTCCTCAGTTTTTTTTTCTACGATTTTTTTTCTTAATTCAAAGTCCGGTTTTTGTATATCTACAACTAATCCACCAGAAAATCTTGATTTAATCCTTTCCTGAATTCTTGAAAGTTTATTAGGAGCCCTATCTGCTGAAACAATTATTTGTGAGCCCTTATCAAGTAAAGCATTAAAAGTATGAAAGAACTCTTCTTGCATTGCCTCTTTGCCATTCATAAATTGTATATCATCTATTAAAAGGATATCTGTGTTTCTAAAATATTCCTTAAATTTAACCATATTATTTGACTTAATTGATTTTACAAATTGATACATAAAACGTTCTGCAGATATGAACATTACTTTATTACTTTTTTTTAATTCCATACCAATAGAATTAAGCAAATGTGTTTTTCCCATTCCGACACCACCATAAATATAAAGAGGATTATAATGTGAAATATTTTCCGAAACTTTTAACGAAGCTTCGTAAGCTAATTTATTACTTGATCCAGTGATAAAATTTTCAAATTTTTTATTCGGATCAATCCTATTATATTGTAAGTAAGAGTCTTTTATGAAAGAAATATTCTCACTTGTCTCTAATTGTTGAATATCATCTTCTTTATTTTTTAAACTTTGTTCAATTATTTTAAATTCTATTCTAACTATCTCTTTTCTATAATTTTTTATGACACTTAAAATCTGGTCTAAATATCTTGATGTTATCCAGTCTCTAATAAATCTTGTTGGCACTGATAATAAAAGATAATTATTAAATTCCTCTACAAAATCAATTTTTTTAAGCCAACTTTCATAAATTTCTGCACCCAATTTATTTTTTAAATCAGACTGAATTAAATTCCAATCTAAGTTTTCAGACTTTAAATCGTTAATTTTTTTATTTGAAAAAGAATTATTCATATTTACGGGGAAAGTTCAGTTAGAACCATAATAAAATTATTGCAACAAATAATTTTAAATAATTAAAAAAAAATAAAATCTAGGATTGTGTTTATTTTTATTTTTATAAAAAAACATTTGACATATAATTAATAATAAATTTTTTGTATTAAAATTTATAATTGAATTAAATATATTTATTTATTTACTAAATCTAAATATTGTGAGTAAGTAAAATTAAATCATACATAGAGCGTATGCTTTAAGTTGAATCAACTAAGAGTATAAGATATTAGATTGATGCTATTTTTTTTGTAATTCTTGAAACGTTTCTTGAAGCATTTTGCTTTTTAATTATACCCGTCTTTGCAATTTTCATTAATTCTGAATTCAACTTGGGTAAGAATTTTAAAGCTTCTGTTTTCTTTTTGCCTTCGATAAGCAAATTCATCTTTTTCAGACTATTCTTGTATCTGCTTTTTCTAGCCTTATTCACAGCAGTTTGTTTAGTTATTCTTCTAATTCTTTTAATTGCGGATTTTGTATTAGCCATATTCGCAGGGGTATAACTTGAGAATTTATTTCGGTCAATGAAATAATCAATTATTTTTGGCACAAATCGCAAAAAAAAGTCGATCTATTAGAAATAATTTTTTTTTTTATTATTCCATTACACTTATATCTTTTACAAAGATTTCCTTCTCTACCATAAACTTTGAAATCGGTTTGAAAGCTTCCAACTTTACCAGAGGTATCTTTAAAATCTCTTATGCTGGAACCTCCTTTCTTTATTGATCTTAAAAGTATCTTTTTTGAATTTAATATAATTTGTAAACATTCTTTTTTTTGCAATAAACAGGCTTTTTTAGCAGGTTTAATTTTACTCAAAAATAATATTTCACTAGCATAGATATTGCCTATACCCGAAACGAAATTTTGATCTAATAAAAAATTTTTTATATTTTTTTCTTTTTTTTTGAAGAAAGATAAAACGTAACTTAAGTTAAAATCTGAATGAAATGGTTCAGGACCTAAATAAGCTAATCTTTTTTTTAACAAGACAGGATTTTTAAATATTTGAAAAAATCCAAACCTTCTTGGATCATTATAAATCATTTTTAAATTATCAAAAAATATTTCTACATGATTATGTTTTTTAGGCAAAATTGGCGAGTTATAAAAACTAGTATTCGTTATTATATCTTTTTTATTATTTGATACTAAGTGTACAGTACCTGACATTCCTAAATGTAACAGACAACAACTGTTGTTTGACAGATAAAATATTAAATATTTTGAGAATCTATCGACATTAATAATTGTTTTGTTTTTAAAAAAGCTGGAAAAATTCAAAGGAATTTGAAATCGTAAGTTTCTATTTCTGATTATTACTTTTTTTACCTTTTTTTTATTAATTTTTTTATGCAATGACTGTCTAACAACTTCTACTTCTGGTAATTCTGGCATTTGATACTATATTCAATATATATTTATTTTTATGCAACAATATCTACAAAATAAAAAAGGGCTAGTGAAAAACGTTTTTAATCAAGTCTTTGATCAGTATGATTTAATGAACGATTTAATGTCGTTGGGTGTTCATCGTCTATGGAAAAAAAATCTTTTAAATATGATGAATCCTTCATCAAACAAGAAGTTAATTGATGTTGCTTGTGGCACAGGAGATATTGCAAAACTTTATTTAAATCATGTTCATAATAATTCAAAAATAACATGCGTTGATCCAAATAAAGGTATGATAAATAAAGGTAAAGAAAAATTAAAAAAATTTAAAAACCTAGATTGGATAATTGCACCAGCAGAAAAAATTCCAGTGGCAAAAAATTTATACGATTTTTATTCTATAAGTTTTGGGCTTAGAAATACTAAAAATTTGAATAAAGCTTTAAGTGAAGCATATCGTGTTCTAAAACCAGGTGGTCGTTATTTATGTCTTGAATTTTCAAAAATACAAAACCCTGGTCTTGATATTATTTACAAAAATTATTCAAAAATTATTCCATCAATTGGCAAATTGATTGTTGGTGAAAGAGCACCTTACGAATATCTGACCAAAAGCATTGAAAACTTCATAAATCAAGATGAATTAATTGATTTAATGAAAAAGAATGGTTTTGAAAATTGTGCTTATAGAAATTTATCTGGTGGAATAGTTTCTATTCATAGTGGATGGAAAGTTTGATGTTAAAAAAAATTATTACTTTATTCAAGCTTGGTCGAAAAGTTGCAAAATCAGATGTTTTAAATATTATTTCTAAATTTCAAGAACCCCCATTATCAGTCAAAATCTTATTTCAAATTTTATCATTTTCTTTTTCTCCTAAAAAAATAGAGGATAAAAACAAGGATGAAGGAGAAAGATTATCGAGCTCATTAGAGTCTATGGGTACAACTTTTATAAAACTTGGACAATTTTTGGCTACTAGACCAGATATAATTGGTGAGGACCTATCAAAAAAACTTGAAAATCTTCAAGATAAACTTCCACCATTTCCATTAATTCACGCAAAAGAAATAATTAAAAATGATTTAGGCGAAGAGGTTTATAATTCTATAATTGATCTAAGTGAACCAGTCGCGGCTGCATCTATTGCACAAGTTCATAAAGCACAAATTAATGATAATGGCACAATAAAAGACGTGGCTATAAAAATTTTAAGACCCAACATAAAAAAAATATTTAATGATGAAATTGATGCAATGATGCTATTTGCTTTTTTAGTAGAATCTTTTATTAAAAAAACAAAAAGATTAAAATTAGTTGAAGTGGTTTTTTTGTTAAAAGAAATTACAAATCTTGAAATGGATTTAAGATTTGAAGCAGCTGCTGCAAATGAATATGCAGAAAACACAAAAAATGATATTGGATTTAGGGTTCCACAAATTTATTGGAATTTTACAAGTGAAAATGTAATGACTCTAGATTGGGTAGATGGAGTTTCAATAAGAGAAACTGAGGAACTTAAAAAAAGAAACTTAGATACAATTAAAATTGCAGAAGATATTATCCAAAATTTTTTAAGGCATGCAGTAAGAGATGGTTTTTTTCATGCAGATATGCATCAAGGTAATATATTTATAGATCATAACGGTCATATTGTGCCAATTGATTTTGGAATAATGGGAAGGCTTGATAAAGTAAGTAAAAGATTTTTAGCTGAAATTCTTTTTGGTTTTATTCAAAGAGATTATCGTAAAGTTGCTGAAGTTCACTTAGTTGCTGGTCTTGTACCTAAAGAGGTGCCTATAGATGATTTGGCCCAAGCACTAAGGTCAATTGGAGAACCCATTTTTGGGCAAAAAGTGAAAGATATTTCTGGTGGAAAATTATTAAAACAATTGTTTGATGTTACTGAAAAATTTAATATGCAAACCCAACCTCAATTACTTATGTTACAAAAAACAATGGTTGTTGTTGAAGGTGTAGCTAGAAAATTAAATCCAAATACAAATATTTGGACTACATCTAAACCTGTTTTAGAAAATTGGTTAAAAGAAACAAAAGATCCAATCGTAACAATAAATGAGACACTCCAAAATACATCCGAAGTAATAAAGCGATTGCCTGAGTTTCCTGAAATAATGGATAAAGCAAATCAAGCACTTACTTTTTTAGCTAGTGGTCAAATACCTCAGAACTCAAATTCCTATACTGCTTTAAATACAAAAAAAACAGAAATGACAGCCTTTAGAAACCAATCAATTATTGGGATATTAGTTCTTGTAATTTTTGGTCTATTGGTATTTTAATTCAGACAATGAAGGATTTATCAAACAAAAAAATTTTGTTTATTATTTGTGGTGGAATATCTGCTTATAAGAGTCTTGAAACAATCAGATTATTTAGAAAAAATAATGCTGAAATCAAAACTATAGTAACTCAAAACGCAAAGAAATTTATCACACCTTTGACAGTTGCTTCATTATCTCAAGGTAAAGTCTATGAAGATCTTTTTAATATAGAAAATGAGTCAGAGATGGATCATATTGCTTTGTCCAGATGGGCAGATGTAATTGTGGTTGCACCTATTACTGCAAATACTATTACAAAGCTGAGCCATGGCTCATCAGAGGATCTGGCTTCTACTGTAATCCTTGCATCTAACAAACAAATATTTTTAGTTCCTGCAATGAATGTTAGAATGTGGGAACACCAATCAACTAAAATAAATTTAAAAACTCTAAAAAAATATGGCTATAAATTTATTGGTCCAGTAATTGGTGATATGGCATGTGGTGAATATGGTGAAGGAAAAATGTCAGAGCCTTTAGATATTTACAATGAAATCTTCAACTTTTTATCTAATCAATTTAAAAATGAAAAAATTAAAGCATTAGTTACTGCAGGACCAACAAATGAATATATTGACCCTGTAAGATTTATAACTAACAAATCAAGTGGAAAACAAGGTTATGAAATTGCTAAATCTTTATCTAAAAGAGGGTTTGACACTACTTTAATATCTGGACCAACAAGTTTGAATGTAGATAAAAACATAAAACTTATTGAAGTAGAGACTGCTGAAGAAATGTTCAATGCTACTCAAAAAAATTTACCTGTTGATATAGCAATATTTTCTGCTGCAGTTGCTGATTTTAAAGTAAATAAAAAAAATGATAATAAAATTAAAAAACAAGAAAATTTGACCATCAGTTTAGAAAAAAATATAGATATATTAAGCTATGTTTCTAATCATAATTCTATGAGACCAAAATTAGTTATAGGTTTTGCCGCAGAAACAAATAATTTAGATTTCAATGCAATCTCTAAATTAAATGATAAAAATTGTGATTGGATAATAGCTAACGATGTATCCAAAAAAGATAGGGGATTTAATTCTGATTTTAACGAAGTGACTATTTATTATAAAAACTCTCAAGATAAAAAAGAAAAACTTTTTCTAAAAAGAAAATCAGAGATATCAGAAGAAATTGTAGACAGAATTGTTTCTAAAACTAATTAATGGTTAAGGTATTAATAAAAAAGTTAAATTCAGATGTAAAACTACCAGCGTACAAAACAAGTGGTGCTTCAGGGATGGATCTGATGGCTTTTTTAAAAAAACCTATGATTATAGAGCCCAAAAGATCATATCTCATTCCAACAGGGTTATCTGTAGCTTTTTCCGAAAATTATGAAATTCAAATTAGGCCTAGATCTGGTTTAGCAGCAAAAAACAGTATAAGCGTTTTAAATACGCCAGGGACAATAGATAGTGATTACAGAGGAGAAATTAAAGTAATTATTTATAATCATGGAAATAATATTTTTACTATTAATAACGGAGATAGAATTGCTCAAATGATATTAGCTCCTATTGTAAAAATGGAATTTGAGGAGACCAATAATTTACCTGAAACAATTAGAGGAAAAGATGGTTTTGGTTCAACGGGTAAATGAATTTAAAATTGAATAGAAATCAAATTGAAAGATTTTCGCGCCAAATTATCCTTAAAAATATTGGTATACTGGGACAAAAAAAAATTATCCAGGCCAAAGTACTTATTGTTGGTATGGGTGGTTTAGGATGTCCAGTAGCAGAATTTTTAACAAGGGCAGGTGTTGGCAATTTAGGTATAGTAGACTCAGATAACGTTGATTTATCAAACATTCATCGTCAAAGTCTTTATGACAATACCGATCTAAAGAAACCGAAAGTTATTTCTGCCTCAAAAAAACTTAAAAAAATTAATCCAAAAACTAAAATAAATATTCATAAGGTTAGATTAAATAGAAATAATTTACGAAAAATAATAAAAAATTACGATTTTGTAGTTGATGGATCAGATAATTTTGAGACTAAATTTTTAATAAATGACTTTTGTATACAATATAAAAAATTTTTAGTGACTGGAGCAATAAGTAAATTTGATGGACACATTTTTACTTTTAACTTTAAGAATATCAAAAGCCCTTGTTTAAAATGTTTTTTTCAAGAGGATACAATCTCTGATGATATTTTAAGTTGTGAATATGAAGGTATATTGGGGACAGTGGCCGGTATTATTGGAACCATTCAAGCTAATGAAATTTTAAAACAAATTTTAAATATAGGAAAAAATTTGAATGGTTTTATTTTGATTATCGATTTACTAAATTTAGAATTTAGAAAAGTTAAATTACACAAAAGAAAAAAATGTCTATGCAAATAATATTAAAGACAATTTTGACTTTTTTTTTTATTCTATTGGTTAGCTCTATTACTAGTGCTGATGAAATTTTTTTATCGCTAAAAAAAGATAAAGTTAATGTAAGATATGGCCCAAGTTTTGAGTCTCCTGTAAAATTTATTTACAAAAAAATTAATTTACCAATTAAGCAAATTGATAAAAAAGAAAATTGGAGAAGAATCATTGATTTTAAAAATAACAGTGGCTGGATACATTGGTCACAGTTAAAACCAATAAATTCTGTAATTCCCCTTGAAGACAAAATTTTATTTAAAAAACCATCAATTTTTTCAAAACCTTTAGCAAAAATTAAAAAAGGAAGAGTTCTAGTTCTTCAAAAATGTAAAATAGATTGGTGTAAAATTAAATCTGGAAAATTTAAAGGTTGGATTAAAATAGACAATATTTGGGGTTCAATTAATTAAAATCTTCTAACAAAGATTTCAGATTATCGTCTGTTAACTTTGTTATATGTGAATATTCATCATGATCTATACCAAGTTCAACTACCTTTGAGCACGATTTAAAATTTTCTATTTGATTTTCTGTAAATTGAAAATGAATAAATTGAACAGATGAGGCTTTTCCCTCAGAGGAGGTTCTGTCAACATCACCTTCTGGTGTAGCTTTTACTTTTTCCCCGTCTATTTTCATGAAAACTCTTTCTTCTATCCCGCCAACCTTACTTAAAAAAGTAGCTCTTGATACTGGATTATCAATTTCAAACATTAAAGTAGCTACTAATTCTTTTCCATTTGGTATTAATGGATTATATGCCACCAATTCATCCTTTAATTGTTCATCACCACCTTTTTCTATATAAAGCATCTCTTGAACTTGTGCTAACATCGTTTCATAGCTTTCAAAATAAAAAGTTGCATATGGGCCAAGTTGAACTCTTCTATTTTTTTTGAATTCAACTATACTTTTTCTCAATTCTTTCCTTTGTTTAATATAAATATCTAGAGACATGACATCATTTTTTTGAATTTCTCTTTTTTCTTTTGGCATAATCATAGTCTATAACTTTTTGCAATTAATTCGATGGGATGTACTGCCTCATCATTTTTAATATTTGTATCAATCTCCAACTGTTTTAAGTGCTTACCTGCGAGAGGGCAGTCAGACGCCATATACTTATTATTTTTAATTTTTATTTGTCTTGCAGTTGGTCTCCCAACTTTAATCGCTAAATCGTGTGTATCTTTCATCACACCAAAAGTTCCTCCATGGCCAGCGCATCTTTCAACAACATCTATTTTAGCATTTGGTATCAATTTTAACATGTCTCTTGCTTTAATACCCATATTTTGAGCTCTAGCATGGCAAGCATGATGAACGGTAACACCACCATCAATTTCATGAAGACCTTCTGCTAGTCCTTCATTCTTAGATATATCAACTACATATTCGTCAATATCCATCACATTTTTTGATAATTTTTCAATATTGCTGTCATCTGGTAATAATAAAGGCCATTCAAATTTTAACATTAATCCACAGCTAGCTGTAAGAGTGATTACTTTATACCCCTTATTTACCCACTCCACTAAATCATTTGAAACTTTTTTTGCTTGCTGAACTACTTTTGGTAAATCTGCTTGTTCTAAAAATGGCATTCCACAACAACCTGGATATGCTTCTTGAACCTCGACACCATTTTTTTTTAAAACTTTCAGAGCTGCAACACCTGTGTTTTTTTTATTAAAATTAACAAAACAAGTTGTGTAAATAACTACTTTTCTAGAATTTGTTTTTGTCTCAAATTTTATTAAATCTTTATTTCTTTTAAAAAAATTTGAAAAAGTTTCTGTGTTATATTTTGGCAATTGAACCCTTTTATCTATTCCAGCAACTAATTCTAAAATTTTTCTTAATAATTTATTTTTTATATTTGATACCCAATTAATTATTTTTGAAAACATTATTCCAATTTTGGAATTTCTATCAATTTCTGCTAATTGACGGGGTATAACTGGTAATTTTCCTAATTTTTTTTGTGCGGTCCTATATCTTAACATTAAATGTGGAAAATCTAAATCAAAGTCATGAGGAGGTACATATGGACATTTTGTCATAAAACACATGTCACATAATGTACATGCATCTACTACAGGTGTGAATTGATCGCTTGATAAACTTTCTACATCCTCATTTTTCGACTCATCTATCATATCAAAAAGTTTGGGAAATGAGTCACAAAGATTAAAACATCTTCTACATCCATGGCAAATGTCAAAAACTCTTCTCATTTCCGAGTCTAATTTTTCTGGATTTATAAAATCGGGATGTTCAAAATTAATTGGATGACGAATGGGTGCTTCTGTACTACCTTCTTTACTCATATTTAATCTTAAAAATTTAGGGTTTTAGTGGGTGGCTTCCACCCACTAAATAATATTGATTAACTAATAGACTCTAGAGTTTTTTGGAATTTTCCAGCGTGAGATTTTTCAGCTTTTGCTAAAGTTTCAAACCAATCAGCAATTTCTTCAAAACCTTCTTCTCTAGCAGTTTTTGCCATTCCCGGGTACATGTCTGTATATTCATGTGTTTCACCTTGAACAGCAGATGCTAAATTAGCTTTAGTTTCACCAATTGGTAAACCTGTAGCAGGATCTCCAACTTCCTCTAAGTACTCAAGATGTCCATGCGCGTGGCCTGTCTCTCCCTCTGCGGTTGATCTAAATACCGATGCAACATCATTATATCCCTCAATGTCTGCTTTTTGAGCAAAGTAGAGATATCTTCTATTCGCTTGGCTTTCTCCTGCAAATGCAGCTTCTAGATTTTCTTTAGTTTTTGTTCCTTTTAATGACATATTAATCTCCTTAATTATCATTAAAATATAATCATTCTAAAGTGCTTGTCAACAGTTTAGAATAATTATAATGTAGTTTTTAAGTTATTGAAATTATTATATTAATTTTGATTTTGATTATCACTCGCAACTTTAATCAAAACTTCGATGGAATTAATTTTTTTTCTTGGAATATTATTTTTTATATTTATTTTTCCAATATCATCATTTCCACAATCAATTAATTGATTTGTATCCTCATCAAAAAAATGATGGTGATCTGATATATTTGTGTCGAAATAACTTTTATCACTATTTATTGAAATTTCTTTTAGATAACCTTTATCCTTAAAAGCATGAACTGTATTATACACTGTTGCTAAAGATATTTTTTCATTGAGCTGGTCTGAAATGCTTTTGGCGAGATCGTTGATAGTAAAGTGAAAAGTTTTTTCTCTATTAAATAAAACTTCACAAATTTTGAGTCTTTGTTTTGTCGGTCTAAGTCCTGATGACCTCAATTTATCAATAAATTCAGCGTTTTTTATCATCGTTTTTTATAATAATTCTAAACTATATGTATATTATAATTTAATAAAATCAAGTATTAAGGGTGTTCTATTTTATGAAAAAAAACTCCTATTCATACGATGAGCTTATAAATTGCGGAAATGGTGGTCTTTTTGGCCCTGGTAATGCAAAATTACCACTTCCACCAATGCTCATGTTTGATAGAATTACAGAGATTAATGATACCAAAGGCACTTTTAAAAAGGGCTCAGTAATAGCTGAATTGGATATTAAAAAAGACCTATGGTTTTTTGATTGCCACTTCAAAGGAGATCCTGTGATGCCTGGGTGCCTTGGTCTTGATGCTATGTGGCAACTAGTGGGTTTCTATTTAGGTTGGATTGGAAACCCCGGAAAAGGAAGAGCTTTAGGCGTTGGAACTGTAAAATTTACTGGAGAAGTTTTACAAAATATAAAATTAGTTAGATATGAAATTGATATGAAAAAAATTATGTCCCCTGGAGGAACAACAGTAGGCCTTGCTAATGGTATAGTTTTAGCAGATGATCAAAAAATATATTCAGCCGATAGTTTAAAAGTAGGATTATTTAAATAATGAGAAGAGTAGTAGTTACAGGGTTGGGAATTGTTTCTTGTTTAGGTAACAACCAAGAAGAAGTTTATCAGTCTCTATTAAACTCAAAATCAGGAATTTCATTTTCTGAAGAATATAAAGAACACAATCTTAAAAGTCATGTTCATGGTAAACCTAACATAAAACTTGAAGATCATGTTGATAGAAAAACAATTAGATTTATGGGTTCAGGCTCAGCTTATAATTATATAGCTATGAAAGAAGCTGTTAAAGATTCTGGTTTAGAAGATAAAGAAGTAAGTAATTTTAAAACAGGAATAGTTATGGGTTCTGGTGGACCCTCTATTGAAAATGTAATTTTGGCTGCAGATAAGACCAGAGCTAAAACCCCAAAATTAATGGGACCTTTCATTGTTCCAAGAACAATGGCAAGTACTGCCTCAGCAACACTTGCGGTTCCTTTTAAGATTAAAGGTACTAATTACACAATGAGTTCAGCTTGTGCAACAAGTGGTCACTGTATTGGAAATTCTATGGAATTAATTCAAATGGGAAAACAAGATGTAGTATTTGCCGGTGGTAGTGAAGAAATTCATTGGGCAATGACTGCGATGTTTGATGCAATGACTGCTTTATCATCAAAATATAATAGTACACCAGGGACAGCTTCAAGAGCTTATGACAAAACTAGAGATGGATTTGTAATTGCAGGTGGAGGTGGAGTTTTAGTGCTTGAAGAATATGAACACGCTAAGGCAAGAGGAGCTAAAATATATGCTGAATTAACTGGTTATGGAGCAACCTCGGATGGATATGACATGGTAGCGCCATCAGGTGAAGGAGCTGTTAGATGTATGCAAATGGCAATGGCTACAGCAAAAAATAAAATTGATTATATCAATACTCATGGAACTTCCACTCCGGTTGGAGATATTACTGAACTGAAAGCTGTTAAGAGTACTTTTGGAGATGATATTCCAAAAATTAGTTCTACTAAATCACTTTCAGGACATCCATTAGGTGCTGCATCAGTTCATGAGGCAATCTATTGTTTAATAATGATGAAGAATAATTTTATCACTGGCTCAGCAAATATTAGTGAAATAGATGAAGAGGCTAAAAAATTCCCAATAATTGAAAAAACAGAAACTGGTGCAACTTTAAATACTGTAATGTCAAATAGTTTTGGTTTCGGTGGAACTAACGCTGCTTTAATTTTTGAAAAGGTTTAAATTATGAGTTTGATGAAAGGTAAAAAAGGATTAATCATGGGTGTTGCCAATGAAAGATCTATCGCTTGGGGTATTTCGCAAAAACTTGCCGAAGCTGGAGCAGAACTTGCTTTTACTTATCTTGGTGATGCTCTTAAGAAAAGAGTAATACCATTGGCTGAAAAATTAAATTCAAAAGTCACTTTCAGTTGTGATGTTGAAAAAAAAGAAGAAGTGATCAAATTATTTGAAGACATTAAATCTCAATGGGGTGAAATAGATTTTGTAGTTCATGCTGTAGCATTTTCAGATAAATCAGAATTATCAGGTGAATACTTAAACACAACACGAGAAAACTTTTTAAGAAGCATGTTAATCTCGTGTTTTTCATTTACTGAAGTTGCAAAAGAAGCCTCTAAAGTAATGAAAGAAGGTGGGAGTATGTTAACTTTGACTTACGAGTCTACTAAAGCCATTCCAAATTATAACGTAATGGGTGTTTGTAAATCAGCTCTTGAAGCAAGTGTTAAATATTTAGCTAGAGATTTAGGTGCTAAAGGTATGAGAGTAAATGCAATAAGTGCAGGTCCTATCAAAACTCTTGCGGCCTCTGCTATTGGAGATGCAAAATTCTTATATAAATGGAATGAAGACCATTCATTCTTAAAGAGAAATGTAGATATCCATGATGTTGGAAATTCAGCATTATATCTACTAAGTGACCTTGCAAACGGTGTTACAGGTGAAATTCACTATGTAGATGCTGGATATAATAAAGTTGGGATGCCAGATCCAAAAAATATTACTTAAATAATTTAGCTTATGGAAATATTAATTATTTCAGTTTGTATAGTATTTGTTATTTATTATTTATTAAGACCCACCTCTAAAAAAGAAAAAGACCAATTTGATGATAAAAACAATTGGAGAGGTGGGTTTTAATTTTTATTCTGCAGCTTGTTTCATAGAAAGTTTAACTTTACCTCTATCGAAACCAATCACTTTAACTTTTACTTCGTCACCTTCTTTGACAACGTCAGTTACTTTAGCCACTCTTTTGTCTGCTAGTTCTGAGATATGAACTAGTCCATCTTGTTTTCCTAAGAAATTAACAAATGCACCAAATTCCATAATCTTCATTACTTTACCTGAATAAATTTTATTTAATTCAGCTTTCGCAGTGATATCTTTAATCATTTGCATAGCAATGTTTCTTGCTTCTTCATCTGGAGCGGCAACTGTTACAACTCCTTCATCATTTACATCAACTTTAGCACCTGATTTTTCAACAATCTCTCTAATCGTTGCACCACCTTTTCCAATTACAGCAGCAATATCTTTTTTATCAACAGTTACTTGCTCCATTTTTGGAGTGTGTTTACCAACATCATCTCTTGAAGCGGATAATGCTTTATTCATTTCTCCTAAAATATGAACTCTTCCATCTTTTGCTTGGCTTAATGCTTGTTCCATAATTTCAAATGTAATACCAGTAATTTTGATATCCATTTGAAGTGAAGTAATCCCATCTTTAGTTCCAGCAACTTTAAAGTCCATGTCTCCCAGGTGATCTTCATCACCTAAAATATCTGATAAGACACTAAAATCATCTCCTTCTTTAATTAAACCCATTGCAATACCTGCAACCGGTTCTTTAATTGGCACACCAGCATCCATTAATGCTAAAGATGTTCCACAAACAGTTGCCATTGAAGACGAGCCATTAGACTCTGTGATTTCTGACACTATTCTAAAAGTATATGGAAATGCTTCTTTTGACGGCAATGACGAATTAATTGCTCTCCATGCTAGTTTACCATGACCAATTTCTCTTCTTCCAGTTCCAATTCTTCCAGTTTCACCCACTGAAAAAGGAGGGAAATTGTAATGAAGCATAAATCGTTCTCTTTGTTGACCATCTAAACTTTCAAGTCTTTGTTCATCATCAGAGGTACCAAGGGTAGCAACAACAATAGCTTGGGTTTCTCCTCTAGTGAATAAAGCTGATCCATGAGTTCTTGGTAAAACACCAACTTCGCATGAAATTGGCCTCACATCAGATAAGCCTCTCCCATCAATTCTATTTTTGTTTTTAAGTATATCTGTTCTAACAATTGATTTTTCAAGATTTTTTAATTGACTGTTTACATCAAGATCAGTGTAATTTTCATCTTCTTCATAAAGTTTTTTAGCTTTATCAGTTATTTCTGAAATTTGATTCGATCTATCTTGCTTGTCTCTTGTTGCAAAAGCTTTCTTAAGATCTTCAGTGAACGTTCCTTCAAGTTTTTTCTTAATTTCAGATAAATCTTTTTTCTCAACAGTCCATTCAGGTTTTCGACATTCGTTAGCAAGTTCCTCTATCATTTTAATAACTGGAACAAATCCCTCGTGACCAAATTTAACTGCATTTAACATTTCCTCTTCAGTCAAACCGTTTGCTTCAGACTCAACCATTAGAACAGCATCTTTTGTGCCTGCTACAACTAAGTCTAAACTTGAATTTTCTAATTCAGCTTTTGACGGGTTAAGAATGTACTTGCCATCAACGAAACCGACTCTTGAAGCTCCTACAGGACCCATAAACGGCATTCCTGAGATTGCTAGCGCTGCGGATGAGGCCGTTATAGCTAAAATATCTGGTTGATTTTCTTTGTCATATGAAATTACAGTTGGTAACAACTGTACTTCATTTTTAAATTCATCAGGGAACAAAGGTCTGATTGGTCTATCAATTAATCTTGAGATTAATGTTTCACTTTCAGTTGGCCTTGCTTCTCTTTTAAAATATCCACCTGGAATTTTTCCACCAGCATAATATTTCTCTTGGTAGTTTACTGATAATGGAAAATAATCCATATCAGGATTTACTTTCTTTGCTCCTACTACTGTTGCTAAAATAACTGTTTCACCACATGAAGCGATGATTGCTCCGTCTGCCTGTCTTGCTACTTTACCTGTTTCTAAACTTATTTTTTTTCCTGCTACTTCTATTTCCTTTTTATATACTTTAAACATTTCATTTCCATTTCGTTTCGTTCGTTTCGTTCCATTCCATTCCGCTCTATCTATCTTGATTTCTATTTTCTTAAATTCAATTTCGACAGTACATTTTTATAAGAATCCATTTTATTTTTCTTAAGGTATTCCAACAATTTCTTTCTTCTATTTACCGCTCTTAATAATCCAACTGAAGAATGTTTATCTTTCTTAAACTTCTTTATGTGGCTTGAAAGAGTTTCAATTTTATCAGTTAACAAAGCGATCTGAATTTCTGAAGATCCAGTATCTTTGTCATGTATTGCTAATTCATTTGACTTTTTGATCATTTTTTTTCCTATTTATTTATTTGTTTGTTTTATTAAGTTTTCTATTTTTTCTGCATACTCAAAAGATTCATCTTTTCTAAAAAGTAATTTTGGTAAAAATTTCATAGTTACCTTTTGTGATAAAATTTTTCTTATTAAAAAAGAATAATCTTTTAAAATTTGTATTATTTCCTCAGCATTTTTTCCACCTAATGGAAGAACATATGCCTTTGCAATTTTTAAATCTTGGCTCATTCTCACTTCAGTTACCGTGATTGTATTAGTTTCTAATTTTGGAACCTTAGCCTCATTTCTAATGAAAATCATGCTTAAAGACTGTTTAATCATCTCTCCAACTCTTAGCTGTCTCTGCGATATTGGTTTTCCTATTCTATCAGCCATTATATAGACCTCTCAGTAGATGTAACATTAAAGGCCTCTATTGTATCATCTTTTTGAAAATCAATATAATCTTTCACTGTAATTCCACATTCCTGACCATTACTTACCTGTTTTACCTGATTTTTTTCTCTAAATAATGTCCCTACTTTCCCAGTATAAATTACCGCACCATCTCTAATGATACGTACCTCAGAAACGCTTGTTATTTCACCTTCAGTCACTTTAGAACCAGCAATTTTTCCTGCACCAGAAACTTTAAAAATTTCTAAAATTTGTGCAGTTCCAGTAATAGTCTCTTTTATATCTGGTGTTAATAATCCTGACATTCTTTTTTTAACATAATCTAAAACTTCATAAATAATATTATAAGACGAAATTTTAATATTCTCATTTTCAGCAAATTTTTTGGCTTCCTTACTTGGTTTGACATTAAAAGCTATTAGTACTGCATTTGATGCCTTGGCTAAAGAAACATCTGTTTCAGTCACCATACCAATATCAGCAAGAATTATTTTTGGTTTTACTTCGCTGTGTTTAATTTGGCTTATTGCACTCTTTATCGCTTCAGAAGATCCATGAACATCTGATTTTATAATTAAATTCAATTCTTCAATAGATTTATCTGAAAATGCAGAGTCCTGTGTTGCAAAAGTTAGAGGATTTTTACCTTCTTTAGTTTCTTGAGCTCTATTTTCACTTAAAGTCTTTGCCTCTTTCTCATTATCAAGAACAATAAAATCATCACCAGATTTTGCAGCTCCATTAATTCCTAAAATCTCCACCGGTGTTGAGGGTAAAGCTTCATTAATATTTTTTCCTTTATCATTAATAATCGCTCTTACTTTTCCCCATCTCAAACCACTCACAAAGAAGTCTCCTTTCTTAAGAGTTCCAGTTGTAACAATTATTGTTGCAACCGGACCTCTTCCAATATCTATTTTTGACTCTAATACAATTCCTGTAGCTTTTGACTCAAAATCAGTTTTTAAGTCTAAAATTTCAGCTTGAAGAATTATAGCTTCAACTAATTTATCTAAATTAAGTTTTGTTTTAGCTGATATTTCTACCATTAAAGTTTCACCTGATAAATCTTCTGCAATTAATTCATGTTCTAATAATTGATTTTTAATCTTTTGAGGATCGGCTTCTGGTAAATCACATTTGTTTATTGCCACAACGATAGGTACATTTGCTGCTTTTGCATGTTTAATTGATTCTACTGTTTGTGGCTTAACCCCATCATCAGCGGCAACAACTAATACAACCACATCGGTTAATTTTGATCCCCTAGCTCTCATTTCTGTAAAAGCTGCATGACCGGGAGTATCAATAAAAGTTAACTTATTAGAATTATTTTCAATTTGATAAGCACCAATATGTTGGGTAATCCCTCCAAATTCTCCTGATACAACATTTGCACTTCTTAATACATCTAAAACAGAAGTTTTACCGTGATCAACATGGCCCATAACTGTAACTATTGGTGGTCTATTCTTTAAATTTTCTGACCTTAAAGCTTTAATTTTTTGAATGATTTCTTCAGCTTTTTCCTCACGAATTGGATTATGACCAAATTCTTTCACTAAATATTCAGCTGTATCTGCCGCTAGCGTTTGATTTATTGTAACTGTAACTCCCATGCCAAATAAAAACTTTATAACATTACTTGATTGTTCGGCCATTCTATTTGCTAGCTCTCTAACAGTTATGGCCTCAGGGATATTAATATCTCTTTTTATAGGTTTTAAACTTTCATTATTTTCATCTTTATTGGAATTTTTAAGCTCTTTTTGTCTAGCTCTTTTCACAGATGCTAAACTTCTTTCTCTAGTTTCAATTTCGTCACTGAGTGCTCTTGAGACTGTGAGTTTTAATTCTCTTTTTTTTGTCCCTAATTTAGTCTTTTTATCTTTATTATCTGAGTCACCTTTTAATCTTTTAGTTGCTCTTTGCTCAGCTAACTTTCTCCTTTCAAAATCACTTGTAGTAGACAATATTTTTGGAGTAAAGCCGGGTTTTAGAGGCTTATCTCTCTTAAAATTTGAAGATAACGGTCTAGTCCCTGAAGGTTTATTAAAGTTTCCTTTATTGTAAGGTTTACTGCTTTGTTTCCCAATAACTACAGTTTTTTTCCCTAGGCTTTTTGATGAGTCAAAATTTTTAAATGTCTTTTTGGGACTTCCAGAAATAGTTAATTTTGTTTTTTTGTTGTCCATTTCTCATCTCTCAATCTTTATAAATAATATTTCTAGCAGCCATAATTAGTTCATCGGCCTCATTTTTTGATAAAGCAAAATCCTCTAGGTATCCTTGAATTTTAACTCTTTCACCTTTAACTATATCATAACTACCTGTAAGTTCATCTGAAGCTAAATCTGCAAAATCAGTCAAAGTTAATATTTTTTGTTCTCCTAAAGTTACTAACATTCCTGGAGTAAGACCTGTAAGACTTATTAAATCATCAGCTAATCCTAATTCCTTTATTCTTTCGGATATATCTTCTTGATCTTTTTGATGAAATTCTTTAGCTCTTTCAATTAAAGCTTTGGCAGTATCTTCCTCTATACCTTCAATTTTGGATAAAATTTCTGGCGAACTATCTTTAATATCATCAATTGTTGAAAATCCTTCAGCCACCAAAAGCTGGCCTAAAGTTTCGTCAAGCTCAAGATTTTTTACAAAATTGTCTGTTTTTTCTTTAAATTCTAATTGTCGTCTTTCAGAGTCTTCTTGATCTGTCATAATATTTATTTCATAGTTTAAAAGTTTTGTTGCCAATCTAACGTTTTGACCTCTTCTTCCTATGGCTTTACTTAAATTTTCTTCTGTAAGTATAACATCAAGTTTTTTTCTTTCTGAATCTACGTTTACACGTTGTACTTCTGCTGGCGATAATGCATTCGAAACTAATATAGCTGGATCTTCGGACCAATTTACAATGTCAATTTTTTCTCCCTGTAATTCATTTACTACTGCTTGAACTCTTGATCCTCTCATTCCTACACACGCACCAACGGGATCAAGAGATGTATCTACAGCCTTTACGCAAATTTTTGCTCTGCTCCCAGGATCTCTTGAGGATGATTTAATTTCAATTAATCCATCATAAATTTCTGGTACTTCCTGGACAAATAATTTTTCCATAAACTTAGGATGCGCTCTTGATAAAAAAATTTGTTGACCTCTTGGTTCCCTTCTTACATCACTGCAATATGCTTTTATTCTATCCCCAGCTTTGATATTTTCTCTTGGTATAAGTTCGTTTTTTTGAATTATTGCTTCTGTTCTACCCAAATCAACTATAACATTTCCAAATTCTAATCTTTTTACTATTCCACTTAAAATAGTATCCTTTTTATCAATAAAATCATTAAACTGTCTTTCTCTTTCAGCTTCTCTAACATTAAAACTAATTACTTGTTTTGCTGTTTGAGCGGCGATTCTACCAAAATCAAAGGAAGGTAATGGTTGTAAAACCTCATCTCCAATAGATTTATCTTTATTTAATTCATTTAAATTTACAGCATCAACTAATTTAATTTCTGTATTAGCATTCTCAGGGTTTTCAACAATTATAAGTTTCCTAAAAATTTCAATATCTCCATTGTCCCTATTAATGATTACTTTAATCTCATTATCTTGACCAAACTTTGATTTAGCTGCTTTTGCTATTCCTGTTTCCATTGAATTGATAATCAATTCTTTATCTATAGATTTTTCCAAAGCTACAGCTTCTGCAATACGAAGTAACTCAAGTTTATCTGCTCTTTTATTTAACATTTTACTTTGTTCCAAAAAAAAATGGGCTAATGCCCATTTTGTAAATTCAATAATGTAGGTGCAATATAGTAAAGTTTTTTTCTAATTCAACAGAAACTATTTAGAAAAAACTCCTATTTTATCAGTTTTTTCCCATGAAAATGAGCCATTGTCTTCAGGACTCCTTCCGAAGTGACCATAAGCTGCTGTTTTTTCATATATTGGTTTGTTTAAATTTAACATTTCTCTAATTCCTCTAGGACTTAGATCAAAGTTGTTATTTATTTTTTCTACAACAAATTTATTTTTTTCTAGATCATTATCAAATAAATCAACGTAAATTGATAAGGGTTTAGAAACACCAATCGCATAAGCTAATTGAATTAAACATTTATCTGCTATTTTTGATGCAACAACATTTTTTGCAATATATCTCGCTGCATATGCGGCTGATCTGTCAACTTTAGTTGGGTCTTTACCAGAAAAAGCTCCACCTCCATGAGGGGCAGCTCCACCATAAGTATCAACTATAATTTTTCTACCTGTTAATCCACAATCACCATCTGGTCCGCCTATAACGAAATTTCCAGTCGGATTTACGTAAAATTCCTCTTCTTTGAAACCTTGTAAAAATTTTTCTGGAATAGATTTTAACATATAAGGTCTTAATAATTCTTTTACTTGTGATTGATTAACATCCGCAGAGTGTTGGGATGATATAACAACAGATTTAACTTTAGTTGGTTTACCATCAATGTATTCAAAAGTAACTTGGCTCTTAGAATCTGGTTCAATATTATCTAATTTTCCCGACTTTCTATCTTCTGCAATTAATCTTAAAATTTTATGGGAGAAATGAATGGGTGCGGGCATTAAAACATCCGTTTCATTGCATGCATAACCAAACATGATACCTTGATCTCCTGCTCCTTCGTCCTTATTCCCTGAGGAGTCTACACCCATTGCAATATCAGCAGATTGAGAATGTAAATGGCTTTCAATTTTTGTTGCTTCTTTCCAAGTGAAGCCCTCTTGATCGTAACCAATATCTTTTATACAATTTCTTACCTTTTCAATCAAAATTTCTTTTTTAATCTCTGGGCCTCTAACCTCACCAGCCAAAACGACTTTGTTAGTTGTAGTAAGTGTTTCACATGCCACTCTCGAAAACGGATCATTTGAAAGATAACTATCAACAACCATATCTGAAATTCTATCTGAAACTTTATCAGGGTGCCCTTCTGAAACAGACTCACTTGTGAAAAGATAATTTTTTAGATTACTCATTTTTAATTCTATTAAATGAAAATATTAAAAAAATATACAATAAAATTAATATTCCAAAAATTTTATTTCCATACTCAGAAAATAGTGTTGGTTGTATATCCTTATAACTATTAAGATCTATATATCCTGATTGACCAAAATTGACCCTTTGTTCTATGACACCTATGGGATTTATAATGGCTGCTGTACCATTATTTGCTGACCTAAGCACGTATTTACCACTTTCAATTGCTCTAAAAACACTGTGAACAAAATGCTGCTTAGGACCAATTGACTGACCAAACCACCCATCCTCAGAAATATTTATGATTAAATCAAAATTAGAGTTTTTAAATAACTTGCCAGAATAAATAATCTCATAACAAATTAATGGTAAAATTTTTAATGAAAAGGATTGTTGTGTTAATTTTATTATATTTCTCTGGTCTCCACTTGAAAAAGATTGATAATTATTTGTTAAAGATCTTAAGCCAATTTTACCTAAGACATTTTCAAATGGTAGAAATTCACCAAAAGGTACCAACTTAATTTTATTATAAGAGTTTAAAATGTTTAATTGACTATCATAAATTGAAAAAGAATTATAATATTTTTTTATTCCATTATTTTCAAAGTGGCTATTCATTCCAATTATTAATAAATGATTGTTGCTAAATTTTTTATCAAATAACGATTTATAATTTACAAGCTCATCTTCTGGAATATCTGGAATAATCCCCTCCGGCCATACAAAAATTGTTTTTTCATTAATCTTTGGATCACTTATCTTAATTAAATCTTTGATAACTGAAATTGAATCTATATTTTTATAGAACCTATCAAGACTTATGTTTGAGTTAATAACTCTTATTTTAAAATCATATTTTTTATTAGTTATTTTGTTAAAATTTTCTTTGTGCAAAGATCCATAAATATTAAATATTATTGTGGAGATTAAAAAGATAATACAAACCCCTATACCAATTTTTTTACGTCTTAATATGAGTAATGCGGGACTTGTAAATAATGAAATACAAAATAAGTTAAATCCATAAGTTCCTATAAGAGAGATTATACTTAAAATTTCTAATTGATTTGAAAAACTGTACACTATCAAATTCCATGGAAAACCAGTTAAAATTGAACCTCTAACAAACTCTAAAATTCCAAAAATCAATGAAAATAAAAAAAATGAACTAGTAATTTTTTTTGATTTAAAGATTATAAATAAACAAGAAACCAGTCCATAAAAGATAGCTAAAAAAGATGGTATAAATATTATAGTTAATGGAATTAAAGTTTTGAAATTTTGATCAAATGTCAATGAAATAGATATCCAATATAAATTAGTTACAAAATATCCAAAACCGAATAACCACCCATAAAAGAAATAAAACTTAACATTTTTATGTTGCTCTGTTTTTTTTATTAAAAAACAAATAACAAACTAAAAGTAAAAAAATTAACAATTAGATAATTAAATGGAGGTAAACTCAAGGATGTTACCATTCCCAAAATAATTAAGAATATAAATTCAATATAATTTTTTTTATTCAATTTAATTTATTTTTGAAATTACAGATTGATATATTTGTTCTTCTTCCTTAAGCATCTTTTTGTAATCTTTATTTTTTATATGATCAAAACCTAATAAATGAAGAAAACCGTGAATAAAAATCCTAATCAATTTTTCTTTAAAAAATTTTAAATTTTGTGTTTTAGGTTTGTTTATATAGTCATAACTAATTATAATATCCCCAATATAAGTCTGTTTTGATATTTTAATCTCTTCATTAAATGGAAATGATAAAATATCAGTAGATTTATTCTTATTTCTGAAACTTTTATTTAACTTTTTAATATTTTTATTGTTAGAAAGCAGCAAAGTTAAGCTTATTTTTTTATCTGAGAACTTATATTTTTTTGGAAAAGCGTCACAAACTTTTTTGAAAAATATTTCTTTCCTCTTAAGTCTATGAGCCCAAGCCTTCTCATTAGAGAAGACATTTACTTTAATCATTTTTTGAATAAGCTTTTACTATTTTAGAGACCAGTGGATGTCGAACAACATCTGAATGATCAAAATCAACTACTGCAATTTCATTCAAATGGCCTAATAATTCTTTTGATCTTACTAAACCGGACATATTCTTATTGGGCAAATCTATTTGGGTTGGATCTCCGTTGACTACAATTTTTGAGTTTTCTCCAATACGAGTTAAAAACATCTTTATTTGTGTATCTGTAGCATTTTGAGCTTCATCTAAAATAGCAAATGAATTTTTTAATGTTCTTCCTCTCATAAAAGCTAATGGTGCGATTTCTATATCTCCTATCTCAATCATCCGCTGGATTTTTTCAAAATCAAAAAGGTCATAAAGAGAATCATATAAAGGCCTCAGATAAGGATCAACCTTTTCCTTCATATCTCCAGGTAAAAAACCTAAACGTTCACCAGCCTCGACAGCTGGCCTTGATAAAATTATTCTCTCAATTTTTTTTTCAAGTAACATGGTGAGACCTACAGCAACAGCTAAAAAAGTTTTACCAGTTCCCGCAGGGCCTGCGGAAATAATGATATCACTTTGCCTTAAAGCTCTAACATAACTTTTTTGTTTCTCAGATCTAGGTATAATGGATTTTTTTGGCGTTTTTATAATATCAGTAACATTATTATTTTTAACTTTCTCATTGATCATAAATTTATCTACAGATGAAACTATATCCTTATTTTCTATACTACCATTATTTATAAATTGATTAGCTAAAAATTTAATAGCATTTTTTACGATTTCATTAGTTTCAGAATTTGATTTAATCAATATTGAGTTGCCCCTTGAATACAGATTAGACTGAGTAATTTTTTCTAATTCTTTTAAATTTTTATTAAATTCTCCAACTACCCCCATCAAAAGATCGTTATCATGAAAAATCACACTTAAAGAATTGTTATCTGAATAAACAAATTTAAGAGATGGATCTATGTTCTTTTTTGTTACGCTGCTCAATTGCTATGCTACCTTTTTATTTGAGTTTACTATTTTTTCTCCAAATAAAGTGCTTCTATTGCTTGTTTTAATCTTAATTGGCATAATTTTTCCAACGTCACTCTGATTACCATTAAATATTACAGATGTCATATGTTCTGAGCGCCCAAAAACTTGTTTATTATCTTCAGTTAAATTTTCAACTAAAACATTTAAAGTCTTCTCTTCTAAGGATTTATTTTTCATTAATTGATTCTCAAATAATTGATTTTGTAATTTTTCAAGTCTTTCCATTGAAACTTTTTTATCAATTAATTTTAAATCTGCTGCTTTTGTTCCTGGTCTAGGGCTAAAAATAAATGAATATGAATTTATAAATTTTATTCTTGAAATTAAATTGAATGTGTCTTTAAAGTCCTCTTCTTCTTCTCCTGGATAACCAATAATAAAGTCACTTGAAAATTCTATATTTGTATTAATTCCTTTTAATTTATCAAATATCTCTAAATATTCTTCTATTGTATGTTTACGATTCATTCGATTTAAAATTTTATTAGATCCACTTTGAACTGGCAAATGAATTAAAGGCATTAATTTTTTTGAGTGTCTATAAACATCAATTAAATCTTCTGTCATATCTCTTGGGTGAGATGTGGTATATCTAATTCTTTCTATACCTGAAAGTTTTTCAATTTCTAATATTAAATTAGACAACTTGTAATTTTCATTGTTATATGCATTAACATTTTGTCCAAGTAAAATTATTTCTTTTGTACCATTATCAATTAAATATTTAGCTTCATCTATAATTTGACAAAATGGTCTTGAATATTCTGGGCCTCTTGTGTATGGAACTACACAAAAGTGACAAAACTTATCACAACCTTCTTGAATTGTTAAAAATGAAGAAACTTTTCCGGAATTATTTTTAATTTTGTTAAAATAAGAAAACTTAGAAGCTGGATCAAACTGAGTTTCTTCAACTCTTTGTTTTTTATTAATGTGTTCTAAAATTTTATCATTAATTTTATGATATGATTGAGGACCTATAATTAAATCTATATAAGGCTCCCTATTAAGCATTTCATAATTTTCAGCCTGAGCCACACATCCTGCAACAATTACTAATGGTTTTTTTTTTGACCTAAAAATTTTTTTGACTCTTCCTATCTCATGATATACTTTTTCTTTTGCCTTATCTCTGATGTGACAAGTATTTAAAAGATAACAATTAGCATCTTCATAATTAATTGTTTTTTTAAATCCAATTTTTTTTACTGAGTCAAATATTCGATTTGAGTCATATTCATTCATTTGACAACCGAATGTTTTGATAAATATTTTTTGACTCATATTACTGGGATTTTTTTTTAACCCCATATAATTCTAATTTATGGTCAACTAAAGTATAACCATATTTCTCTGCAACTTTTTTTTGAAGCATCTCTATTTCCTCATCAATGAATTCTATGATTTCTCCAGATTTAACATCTATCAAATGATCATGATGTCCTTCATTTAATTCTTCGTATCTGGCCTTACCACCTTTAAATTCATGTTTTGTGAGTATTCCAGACTCTTCGAAAAGTTTGACAGTTCTATAAACAGTTGCAATACTTATCTTAGCGTCAATTTTTGTAACTCTATTATAAAGCTCATCAACATCTGGGTGATCATTCGAATCTGACATTACTTTTGCAATGATCCTTCTTTGATCTGTAAGTTTAACACCCTTTGTTATACATTTTTGTTCAATAGTATCTGGCATAATTAATTTTAACTTATATAAATAGGTTTAATCAAATTTTTTTTAACATTAAATTTATTGCACAGATTGGGAATATTTTCATTTTTAATATTATTTTCATTTTTAAAATCTTGAAAACTGAAGCAATAATAATCAATTTTTTGAGATAAATGTAGAGCTTTTGCCACAGAAATTGAATTCCTTATTCCTGCAAAACTGCCTGGGCCTCTATTTACATAGATAGAAGAAATATCATTCAAATTTAGACTTTTTGAGCATAAAAAATCCTTAACTAAAATTATCAATTTTTCATAATTGTTTTTACTATTTTCATGACTAACATTATAAGTATTTTTATTACCAATGATTGTAAAAAAAATATTTTCACTCACTGCATCAATAATTAGTTTAATCATTTTATTTTTCTTTTTTTCAATAAATTCTAATGCAGAAGATAAAAATAGCAAACAATTTTTAAATGATGAGGGAGTTCTGACTATAATGTATCATCGTTTTAATGAGTCAAAATATCCATCAACAAATATTATGATGGATGTTTTTAGTCAACATATGGATTTAATAAAAAAATCAAAATTTGATTTTTATCACCCAAAAAAATTTGAAAATCAATTTGACAAACCAAAAAAACAAAAAAAAATTTTACTCACCGTGGATGATGCATTCGAATCTTTTTATAAAGAAGCTTGGCCATATTTAAAAAAAATGAAATACCATTTATATTGTTTACATCAACAGAACCTGTTGGCAAAAATGGTTACATGACTTGGGATCAAATTAAAGAAATAGAAAAATCAAAGATTGGAGTGATTGGTCATCATTCTCATAGTCATGAATATTTAATCGATACACCCTTAAATGTGTTTATTGATGATATTGAAAAAGCTAATAAAATATTTTTAAAAAATCTAGGTTATATACCCTCAATATTTTCTTATCCTTTTGGAGAATATTCAAAACCAATGAAAGAATATATATCTCAAAATTTTAAATTTTCATTTGGACAACACTCTGGTGTAATAGATGCAAACAAAGAAAAATTTGAATTACCCAGATTTCCTATTAATGAAAAATATGGTGAAATTAAAAGATTTAAATCAATTATAAATTATTTTCCACTTGAATATAAAAAATTATTACCAGAAGAAAAAAAAATAAATATTAACAATAACCCTCCTATTTTCAATGTTGAATTTTTTCCAGAACAAAAAAATATAGATAATATTAATTGTTACTCAAATGAAGGTGGAAAATGGGAAAAATCAAAAATAAGTATTAATGGAAATAATTTATCCATAGACTTTAGAGAGTCTTTTTTACCTAGAAGAGGTAGAATCAATTGTTCATTAAACGACAATGGAAAATGGCGATGGTTTGGGGTTCAGTTTGTCGTAAAAAAAAATTAAATCAAACTTTCAAATTCTTTACTTGAGGGTAGCAACTTTGCATCATCAAAATCTTTAAGTCCATTTTGCTTAATTATTTTTTGAAGAACTTCAACATATTGGTTTCCCGTTTCAGCATATTCATTTAAATATTCTGCAAGAATTATACTGTCTAAAGGTTTTCCCATATCTCTCAGTTTAGCTCTTGCTTCTCTGAAATTTTTATATGTTGAGTGTGTATTAATATTTCTTTGATATGCTCTGACAGAGGCTTGTAAAACGTTAAACTTCATAACTTTATGACCCTCATTCTTATCAGCATCTTTAGGTTTTAACCCTTCACCTGACCATGTCCATTGACCAAAAAGTGCATTGCCTTCCTGAGCAAATCTTGATGTTCCCCATCCTGTTTCTTTTGCAGCTTGTGCAATAGCTAAAGAGACTGGTATTTCATCCATTCTTTTCTTTAAAATTGATAAATCTTTTGAGGGAATACCATATTGTTTATATTTTCTATCAAGCCATTTTTTTTCTAATTTAGAATTACTGTTTTTATTAATAATTGTGAAAAGTCTCTTTCGATCTACTTTTATATTATTATTTTCCTTGAGAATTAGAGGTAAAACTATTTGAATAAAGAACTCTTTTCTTTTTTTGGTGTTCTCAATCATTTTAATTTCATTAGGTAGCAGGGTAAGTGCAACAGGTTTAACTAGTTTTTTTTCTCTTACATCTTTTAAAGTGTAGTTTGTATCGTCAAATAATTGTTTAATTGTTGATGCATTTAATCTTACAGTGTCGGTCTCTAAATCATTTAAACTAAAAATATCTACCAATAAATCATTTTCATCTAATGTTTCATTGTTGCCACTAATTCCATTTTTTTTATTATTTAAAGTATATGCTAAAACAGCTTTTGAATTATTTTGAAACTCTATATTTTTCATTTTTGAAAAATTAACCAATATTGGTGTCATGTAAAAAAATAAAATAACTAATAGTGAACTCAAAAAAATTCGTGGAATTGAGCCTAAATTTTTTTGGTCAAAAAATCTAAAAAATTTAAAATTATTTGATAAAAAATTTCTCTTCATTTAAATAGCCTCGACTCCTTTTACTTCTGGAATATAATGACATAAAAGATTTTGTACACCTTGCTTAAGTGTCATAGTAGAACTTGGACATCCTGAACAACTTCCTTGTAATTGAACTTTAACAACACCATTTTCAAAATTCTTAAATTTAATGTCACCTCCATCTTTAGCTACAGCAGGACGAATTTTTTCATCCAAAAGTTTGACAATTTTTTTTTCTATTTCTTTTAAGTTTTTTGTTTCTTCATTAAGATCTTTTTCAATAACAAATTCTTTTCCACTAGCATAAAAATCATTTATTAATGAAATAATTATATGCTTTATTTCATCCCAAGACGTATCGTCATATTTATTAATTGAAATAAAATCTTTTCCCAAAAAAATTCCTTCAACTCCATTAATTGACAAAATATTTCTAATTAATTCATTATTTGTCTCATCTTTTCTCGTCACTTCAAAAGATCCATTGTTAGAAACAATTTTCCCTGGTAAAAATTTTAATGAGTTCGGATTTGGAGTATTTTCAGTTTGAACAAACATAATTAATATATAGTCAATAATTCTGAAAAAGGAACTTGTTAAAAAAAAATATCTTAAAAACCCACTAATTCATGAATTTTTTTGATCTTTTTTGATGCAATATCATTTGCTTTTTTGGACCCTTCTAAAAGAATCTTATCCAAATAATCTTTTTCATTAAGTAATTTTTTTATTTCAACTGATATTGGAGCAATTTTATCAACTACAACTTGAGATAGATTATCCTTAAATTCAGAAAAATTTTTACCAGAAAATTCTTGAATTATTTTTTCTAAAGTTAAACCAGATAAACTTGAATAAATTCCTATCAAATTTCTTGCTTCCGCTCTTTTATTCAATTCTTCAAGATTTGATGGCATTGGTAATGGGTCTGTTTTCGCTTTTTTAATCTTATTAATAATTTGATCCTTATCATCTGTTAAATTTATTCTACTAAGATCAGACAATTCTGATTTGCTCATTTTTCTTGAACCGTCCTTAAGACTCATTATTCTTGAAAATTGTTTTTGTATTAATGGTTCTGGTATCTTAAAAAAATCTTTAACTTCAAAATCATTATTGAATTTTTGAGCAATGTCTCTACACAGTTCTAGATGTTGTTTTTGATCATCACCAACTGGTACATGAGTTGTGTCATACAACAAAATATCTGCTGCCATCAACACTGGGTAAGAGTATAATCCAATACTTGCTTTTTCTTTATCTTTTCCAGCTTTTTCTTTGAACTGAGTCATCCTATTTAACCAGCCCATTCTTGCGATGCAGCTTAGTATCCATGCTGCCTCTGAATGTGCACTAACTTTAGATTGATTAAAGATAATACTTTTTTTTGCATCAATTCCACTAGCTAAAAATGTTGCCACTGTTTCTCTTATATTATTTCTAAGATCTTTTGGATCTTGATTTACAGTTATTGCATGTAAATCCACTACACAAAAAACACAGCTATTTTCATTATTATTATTTAAATCTACAAAATTTTTAATCGCACCAAGGTAATTACCCAAATGAAGATTGCCCGTAGGTTGAACGCCTGAAAAAATTTTTTTTCCCATAATTAATACTTTAGTTGAAGATCTTTATAATTAAAAGCTTTGATAAAAAATGATACTAATAAATAGAAAGTTAAACCTAATAAAACCGATAAAATTAAATAAAATGATTTAAAATTGTAATCATACACAAGTTGTTTTTCTAAAAATAAGATTAGAAAATTAAAAAATATACCCATCAAAATTGAAGCAAAAATAATCTTAAGGAAATTTATAAAAAAAATTTTATTAAATTTGAACAGATCTCTTTTTTTTAAATAAATAAATAATATAATTGAATTAAACCATGATGAAATTGTTGTTGCTACAGGAATAATTATAAAACCTATACTTTTAAAGTAACATAGACTTATAAAGATATTTAAAATAACAGAAATCAAAGAAATATAAAATGGGGTTTTGGTATCATTGTTTGCAAAAAAGAATGTCGAAAAAACTTTTATTAATGCAAATGCCGGTAATCCTAAACCAAAATAAAAAAGAGCTTTTGCAGAATTAGATACCGCTTCTTCATTAAAGGAACCATACCCAAATAATGCTGAGATAATTTCTTCAGAACCTATAAATAATGCTATAGATGCCGGCAAACTTAAAAACATACTCAATTCCAGTGCTTTGTTTTGAATTAGTAAGATTTTGTTTTTTTTTTTTAAATACACATGTTTTGAAAGTTGAGGTAAAACCACCACCCCAATTGCAATTCCGGCAATGGCTAGATTTATTTGATAAATCCTATCAGCATAATATAAATATGACACTGCACTTGCTTGAAAAGATGCAATTATAGTACCAACTAAAATATTAATCTGGGTAACACCCGAAGAAAAAATACTTGGTAAAAGTTTTTTAAAAAAAATCTTTGATTTATTATTAATTTTGAATCTAAAATTAAACTTTATATGATAAATATTTTTTACGTATCTATACAAAAAAAGTAACTGAATAAAACCTGATATTGAAACCCCATATGAAAGGTAATAAATAATTTCATCACCTAAATAATTTCCTAGTAAAAGGATTCCAATTAATATTAAATTCAAAATTATAGGTGCTGCTGATGCTGCAGCAAATTTATTGTGAGAATTTAATACTGCTGCAA
>JACWDQ010000020.1 GCA_014654035.1 Pelagibacterales bacterium SAG-MED19
TGTTGCTGCCAGGGGATTAGATATTCCTTTAATACAACACGTAATAAATTACGATCTGCCTCAAGTTCCCGAAGATTACATTCATAGGATTGGAAGGACAGGTAGAGCTGGTAAAGAAGGTGAAACCAAAGGTACGGACGTAACTGAAACAGGCGTTATTGCATATGCAATACGTGACTAATTGTTAACAATAAAGGGATCCTTCGCCTCTGTGTATCCGCAACGTTACTCAACGAAGGGTCCCTTAAAATTTTTCTCTCTAAGTTAGTTAAATATAAAAAGCCCTCTCCCTCAGGGGGCTTTTTTAATTATTTTCGTCCCATAGTTTTTTGTAATCAATGAATGGAGCTAATCCGTAACTTGAATTAACATTTGTCAAATGAAGAGATAAACTTTTAATTGGTGAAATACAAATTTCTTTTTCATAAATTTCATTGATATATTTTTCAAATGGATCATTTCGATCAATGCAGGTTTTTTCAAAATTTTCCCAATATTTATTGAGTAAATCTTTACTGGTCATGAAGGTACAAAGAGTTTTATTTATTGTTCGCCAATGCCTTTTATTACCAATCAATATATTAGTTTTTTCATTGTTCATATAAAGGTATGGATAATCAGATGGACACATAAAAAGATCTTTTTTAAGCTGTGATGCTATTCTCTCATACGAAGCAACCATTTCTTCTAACATGGGTTCAAAATGCAGATAATCATCTTCTACAAAAAAGATTAAATCTTCACTTTGATCTTTTCCAATTTCAAAGCTGTTCATTAAACTAGCTAAATTGGAGAAAGTTTCTTTTGTTTTTTGCTCTTTAATTAAATCTTTATATTTATCGTAATTGAGAGAAATAATATCGATGTTTTTACCATCTATTAATTTTTTTATACGATCTAGGTTTTTATCTTTTGAATTATCATCAACAATAATACTCTTAATCTGTAGATTTGGGTATTTGGTTTGACAAAAATTAATCGAGTTAATTAAAGAATTGATAGAACGATAGGAGTATTCTATTTTTGGCATTTCAAATAACCTTTTTTTACTTTGATCCCAAATTTCTACTTCAGTATTCATTCTGACTATGATCAAAATTGATTTAACATTTCTTGATATTTTGACTTCACCTAAAGGTAAAATTATTGATTTTTTGTTTAGAGTAGAAAGATTTTCATTCAGCTCTTTATTTAAAGTAGGGGAAGAAAAATTATTTTGATCAATAATTTCAAAACCTAATATTTTAGCTAATTTAATGAAAAGTTTTTTCATATAATTTTTAATTTATGATATAGATATTTACAATATTATGGCAATTAAATCATCTCAAACTCTAGTTTCAGAAGCGTTAAAAGAAATTAAAACAATATCTACTGATGAAGCACATAAATTGGTCAATGATAACCAATGTAATTTAATTGATATAAGAGATATTAGAGAACTTCAGAATGAAGGCCAAGTTGAAGGTGCAAATCATATACCAAGAGGAATGTTAGAGTTTTGGCTAGACCCAGGGAGTGTATATTTTAAAGATGGTAAACTTGATTTAAATAAAGAAATGGTTTTATTTTGTGCGGGTGGTTTGAGATCTGCTTTAGCCGCAAAATCTTTAAAAGAAATGGGATTTGAAAAAGTATCTCATATTGAGGGTGGTTTCGGAGCAATCAAACAAAGTAAATTTAAAATTATTTAAGAACTATATTCATCTAAAGCATAATCTAATCTGTCTTGTCCCCAAAAGATTTTATTGTTTACAATAAATGTTGGAGCACCAAAAATATTTTTCTTAAAAGCTTCGTTTGTTAATTGCTTTAATTTTTCTTTAACTTTTTGATCTTGAATTTCTACAAAAAAAGAATCTTTATTTATTGAACAATTATCTAAAATATTTTCAAAATTTTTATTATCTGATAAATCTATGTTATTTTTCCAATATGCATCAAAACATAAATCAAAAAATTTTTTTTTTAATTTTATATCTACAACTAAGTATCCACGCATTAAACCTAGGGAATTAATAGGAAAATTGTCATTCCACTTAAATTCAATAAAATTTTTTCTTGCCACTAATTCACAATCATTTTTCATATTTTTCATTTTACGCTCATTAAATGCTGGAGCAGTTATATCTCCAAGTTTGTGAAGTCCGCCTAATAAAATTGGTTTGTAATTTATATTAATCTCATTATTTTTATTTAGTAATTTTATTTTTTTATAAGCTAAAAATGAATAGGGACTGATAAAATCAAAATAAAAGTCGACTGATTTAGTCATACAGATTTATTTTTTTGGCGTAAAAAATTCGTAGAAACCAATAAATCAATAAACCTATAGGGCCAATAAAATAAGTAATAATCAATGGTATGGCGATAAGAATTTTATTTATAGAAAATTTATATGAATCTTTAACTATCCAACCACCAACAAAAAGATTTATTGAGATAAAATGAATCCAAAATAACATCAAATACGACTTATCTGTAAATAAATCAGACAAATTTTCTAAACTCAAATATAGACTAAAATTATTATTAAAATCGTAAGAGTTTAAGTAAGATTTATATAAAACAAAAATATAAGTGCTTGCTAATACCATAAATGGAAATATAGAGGTTATAAAATATCTAGATAAATTTGACTGTGGAAAAAAGATTAATATCATCCAGAAAGGCAGAACTCCTAAATTCACCCAATAGTAGAGCATTTCAATGGTAAAATAGTTGTAAATTTCTTCGATCATTTTAAATTATATTATATTAAATCTAACCATGATTCCTATAAGAAATAAAAAAAAAACATTAGAGGTAACCGTTGAAGAAATGAGAAATTTTGCATTTGCTTATGTCGAAAAGTACGCACCCTCAAAACAACAATTAAAAACCTATTTGTTAAAGAAATACCTCAAAGCCTCAGTACCAAATGTTAAGAAGCAAGATGTTATAAGTTTAATTGATATAGTTTTATCAGATCTTGAAAAAAATAAATTTATAAACGATAAGTTTTATTCTGATAGTAAAGCAAAAAGTATGATTCAAAGAGGAAGTTCAATTAATAAAATAAGAAATTACCTAATTGGAAAAGGAATTAATAGTGAATTTATTAAAGATACAGTAAACAAGATTCAAGACAATAACTCCGACCAGGATTTTTTTTCTGCAATAAAAATCTGTAAAAAAAAAAGAATAGGACCAGCCAGAACAGAGGATAATAGACCATTGTTTTATAAAAAAGACATATCTTTATTAGCTAGAAATGGTTTTGATTTTGAAACATCAAAAAAAGTAATGGACATTGAAAAAAATGATTTTATTAAAATTATTAAGTTACTTTAATTTTTTATTTTTTTCAATTTTTACAAGGTAATCAATTTTATTCTTAATGTAATTTCTTACAAAAACAAAAAGCAATAATCCAAAAATTGAGACAGAGACAATGATGATTAGTATAATTCTTAATTGAGCATCCATTATAAAAGCTTTTTACTTTTTAGTATTAAACTTGGATTTTTAAAATCTTTTTTTCCATATTGTATTTCTTTTCCACTAAAATCAGTTACTGCACCACCAGCATCTTTTAATATAGCATGACCTGCCGCAATATCCCATTCACATGCCCTTGGTTCTGCTACATAACCATCATACTCACCTGAAGCTATTACACAAAATTTTAATGAGCTTTTCATTCTGACAAATTTTTTAACATTTAAATTTTTATGAATTTTTTCTATTTCAGGTTTAATTTTATTTGAATATGTGACAAACTTAATTTCATTTTCATTATTATTACATTCTAATTTTATTTCTTTTTTATTTTTTAATTCAAATGCTTGATCTTTCCCATAAGAATAAAACATTCTTTTTTTGGCTGGTGCGTATATAAGACCAGCAACTGGTTGTTTATCAATTATAAGACCAGCATTTATTGTAAACTCATCAAGATTATTTATATAATCGTATGTTCCATCAATAGGATCAATCAACCAAAAATTTTTAAGATTTATCTCATTTTTATTGTCAGATGTTTCTTCAGATATGATTGGAATGTTAGGATTTAATGTATTAATTTTTTCTGTAATTAATTTATTTACTTCTAGATCACCATTGCTTACAGGGGTATTATCAGATTTTATTTCTTTTTTGAGACCTTTTTTTCTAAGTTCAAGAGAAATTTCTCCAGCATATAAAAAAGTTTCAATTAAATTTTTTACAGTTTCTTTAAAATTAATTATGGTCATTTATTTTTTTTAATTCAATATTTTCTCCGTTTATTACCTTTTTTCCAACATTTTGAAAATTAACAGTAACTTTTTCTTTAATTATCGATTGTACTTGTCCAATTCCCCAGTCTTTATTATGAGGACTATAAACTTTGTCACCTGGTTCAAAATTAAAAATCATTTAATTTAACTTATATTAGAAATCGGTATAAATACCATCAAATGAATAATGAATTAAACTCAATTGGGTTAAACAAAAAACCCTCAGATACAACTGTAGTTGTTGCTATGTCAGGAGGCGTAGACTCTTCTACAGTAGCAGGGATGATGAAAAAAGAGGGTTATAATGTAATTGGTATAACTTTAAAACTTTATGATGATGGTAAAGAAGTAGCAGCTTCTAAACAATGCTGCTCAGGTCAAGACATTATGGATGCAAAACGTGTAGCACAAAAATTAGATATCAAACATAAGGTTTTATATTATCAAAATAAGTTTAAACAAGGTGTTATAGATAATTTTGTAGATAGTTATTTAAAAGGTGAAACACCAATACCTTGTGTACAATGCAATCAAACAGTCAAATTTAAAGATCTTTTCGAGGTATCTAAAGATTTAAAAGCTGATGCCATGATAACAGGTCATTATGTAAAGAGTATAACTTCAGAAAATCAAACCAGCATGTATCGAGCTATTGATGAAAATAGAGACCAAAGCTATTTTTTATTTAATACAACTAGAGATCAATTGAATTATTTGAGATTTCCACTTGGTGGATTACTTAAAAATGAAACTAGAGAAATTGCAAAAAAATTAGAACTAAATGTTGCAGAAAAGCCAGATAGTCAAGATATTTGCTTTGTACCTAATGGAGATTACGCATCTGTAATACAAAAATTTAGACCAGAGTCGTTACAAAAAAGGAAACATAAAAGACTTAAATGGGAAAATAATAGGTGTTCATGATGGCATAATTAATTTTACTATTGGACAAAGAAAGGGAATAAAGGTTTCAGATAAAGAACCGCTATATGTTATCAAAATAAATTCAATTAAAAATGAAATTATTGTTGGACCAAAAGACAAATTAGGTAAAAAAATAATTAATTTGAATAATTTAAATTTATTAGTAGATAAATCTGAATTTAATAAAAAAATTTTTGTAAAAGTTAGATCTACAGGAAAACTCCTTGACGCAAAAATTAATCTTGAGAATTCAAATACAGCTAAAGTAAATCTAGAAATTCCAGAAGATGGTATATCACCAGGACAAGCTTGTGTTTTTTATAAAAAAGATAGTCTAGGTTTTAAAGTACTTGGTGGTGGTTGGATCAATAATTAATTTTTTTTCCACATGAAATAAGTAAACATATAAAAAGTTATCACACCTAAAAAATAATCCCACTCAAGAGCATGTTTAACAAATTTTAAATTAAATCCAAAAAAATCATTACCAGGTAAACTTATTATAGGTATACTTATTACCGCGACAGTAATTAATATAATTACTAAAATTAATTTTAATCTTAAAAAAATTACGTTTATATATTCAGAAAGTTTGTTTTTGAAGGAATAAAAAGTTATAACTAGATATGTTTGAGCAACAATTTCAAATATTATAAACATTAACATAATAACTCTCCTAAATAATTTATAAAGATCGTTATCAAATTTAATACCTAGGAAAATAGCATGAATCGTTAAAGCTACCGCTGAAGCAATGCCAAAGAAAATAATTCTTTTTGAGTATTTGTGATTTTGGTGAAAAAATTCAATTACTTTTTTATTATATATCCAATATTTGATTAAAAGAAATGATGTTAAAAACATAGCTGGTTTAAATACTAGCCAACTTGGGTAAGGTCTAGCAGTTCTACTTATTGAAGCTCCACCATCAAAATAGGGAAATGTAAAATGAATAATATCACCCTGATTTGGAAATAATCCGTGAAATTGTGTAATTAATATTAAACAAGTATTTACAGCTACAAAAGGAACAATAAAAATCCAAATACTTATGGACTTAATTTTATTGATTTCATCCATAAAGGCTTACTTCTTCTTATTTTTTTTTCTAGCTCTTCTTTTTTTTGAGCCCATTTTCCTTCGGCCTCTATGTTTCTTTGGATAACCCATTTTTTCCTTTAGTTATAATTTAATTGAAATTATGCTTGGGATATAGCATTGTCTTTTAAAGTTATCAATTTTTTTTATGTCTAAATCCTTTAAGACTTTTTTGAAGCATACTGCAAAAGATTTTCATAATCAGTCTGTAAACCCTCCAGTTGTAAGAGCATCAACAATTATTTTTAAATCAATGCAACACATAAGAAAGACTCAAGCAAAAGCACAAAAAAACCCAACTGGCGGACATTATGATTATGGAAGACAAGGAACTTCCACAACATTTATATTACAAAAAATTCTAACTAAACTAGAGGAGAGCTATCATGTATTTACTACTCCCACAGGATTTGGTGCTGTTTTTTTATCAATATTTAGTGTTACCCGTCCTGGGGATGAAATTATTGTTGCAGACCCAGTATACAGTCCAACAAGGTTGCTTACTGAAAAATTTTTAAAAGAATTTAATATTAAAACAATTTTTTATAATCCAAGTGATTTAAAAACGTTAGAAAAAAACATAACTAAAAAAACTAAACTAATATTTGTTGAAAACCCTGGAAGTAATTCATTTGAATTTCAAGATTTGGGAAAAATTATTTCAATTGCTAAAAAAAATAAAATTTTGACTGCAATAGATAATACATGGGCTACTCCATATTATTTTAAACCAATTAAATTTGGTTTTGATATGTCAATAGTTTCAGCAACAAAATATTATTCTGGTCACTCTGACGTAATGGGTGGTAGTTTAGCAGTGAATAAAAAAGTTTTTTCAAAAGTATACAATGCTGAAAGAATTACAGGTTTAAGGTTAGGCCCAGATGATGCTTATTTAATAACTCGTGGTTTAAGAACTCTCGATGTAAGATTAGATCGACATAGAGAAAATGCAAAATTAGTAGCTTCTTTTTTATCAAAGAATAAAAAATTTAAATTATTATATCCTTATAAAAAAGACTCTTATAATTTTAGAATGTGGAAAAAATATTATTCAGGAGCCTCTGGTTTGATGGGATTAAAAATAAAATCTAAAAATATTAACTCAGTCAGAAAATTTGTAAATTCTTTAAAATTATTTGGATATGGTTACAGTTGGGGTGGTTTTGAAAGTTTAGCTTTGCATCAAGAGTTTAGAGAAACAGGAAAGAGAAGATATTTGAATTTAGCAAAAGATGAACATCTCGTCAGATTGCATATAGGCCTCGAAGACCCAAATGACTTAATTGCAGATATCAAACAAGCAATAAGACATTTAAAATGACATCAGGTAAATTTTTTCATTCTAAAACTGCAATAATAACTTTATTCGCAGCATGTTTTGTTGTTTTGATTTCTCTTGGCGTCAGACAAACTTTTGGATTATTTTTTATGGACTTCAATGAAAGCTTGAATATTAGTAATACTGCATTTGGTTTTGCAATTGGGATGCAAATGCTAATGTGGGGATTGACTGGTCCTATTTTTGGAGCTGTAGCTGATAGATATGGTGGTCATATAGCCATAATTTCAGCATTTATATTTTACACTTTAGGAATATATTTTTTATACACTGGTCCTAACACTGGAATTTTTTTTCAAATTCATATGGGTTTATTAATTGGAATTGGACTTGGTGGAACGGCTATTAGCATTCCGATGTCAGTTGTTGGTAAACATTTTCCACTATCGACAAGAACGATTGCCATGAGCTTTGTAACAGCACTAGGATCTTTTGGTTATTTTCTTTCTCCAATTTTTACAAACTATTCTTTAAATGCGTATGGCTGGAATTATACTTTGTTAATCTTTTCATTATTTTTGCTGACAGGTATAGTTGCAGCTTATTTTGTTAGATCTCCATCTGAAAATGAAAGTATAGAAAAAAAATCAAACCAATCTTTTAAAGAAGCATTAACTGAAGCATTTAGAACTAAAAGTTACAT
>JACWDQ010000021.1 GCA_014654035.1 Pelagibacterales bacterium SAG-MED19
TTGGCCCATCAGAGTCAATGTCGAAATCTAAAAAAAATACAGTTGATCCAGAAAAAATAATTGAAATGTATGGAGCTGATTCTGCAAGATTGTTTATTTTATCAGATAGTCCACCTGAAAAAGATATTCAATGGTCAGAAAGCGGAATGTCTTCTGCGTATAAATTTGTCCAAAAATTTTGGATTATTAGTCAACAAATTCATGAATTAATAAAAGAAGAAAGTAGCAATGATAATGCTGAAGTTGAAGTTTTTACTAATCAAGCAATAGATAGAATTAATAATTCATTAGAAAAATTTAGATATAATGTAATTATTGCTGTATTTCATGAAATCTACTCTTTTTACAAAAAAATTTTGGATCAGAAAAAAAATTACAAAAATTTAAAATTAAATTTTAAAAAAGTTTTAACTATAATGATGCCTGTATTACCTCATCTAGCAAGTGAAAGCCTACAAATTCTTGGTGAATACGATGATATTAAATGGCCAGATCTTAAACAGGAATTGCTCCAGACAAACGAAAAAGAAATTGTAATTCAAATTAACGGAAAAAAAAGAAATACAATTTCAATTAAAAAGGGTATGGAAGAAAAAGATGTATTAAAATATATTAAAGAGTCGAAATTGATTGATAAATATATTCATAAAAAAGAAATACATAAAATAATTTATGTTAAAGATAAAATAATTAATCTAATAATTAAATGATTAAAAAAAAAATTATTTTTATATTATTTTTACTATCAAGTTGTGGTTATCAGCCACTGTTCGTTGGCAAAAATACAAACGAACTTATATTTAAAGATATTAACTCATTTGGAGAAAAGAATATCAATCGAAAATTAATTTCGATCTCAGGCTTTAAAAAAGATGAACAAAATTTTATTTACTCCAAATTAACGATAAATAGCAAAAAAGATATTGTTGAAACCTCGAAAAATGCAAAAGGTAAGGTCGTTTCCTATAAAATGATTATCAATCTAGATTTAACTTTTGAGGATAAAAATAAAGAGGTAAAGACAAAATCATTCTCTGAGAGCTTTTCTTATAATAATCTTGAAAACAAATTTGAACTTGCTGAACATGAAAAGCAAGTTGAAAATATATTAATCAATAAAATTTTTGAAGAACTAATAATTTATTTTAACCTATAAATGATTGTTAAATCATACGAATTAAAAAAAACAAAAATTGATAATATTAGATTTTTCCTACTTCATGGAAAAAATTCAGGATTAATAAATGAAACGATAAAAAACGATCTTAAAGTACGGCTCTCAAAAAATATTTATAATTACGATGAGACAGAAATTTTAAATAACCCTAGTCAAATCAGAGAAACAATTTTAAATAAGTCGTTTTTTGAAAATGATAAATTAATTATTATTTCTAGAGCTACTGATAAAATTTCAAAAATTATAGAAGAAATTGTTGATTTAAATTCGCCAGAAACTTCAATAGTTTTAATTTCAGAGACATTAGAAAAAAAATCTAAAATAAGAAATTTATTTGAAAAAAATAAAAATACAATTTGTGTTGCTTTTTACGAGGATAATAATTTAACATTAAACAAAATTGCTTTTGACTTTTTTAAACAAAAAAAAATAAGTATATCACAACAAAATATTAATTTAATCGTTGAACGATCTAGTGGGAACAGGATTAATTTAACAAATGAACTTAAGAAAATAGAAAATTTTTCAATTAATAAAAAGATTGTTTCAACTAAAGATTTAATAAAATTAACAAATCTAGCAGAAAATTATGATTATACTAATTTAGTAAATTGTTCTCTTGCTAAAAATAAAAAAAAAACAATGAATATTTTAAATGAAAATAATTTATCAAACGAAGATTGTATAATAATTTTAAGGATTTTTTTAAATAAATTGAAAAGATTATTAAAGATATTTTCAAACTCAGAAATTAACAGAAATATAGATTCGACCATTTCGTCGTTTAAACCTCCTATTTTTTGGAAAGAAAAAGATATTGTAAAACAACAAATCAATGTTTTAAGTTATCAAAAAATACAAGACTTATTAACTAAAACTAATAATATTGAATTATTAGTAAAAAAAAATCCATCAATCTCAATTAATCTTGTTAATAATTTTATTTTGGAACAGTGTGATGAAGCTAATAATTCAATTTAATAGCATCAATTATTTTGTTTAATTGATCTAAATCATGATACGAAAATGTGATTGTTCCTTTATTTCTTTTGCTATTTTTAATTTTTATATTTAGTCCTGTTTTTTCTGTAATATTATTTTCTAAATTTTTTATATTAGGATCTCGATTACCCTCTATTTTCGAAGGTTTTTTCTTAAAAATTTTAACAAAATTTTCTGCTTGTCTAACTGATAATTTTTTCTCAATAATTTTGTTTGCTAAAAATTCTGCATTATGTAGACCGACTAAGATTTTTGCATGTCCAGCACTAATTTTTTTGTCTTCTATCAACTTTAGTACTTCACCAGGTAGATTGAGAATCCTCAATGAATTTGTTATATAACTCCTACTTTTACCGATAAACTTTGAAACTTTTTCCTGATCATATGAAAATTCATCTATCAGTCTTTTATATCCCTGTGCTTCTTCAAGAGGGTTTAAATCATGTCTTTGAACATTTTCTACAATAGCAAATTCTAAAGATTTTAAATCATCTGCTTCAGTAACAACAACAGGAATATCGTGTAGTCCTGCTTTTCTAGCAGCTAGCCATCTTCTTTCACCTGCAATAATTTCATATTTAGCATCATTACTATTTGATATCCTTACTATTATTGGCTGGATAACTCCTCTTTCTTTTATTGAGTTAGTCAAATCATCTAAATTATCCTCATCAAAATTTTTTCTTGGTTGATATTTATTCGGAATAATTTCGCTTAAACTTAATTTATTTGTTTTATTTTCAACTTTTGTTTCTCCAATTAAAGATGACAAGCCTCTTCCTAATCCTTTTTTAATTTTTGAATTCATTATGCAGCGCTCCCTATATTATTTTCTTGATTAACAAATTCATCAGTGAAATTATAATATGATTTACTCCCTGGACAATTTTTATCATATATTAAGACTGGTACACCATGTGAGGGTGCTTCCGATAATCTAACATTTCTTGGGATTACTGTTTGATAAACTTTGTCTTTAAAATAATTCCTTGCTTCTGCCTCAACTTGAGATGATAATTTATTTCTTCTGTCATACATCGTCAAAAGTATTCCTTGTATTTTTAAATCAGGATTTAAATTGACTTTTATTCTTTCAATAGTTTTTATTAACTGAGTTAAGCCTTCCAAGGCAAAAAATTCTGTCTGAAGAGGAACCAATAGCGAATTCGAGGATACTAAAGCCATTACAGTTAATAAGCTCAATGATGGTGGACAGTCTATCAATATATAATCGTATAATGCTCTAGAATCGTTTAAATACGCGGTCAATTTACTCTTCAAAATGAATGCTCGATCACTATCACCAGCAGTTTCAACCTCTAGTCCAGACAAGTCTACATTGGAAGATATTAAATCTAAATTTTCAAATTTTGTTTTTTTGATTACATCTGAGATTGCCATTGTTCCATTTAAAATTCCATATATCGTTTGATCTGATTGTTCAGTATTTGATAATCCTAATCCTGTTGTAGCATTTCCTTGTGGGTCCAGATCAATTACTAAAATTTTTTTTCCTTGTTGAGATAATGCAGAAGCCAGATTTATGACTGTTGTTGTTTTACCTACCCCACCCTTTTGATTTATTATTGATATTATTTTCATGAAACTTTTTTTTTAATTTTTTTTATGTTTAATATAAATGAGTCAACATTAGTTAAACTTTTTTTTTCTTCATATTCTAAATCCCATTCTTTAAGTGTATCGTTTAAAATTTTTCTTCCTGTTTTACCCATGAACAAAATAATGTTTTTATATTTTTTAAAATTTTGATTTACTAGATCAAGAATTATTGGCATTGGTTTAAAAGCTCTGGACATTATTGTTCCAGTTTCAATATTTTTAACATTAAAAATATCCTTTTGAATTACATCTGTGTTCAAATTCAATTTTTTTGAAACTTCTTTTAAAAAAGCACATTTATGAAAGCTTTTTTCATAAAGGGAAATTTTCATATCAGTTTTTATTTTTTTCATAACAATAGCCACTATAAGACCTGGCATCCCACCACCTGTACCTAAATCACAGGTTGTATTTGTATTTAAATCAATAAAATCAATTATTTGTGCTGAATCAATAATATGTCTTTCTCTTATGCTCTCTTTTTGGAATATTTCTCTACTTATTAAGTTAATCTCTTGATTTTTTTCTTGAATCATTGAAATTAAACTTTCAAGCTCATTACAAGTTTCACGTGAAACATTCAATTTTAAGATTTTTGAGTAAGAATTTAATATTTGATTATCCATTAAGCTATATGCTTAATAGACTTTCTTTTGACGTGTGACAACAAAATATATACGGCAGCAGGCGTAATTCCATCAATTCTTAGTGCTTGACCCATCGTTTTGGGCCTAATTTCCTTAAATTTAGTTTTTACCTCATTAGATAGACCAGAAAATTGGTCATAATCAATATTATCAGGAATAGATAAATTCTCATCCCTCTTAAAAGCAAGAATATCAGCTTTTTGCTTTTTTAAATATCCTCTATAATGTGAGTTAATTTCTATCTGTTCATCAATTTCAGCACCATGATCTAAAATATCAGGCCATATGTCTCTAATTTTAGTCATATTAACGGATCTTTGAGTTAAAATTTCTTCAGCTGATCGAAATACTCCATCTTTAGATATTTTAATTCCAAATTTCTCAGCTTTTGAGGGGGAAATATTCAAATTAGACATCTGCGATGTTATTTTGCTTAATTTTTCGAATTTATCCTCAAATATCTCTTTTCTGTTATCGCAAATTAATCCAATATTAATTCCTTTGTGCGTAAGTCTCAGGTCAGCATTATCTGATCTAAGACTTAATCTATATTCAGCTCTGGATGTAAACATTCTATAAGGTTCAGCAACACCCTTGGTTACTAAATCATCTATCATTACTCCAATATATGCATCTGATCTATCAAGAATAAAAGGCTCCATTTTTTTAAATGAGAGGGCAGCATTAATCCCAGCTATAAGCCCTTGGGCTGCAGCCTCTTCGTATCCTGTAGTTCCATTAATTTGGCCTGCAAGGTATAAATTCTTTATTTTCTTTGTCTCCAATGTTAAAAAAAGCTCTCTAGGATCAATATAATCATATTCTATAGCATATCCAGGGCGTATAACTTTAACATTTTCTAAACCACTGATATTGTTAAGTATTTCATGTTGCACAACCTCAGGTAGAGATGTAGATATACCATTTGGATAAATTGTATGATCGTTAAGGCCTTCTGGCTCTAAAAATATCTGATGTCTTGTCTTATCAGCAAATTTTACTATCTTATCTTCTATTGAAGGACAATATCTTGGACCAACACCCTGTATGCTACCAGAATACATTGCACTTTTAGATAAATTCATTTTAATAATCTTATGAACCTTTTCATTGGTATAGGTCATAGAGCACGATACTTGTTTGTTTAGATTTTTTTTTGTTAAGAAAGAAAAAAAATAAGGATCATCATCTGCAAATTGTTTTTCCAATTTTTCAAAATTAATAGTTCTAGAATCTAACCTTGGTGGTGTACCAGTTTTTAGTCTACCTATTTTAAAATTATATTTTTCTAACTGTTCACTTAAACCAGTACTTGGCTTTTCATTAAATCGACCAGCAGGAGTTCTTTCATCACCAATATGTATCAAACCGTTTAAAAATGTGCCAGTTGTAAGTATTAACTTGTTACAACTTATTTTATTACCTTTTATAGTTAAAAATCCACTTATTTCATTATTATTAAAAATAAATTTAATTACAGGATCAGAAAAAATGCTTAAATTACAGTAGTTTACAAGTTTTTCTTGCATAAATTTACGATATAATGATCTATCCGATTGAGTTCTTGGTCCTCTTACTGCGGGACCTCTACTTCTATTTAACAGTCTAAACTGTATTCCAGACTTATCAGCTACCTCGCCCATAACCCCGTCTAAAGCATCAATTTCTCTCACCAGATGACCTTTCCCTAAACCACCAATGGCAGGATTACATGACATTTCTCCTATAGTATTTTTGTTGTGAGTGAATAGGGCAGTGTTTACTCCAAGACGCGCAGATGCTGCTGCTGCTTCACAGCCTGCATGGCCTCCACCGATTACTACTACATCAAAAGATAAATCTTTTTTCATGATATAAATTTATATTCGATTGAAATATTTACAAGATTTGAGTTTTTTTTCTTAAATAAGCTTTATTTATCAACGAAATTAGTTAAAAAATGGTTAAAAATTCAAGAAAATCTCTATTATTTTCCGATACAAAAATCGTTGAAAATACTACCTAATATCTCCTCTACATCGACTTTTCCAACTATCATGCCTAAATGTCTTGTTGCTAACCTTAAATCTTCTGCTGCCTTGTCAAAATCTTTTTTATCATTTTTATCCAAAAAATTTTTTAAATGATTTGAACTCTGAATTAAATGTTGTCTATGTCTCTCCCTAGTAATTAGAATATCTTCTTCGGATATAAATTTATTTTTTAATTGCTCTTTTATTTTTAAAATTAATATATCTATGTTTAAATTATCTTTTAATGAAATTATAACGTGATTAAATTTAGAGATATCGGTATCTAATTTTTCTTCTAAGAGATCTGATTTATTAACTACTAATATAGCATTATTTTTTAACAAATCGTTCAAAAAACCGCTTAAATCAACGTTTTTAACATCAACTACAACTAATTTTAAGTCAGCATTTTCAGCTTTTTTAAGAGATAATTTGATTCCTTTTTTTTCAATTTCGTCTTTTGAATCTCTTATACCTGCTGTATCAGAAATAATAACAGGATACCCATCTATATTTAAATGTGTTTCAACAACATCTCTAGTAGTACCAGCGATCTCTGACACTATTGCAACGTCTCTATTTGATAAATTATTTATCAAGCTTGATTTGCCAGCATTAGTTGGTCCGATGATTGCAATTTTAAAACCTTCACGAATTATTTCTCCCACTTTTTGATCATTTAAAATTTTGTATATTTCATTTAATACATCTGAAGAATCTTGTTTAATTTTTTTTAAATTTTCTTCTGGTAAATCTTCCTCAGGAAAATCTATTTTTGCTTCAATAAATGATAAAATTTTTAACAATTTTTCTCTTAGTTGATTAAATTTCTCTGAGGATTTTCCCTTCATAATTTTAACAGCTTGCAATCTTTGAATTTCAGTCTCTGCTGAAATTAAGTCAGCAATACTCTCTGCTTTTAGCAAGTTTATCTTTCCATTTTGAAAAGCCAGCTTTGTAAACTCGCCTGGTTCAGCTAACCGACAATTTTTTATTTTAGATATCTCATTTTGAAGTGCTAAAATCAGTGCTTTACCTCCATGGATATGAATTTCTGCCATATCTTCACCTGTATAGCTCTCAGGGCCAGGAAACCACAAAACTATGCCTTCATCAATTAGCTCAGAAGTGTTGATATTGTTTATTTTTCGAAGGGTAGCTATTCTTGGTCTTGGGATTTCTTTCCCTGTAAGTGACTTTATAACGTTTGATGCTTCGGGACCTGATATTCTTACAATTGCAACACCCGATACACCCGGACCAGTTGATAGAGCATAAATAGTCATAAATTATTATAACTTTTATTTTTTAATAATGGAAAACTTTATTATGCTGGTTTGTTCATTGAATTAAAAAACTCAGCGTTACT
>JACWDQ010000022.1 GCA_014654035.1 Pelagibacterales bacterium SAG-MED19
GGTCGTTTTTCCAGCATCTATATGAGCCATGATACCTATGTTTCTATATTTATCTAAAGAGTGTGTCCTAGCCATAAATTTTTACCATCTAAAATGTGCAAAAGCTTTATTCGACTCAGCCATTTTATGCACATCCTCTCTTTTTTTTACAGCAGCTCCTTTTTTTTCATAAGCATCGTAAAGTTCATTAAAAATTTTATCTGACATATGTTTGTCTTTTCTTTTTCTTGCTGAGTCCACAAGCCATCTGATAGCCAAGGCTTGTGCTCTCTTACTTTTAACTTCAACAGGTACTTGATAAGTAGCACCACCTACTCTTCTTGATCTAACTTCTACTGTTGGTTTGATATTGTTAATTGCTTCATTAAATATATTTATAGGTTCGTCTTTTGATTTTGTTTTAATCTTTTCAATTGCATCATAAACAATTTTAGCAGCAATCCCTCTTTTACCATCATACATAATATTATTAATCAATTTAGGAATTATAGTAGAATTAAATTTAGGATCTGGAACAACATTTTTTTTTGGTTGTGTTTTTTTCCTAGACATTATTTACCTTTTTTAGTTCCATATAGAGATCTTCTCTTTTTTCTATTAGCAACACCTTGGGTATCTAGGTTACCTCTTAAGATATGATATCTTACACCAGGTAAATCTTTTACTCTTCCGCCTCTAATTAAAACAACTGAGTGTTCTTGAAGATTATGTCCTTCACCGGGAATATAAGCTGTTACTTCAAATCCATTGGACAGTCTTACTCTTGCTACTTTTCTTAAAGCTGAATTAGGTTTTTTTGGTGTAGTAGTATAAACTTTTACACAAACCCCTCTTTTTAAAGGTTGTTTCTGAAGTGCAGGAACTTTATTCCTGTTAATTTGCTTAACTCTCTTTTTTTTTAACAACTGGTTAATAGTCGGCATAATATAAATTTTAATTAATAATTAATTTTTGAATGAAATAACTGACAGGTTATTCATGGCAGCGTTTAGTACGTTAAGTTAGTACTACATTCCAACCAAAAACACCGCCAAAATACTAATTAATTCGACTTTGTCAAACTAAAACTCTTGAGAGTAAGGCTTTTTTTTATTGATTTACTTGGGTTTCTGAAGCTTCAGCTTTGTCTTGTTCTGACAAAAATTTGTTGTCATCCTCAAGGGCTTTTTTGTTCCACTTGTTCTTGATATTACCTGTACCAGCTGGAACCAATCTTCCAACAATAACATTTTCTTTTAATCCATTTAGGGGATCAACTTTACCTTTAATTGCAGCATCTGTTAAAACTCTTGTAGTCTCTTGGAAAGAAGCTGCTGATATAAATGATTCTGTTTGAAGTGAAGCTTTTGTAATTCCCATCAATACTCTTTCTCCAGTAGCCTCTGCTTTTCCATCTGATTTTAATTTTTCATTTATATTATCGAATTTAATTCGATCAACAATTTCTCCAGGTAAATACTGAGAGTCACCTGAGGTTTTAACCTCTACCTTTTTAAGCATTTGTCTCAATATTGTTTCAATATGTTTATCATTAATGATAACACCTTGTAATCTATAGACTTCTTGAACTTGATTTACAAAATATTCAGTTAATTCTTTAATACCCAAAATTCTTAAAATATCATGCGGCAATGGTTGTCCATCAAGTAAATATTCTCCTTTTTTAATTTTTTCACCTTGGTTAAAGTTAATATGTTTGCCTTTTGGAATTAAATAATTTGAAGGTTCCGAACCATCTTCAGGTACAATTGAAATTCTTTGTTTACCCCTTACTTCTTTACCAAAAACAACTTGTCCATCATTTTCAGCAATAATTGCACTGTCTTTTGCTTTTCTTGCTTCAAAAAGTTCTGCTACTCTCGGTAAACCACCGGTAATATCTTTTGTTTTCGTTGTTTCTTTGGGTAATCTAGCAATAACATCACCAGCTGAAACTTTCTGACCATCAATAACTGAAAGAATTGAGTCTGGTACTAAATAGTATCTTGCTTCATTATCATCAGCTTTCTTAATTACATTTCCTTTTTCATCTCTAAGAGTTATTCTTGGTTTTAAATCTGTACTTTTAGATTGAGATCTCCAATCAACAACTGATTTAGATGATATCCCAGTTGCATCATCAGTTGTCTCTTGAATAGAAACACCATCAATTAAATCTACAAAACTCGCTATTCCACTTTTTTCAGCTATTACAGGAGTTGTATATGGGTCCCACTCACATATTTTTGTATTAGCTTTTACTTTATCATCATTTTTAAAAAAAAGTTTTGATCCATAAGCAACTTTATATACAGCGATCTGAACTCCATTGTCATCTTCAATAGAAAGTTGCGTATTTCTTCCCATTACGATCGAATTTTTTTTTGAGTCTTCTAAAATATTTGAATTGATTATTTTTAATATTCCATCATTTTTAGTTACGATTTGAGACTCTTGTTTTACAGAGGCTGTCCCTCCTACGTGGAATGTTCTCATCGTTAATTGAGTACCTGGTTCTCCAATTGATTGTGCGGAAATCATTCCTATAGCCTCACCTACGTGAACCATCTTACCTCTAGAGAGATCTCTACCATAACAGGTTGCACAAACTCCTTCTTTAGAGCTACAAGTCATAACCGAATAAACATTAAGAGATTTTATTCCAGCTGAATCAATTTTATCACATCCCATTTCGTCAATCATGGATAATTTTTTTATAATGATCTCACCTGTGATAGGATGTTTGACATCTGAAGCTGTTACTCTACCAAGGGCTCTTTCAGATAAACTTACAACAACGTTACCACCTTCTAAAATTTCAGATAATTCAATAAATCCAGGGGTTTCACATTTTTGTTTTGTAATAGTTAAATCTTGTGCAACATCACAAAGTCTTCTTGTTAAATATCCTGAACTTGCAGTTTTTAAAGCTGTATCAGCTAAACCTTTTCTTGCTCCATGTGTTGAGTTAAAATATTCTAGAGCTGTTAATCCTTCTTTAAAATTTGATGTTATCGGACTTTCAATAATTTCACCTGAAGGTTTGGCAATAAGTCCTCTCATACCAGCCAATTGTTTCATCTGTGCTGCTGAGCCTCTTGCTCCTGAATCTGCCATCATAAAAACTGAATTGATTTTCAGACCTTCAGGGGTTTTTTCAGTTGCAGAGATGCCCTTCATCATTTCGGCAGCAACTTTATCTGTACACTTAGACCAAGCATCTACAACTTTGTTATATTTTTCTCCTCTGGTTATTAAACCTTCAGAATATTGTGTTTCATAATCTGCAATTAATTTTTTAGTGTCATCAATTAATTTTGTTTTACTCTCAGGAATAATTAAATCATCTTTACCAAAAGAAATTCCTGCTTTAAAAGCATGTTTAAAGCCTAAATCTTTAAGTTTATCACAGAATATAACTGTTGTCTTTTGTCCACAAAATCTAAATACAATATCTATTATCTCTGAAACAACTTTTTTTGGAAGTAATCGATCAATTAATGAAAATTTAATATCTTTATTTTTCGGAAGCAAATTTGCTAACAGGAATCTTCCCGCAGTAGATGTGTATTTTTCATATTTTAAATTTCCATTTTCATCTATTGTTTCAAATCTTGATATGATTGTACTATGAACTTTTATTTGCCCAGAAGATAAAGCAAATTCGATTTGATCTGAGTCCGTAAAATATCCAGAAGGTTTTTCAGAAACAGGATCTTGAGATAAATAATATATACCTAAAATCATGTCTTGACTTGGTACTATGATCGGTTTTCCATTTGATGGTGACAAGATATTATTAGTCGATAACATCAAAATTCTTGCTTCAAGCTGTGCTTCTAAACTTAAAGGAACATGAACGGCCATTTGATCACCGTCGAAATCAGCATTAAATGCTGCACAAGTTAGTGGGTGCAGTTCAATTGCATCACCTTCAATTAGTTTTGGTTCAAAAGCTTGAACTCCAAGTCTATGAAGTGTTGGTGCTCTATTTAGTAAAACAGGATGTTCTCTTACAATTAATTCTAATGCATCCCATACAGCATTAGTTTCTTTCTCTACGAGTTTTTTTGCTTGTTTAATAGTAGAGGCTAAACCTAACTTATTTAATCTCGCATACAAGAAAGGTTTAAATAATTCTAAAGCCATTTTTTTTGGAAGTCCACATTCATGTAATTTTAAATCTGGTCCTACAACAATTACTGATCTACCCGAGTAATCAACTCTTTTACCTAATAAATTTTGTCTAAATCTTCCTTGTTTACCTTTGAGCATTTCAGCTAAAGATTTTAAAGGTCTTTTTCCAGTACCAGTAATAACTCTACCTCGTCTTCCATTATCAAACAATGCATCAACTGACTCTTGAAGCATTCTTTTTTCATTTCTTACAATAATATCTGGTGCCTTAAGATCCATTAACCTTTTTAATCGATTATTTCTATTTATTACTCTTCTATAAAGATCGTTTAAGTCGGAGGTAGCAAATCTACCACCATCTAAAGGAACTAAAGGTCTAAGTTCTGGAGGTATAACAGGTACAACAGTTAAAATCATCCACTCAGGTTTTTGACCTGTATCTATAAATGACTCAATTAATTTTAATCTCTTTATAGCTCGTTCTTCATTTACCTTTGATTTTGTTTCCTTGATATAATTTATTAAGTTTTTTCTTTCTAACTCTAAATCTAAACTTTTTAACATTTCAAGGACTGCTTCTGCGCCAATTCCAGCTGTAAAAGCCTCTTCACCAAATTCATCTTGATATTTAGCTAGCTCTTCTTCGTTTAAAAGTTGATTTTTTTGTAATCCAGTTAATCCTGGTTCAATTACAATAAAGTTTTCAAAATATAATACTCTTTCAATTTCTTTTAGCTTCATATCAACAGCTAAAGCTATTCTACTTGGTAATGATTTTAAAAACCAAATATGAGCAACTGGGGTAGCCAAAATAATGTGACCCATTCTTTCTCTTCGTACATTTGATTTAGTAACTTCAACACCACATTTCTCACAAATTATCCCTCTAAACTTCATTCTTTTATATTTACCACAAAGACATTCGTAGTCTTTTATTGGTCCAAATATTCTTGCACAAAAAAGCCCATCCTTTTCAGGTCTAAAAGTTCTATAATTGATTGTTTCAGGTTTTTTTATTTCACCATAAGTCCAAGACTTAATTTTTTCTGGGCTCGCTAATGAGATCTTTATACTGTTAAAGTTTTGAGCATCTGAAATTTCATTACTTTTAAATAGATCTGTTAATTCCTTTTTCATAATTAGTTAAGCTCCACGTTTAATGCTAGTGATTTAATTTCTTTTACTAAAACATTGAAAGATTCTGGTATACCAGATTCGAAATTTTCCTCACCTTTAACGATTGTTTCATAGACTTTAACTCTTCCTGCTACATCATCTGATTTCACAGTAAGTATTTCTTGTAAGGTGTAAGATGCGCCATAAGCTTCAAGAGCCCAAACTTCCATTTCACCAAATCTTTGTCCTCCAAGTTGAGCTTTTCCACCTAAAGGTTGTTGAGTAACTAAACTATAAGGTCCAGTCGATCTAGCATGAATTTTATCTTCAACTAAGTGATGCAACTTAAGCATGTAGATTATACCAACAGTAACTGGCCTATCAAACTTTTCTCCTGTTCTTCCATCCCATAAAAAAGTTTGTCCTGAACCAGGTAATTTGGCTAATTCTAACATTTCAGTAACATTTTTTTCTTTTGCGCCATCGAATACGGGAGTTGAAATAGCGATCCCATTTTGTAAATTTTCACAAAGATCAACAAATTCAGTTTTACTTAATTTATCAACTTTTTGATTAAAAATTTCTTCCCCATAAACTGATTTCAAAAAACTGGCTATTTTTTCATTTTTTTCAATTTTTTTATTATTTTCATTTATTAATCTCTTAACTTCTTCACCAAATTCTTTACAAGCCCAGCCCAAATGAGTTTCTAAAATTTGACCAACATTCATTCTACTTGGCACACCTAAAGGATTTAAAACTATATCCACCGGTCTTCCATCTTCTCTATAAGGCATGTCTTCAACAGGTACAATTTTACTAACAACACCTTTATTTCCATGTCTTCCAGACATTTTGTCACCAGGTCTCAATCTTCTTTTTATGGCAACAAAAACCTTAACCATTTTCATAACACTGGGTAATAAATCATCACCACTTCTGATTTTTAAAACTTTGTCTTCAAATCTTTCTGTAATATCTTCTTTGGCTTTATTGTACTGATCTTTGAGCTGAACTATTGATGCTTCTTGATTTGAATTATTGACGTCTATTTTAAATACATCATTAATACTTAGTTTATTTATTGTTTCGAAATCTAGTTTTGACCCTGACTCTACATCTTTAATTTTTTTTGATAAAGTAGAGTTTGACAAAATTTGAGCAGCTCTTTGTTTTATACTTCTCTCAAGAATTTCTTCCTCAACAATTTTATCTTGTTGAACTTGTTCAATTTCAGCTCTCTCAATAGTAATTGATCTTTCATCTTTTTCTATACCATGTCTGTTAAAAACTCTGACATCT
>JACWDQ010000023.1 GCA_014654035.1 Pelagibacterales bacterium SAG-MED19
GTTTTTCTGTATATTTATTTTTTATGTTTTTTATTTTTATCAAACCCAAATTTAGATTATCAAAAATATGTTAATAGCTTTATTTTAATAGTAAGTCCTATAGTTTGTTTAATATACGAAGAAGTAATATTATTCTTCCCATTTTTAGTTGCAGCTTTAGTAATCCAAAGGCAAATTAAAAAATTTAGTTCATTTTTTAAATTATGTCTTTTGTTTTTCCCGTCAATTTTAGTTGTAATATATTTTTTTTTATTTCCCTTAAGTATAGAGGGTCATGAATTAATGAAAGAGAGTCTTTTATTAAATTTTAATGAAAGATGTTATATGTCATGTCGTCTCTTGACAGTGAATGATATTAATCAATTTGGTGTTATCGTAGATTTCATGTATGGCAATAATTCTATCAATGATATTTTAACTTATATATTTAGATATACGCTAATTATATTGATTGGTTTTTTTCCTTTATTTCTAATTTCTTCTCACTCTAAAATTAAACATCAAAATATTTTTTCTTACTTTAAATTAGATAACATTTTATTTTTATTATTATTTTTATTTATTCCTATGTTGCCACTTTTCATGTTTGGTTATGACTGGGGTAGATGGGTTGGTATGATGATTTCCTTTTCATCTTTTTTTTATTTTTTCTTGTATAAACATGAATACATAAATGTTGATTTTGATAAAATTTTTAAAAAGCTGTTTATATTCAGAAACAAAAAAAAATTATGTATTTTCATCTTCATTGTATTTGCATTTGGGTGGAATCAAAAAACTGTAATGAGTGGTGATGTGGCTACAAATCCATTATGGAAAGTTCCATATAATACTAGTAAATTAATTTTTGGGTGGGATAGTTTTAGAATATTACAAGACTCACCTTTAATTAAGTGGCATCAAAAATATGTTGAATAGTTTAATTTATTTTATTTAAATGAACAAAAAAGATTTTGGTTTTGGAACTCAGATAAGAAAATCTCCTTACTTTGACTCTACAGTAAAATGGGGTGCAACAGGTTTTTCTGTTTATAATCATATGTATATTCCAAGAGATTTTGGAAACCCTGAAAAAAATTTTTGGAATTTAATTGAAAAATCAATCCTGTGTGATGTAGCTGTCGAAAGACAAGTAGAAATTACTGGTCCAGATGCATACAAATTTACTCAATTATTAACTCCTAGAGATCTATCGAAATTATCAGTTGGTCAATGTAAATATGTACTAATTGTAAACGATAAAGGAGGAATAATTAATGACCCAGTGCTTTTAAGACTAGCTGAAAATCATTTTTGGTTATCTCTTGCTGACAGCGACGTTTTATTGTGGGCTCAAGGAGTAGCAGTAAATTCAGGATTAAATGTCAATATTACAGAACCTGATGTATCTCCACTTCAATTACAAGGTCCTACTTCAGCTGAAATAATGATTAAATTATTTGGTGAAGATATTAAAGATCTTAAATATTATTGGTTTAGAGAATATGAACTAGATGGAATACCATTAATTATATCAAGAACTGGTTGGTCTAGTGAGTTTGGATATGAACTATTTCTCAGAGATGGCTCAAAAGGTAATCAACTTTATGAAAAAATAATGGAAGCAGGAAAAAATCATGGTCTTCAACCAGGTCATACATCATCTATAAGAAGAATTGAAGGTGGAATGCTTTCTTATCATGCAGATGCAGATATCAATACAAATCCATTTGAACTTGGTTTAGATAGACTAGTTAACTTAGATAATGAAATTAACTTTATAGGTAAAGAAGCTTTAAAAAAAATAAAACAGAATGGAATTAAAAGAAAACAAGTTGGTTTAGAATTAGATTGTGAACCTTTAAAAGGACCTAATACCACTTTCTGGTCAATAATTAAAGATGGTAAAAAAATTGGAAAGGTTACTTCGGCTGTATATTCTCCTAGATTAAAAAAGAATATAGCACTAGCAATAATAGAGATTAATAATTCAGAAATTGGAAATAATTTAAAAGTTATTATTAATGATGATGAGATTAGTTCTAAAGTAATAGAAAAACCTTTTTATGATCCAAAGAAGAAAATTGCTTCTTCTTAAGATTTAATATTATAACCTTTTTTTAATAATATTGAGACAGCAATCACACATATCACTAAAAATGAAACCATGGAACCTACACTTATCCAAATATTAAAATCTGATATTCCATAAAATGAAAATCTTAAGCCATCAATTAGATAAACTACTGGATTAAAATAAGAAATAGTTTGCCAGAATGGTGGTAACATATCTAATGAATATAAACTTCCTCCTAAAAATACCATTGGTGTAATAACTAATGATGGTATGATTGACATTTGTTCGAAGTTTTTACTAACAACACCAATTAAAAAACCAAATAATGCAAATGTAAAAGAGACTAAAACTAGTAAGAATATCATTAACATTGGATACTTAACAGTCACTTCAGCAAAAAATAAAGCAGTGGCATAGATGACAGCCCCAACAATTAAAGTTTTGGTAGCTCCTGCTCCAACAAAAGCTAAAACTGTTTCAAGAGTTGAAATAGGTGCTGCTAAAATCTCGTTAATTGTTCCATTAAATTTTGGAAAAAATATTCCAAAAGAAGTGTTACTTATTGATTGCGTAAGCAATGTAAGCATCAATAAACCTGGAACGATATATGAACCGTAACTTACACCATCAATTTTTTGAATGTAACCACCAATCACTGAACCAAAAACAACAAAATATAATGATGTAGATATTACTGGTGAGAGAAGAGACTGACCTACTGTTCTATAGAATCTATTCATCTCATGAAAATATATGGCTTTAAAACCGTAATAATTAAATTTCATTATTCTCCTTTACTAGATTAACAAATATTTTCTCTAGATTACTTTGTTCTGTTTTCAAATCTCTTAATTTTAACCCAGTATCTTTTAAATCTTGTAACAAATCAGTAATACCAGTTTTTTCAGTGCCTACATTATAAGTATAAACTAAAGACATATTTTCATCATCAATTTCAAGATTATATTTGACTAATTCCTTAGGTATTCCTGTTATTTTTTTTTGCAATTCAATGTTTAATTTTTTATGACCCATTTTCTTAATTAATTCTTTTTTATCTTCAACAACTATGATTTCACCCTGATTTATAACAGCAACACGGTCAGCAATAGCTTCTGCTTCCTCAATATAATGAGTAGTTAAAATAATAGTTACCCCTGTTTTTCTAAGATCATCAACAACCATCCACATATCTCTCCTAAGTTCGACATCTACTCCAGCTGTTGGCTCATCTAAAAATAATATTTTTGGTTCATGAGATAAAGCTTTTGCAATTAAAACTCTTCTTTTCATTCCACCAGATAACTGTTTTAATCGTTGATCTTTTTTGTCCCATAGGCTTAAATCTTTTAAAATTTTTTCTATATATTCTGGTTTTGGAGATTTGCCATATAAGCCTCGTGAATATGAAACAGTATCAAAAACTGTTTCAAAAGACTCTAAATTTAATTCTTGAGGAACCATTCCTATTCTTGATCTAGTTTCGCGATAATCTTTGATAATATCAAAGTCATCTATAGTAACAGTGCCAGATGTTGGGGTAACAATCCCACAAATTATACTAATTAAAGTCGTCTTACCCGCACCGTTTGGTCCAAGCATTGCAAGAATTTCACCTTGTTTAACTTTAAGACTAACTTTTTTTAAAGCATTAAAGCCATTATCATAAACCTTTGAAAGATCATTAATAATTATCTGATTGTCTGTCATTGAGACAGATATATAGCCATTTATTCATCTAATACAATCGACTAATATTAAAACTTTTTAGCTTTTAAAACTACTAAAGGTAAAAAAGTTGCAATTACAAAAGACAAAAATAATAATGATTGTGCTACAAAAGGTCCAAACTGTTCTTTAGGCATTAATATTCCAACTAGTAAACTTTTTGAAAAATCGGGTGAAGGGAACGTTAAAAAACCTCCTATTAATCCTATAATAATTGATACATAAGCAGTTCTTTCATTAATATTCTTATTATAAAAACTGTAAAAAACAGTTAACACGAAAGCACAACAGAATAAGTCAGCTAATAAAAATAAATATAAAATATCAAATCCTTTAGATGCAACAATGAGAGAAATTAAAGATAAAAATAAAATTATATATTTAGAAAAATTCAAATAATTTGTTTTTTTACTCAAACTAAAAGTTGCTTTACCGTCTACGACGATTAAGCTTGATATTGCATTTACTAAAGTATCAACTGTGGAAATTGTTAACGCTAAACCAAGTACAATAACAAACAAAGATAACAACTCTGTTTGTTCTTTAAGTAATAATGTAAAAAATCCTAGATCAGGTCTAGTAGTTGGATCTATTGAAAAAGCAACCATTCCAGTAAACCCCATATAAAAAACTACCGGTATAATTATAAAGAAAGATATAATTAAGCTTTTTCTTAAAGTTTCAAAATTTTTTGCTGCATACACTCTTTGCCAATTACCTTGATGAAATAAGTTTGTAGCAGCAACCGCAATAAAAAAAGTTAATCCAGCCGTATAGCTTGGTATATAGGATGGACTTAAAAGTTGGGGATTTTTTTCTTTTATAAATTCAAAGGAAAATTCAGATCCTGTAAAAGAATTTATATATACAAACGAAATCATTAAAAGAATTCCAATTACAACCATTTGTATATTGTCTGTGAATATCGAAGCTCTTAAACCTCCATACAAAGTATATGTGAGTGTTGATAGTAGTACAATCAAAGCAGTAATCCAAAGTTCAGTACCTGATATATAATTTATTAAGACAGCAATTGCTGTAACTTCAGCACATAAAAAAATGAACATATAAAAGATTGTCATTAATAAAATAAGTTTAAATAAACTTTTTCCAAATTTTTTTCTCATAAACTCAATTAAAGAAGATCCTTTGGGAAATTCTTTTCTAATTTTTTTTCCTAAATATATTAAAAAAAACATCGGAAATGCTGTACCTAACGAATACCCTATAATGGCACCAATTCCTCCCCACGTGGCTGCAGAAGCTGGGCCAAATAAAATCCATGCTCCTAAAGCTGAAGCAGTCAAACTTGTTGTTAAAGAAAATAATCCTATATTTCTATTTGCAGTTAAATAGTTGCTTAGTCCTTGATATTTTTTTGAATTATATAGGCCTAAAAAAACAAATATTAAACTTATAACAATTACTAATATTAATGATGTAGATTGACTTAAAAAGTATGTTTTATCCATTATTCTCCCTTTCTGAATTACC
>JACWDQ010000024.1 GCA_014654035.1 Pelagibacterales bacterium SAG-MED19
CAGGTACATTAAATACCACCGCAGTAAGCTTAATGAAAATTGCTAATGATATTAGATTTTTAGGATCTGGACCAAGAGCAGGATATGGAGAAATAATTCTACCTGCGAATGAACCTGGTTCATCAATAATGCCTGGTAAGGTTAATCCTACTCAATCTGAAGCAGTAACAATGGTATGTGTAAAAGTTATTGGAAATCACAATGGTATTACTATGGCAGGCTCACACGGACATTTTGAGCTGAATGTTTTTAAACCACTAATTGCACATAACATCTTACAATCTATAGATTTATTAGCTGACAGTACAAAAAATTTTGCACTGTATTGCGTTAAAGGAATTAAAGCAGATAAAACTAAAATTAAAAAATTTTTAGACAATTCTTTGATGCTTGTGACAGCCTTAGCACCTCATATAGGTTATGACAATGCTGCAAAAATAGCAAAAACTGCTTTAAAGAATGGAACAACTTTGAAAGAAGAAGCTTTAAAATCAGGATTAATAAATGAAAAAGATTATAACAAAATTGTTGATCCAAAAAAAATGATTTATCCTTTATAAGCACTAAAAAAGTTATTTATAAAATTTTTGAAAGTAATTTTATTAAAAATTTTATCCTTATTATTATTATACTCATTTATATAGTCATCAATGTTATTGTCAGACTTATTATCAATTTTCACATTATCAAAACTAATTTTTTTTTCATTTAGAATATAGACAAAATCAAGCTCAATTTGATTTATTTTTTTCCTATTTTTCTTTTTAATTTGAAAATATCTATAAAAATTATTTAAATCTTTAAAATTTAAAATAAGTTTTCCAATTAAGGTTATTTCACCATTATCATGTCTCAATATACTTTCATTTAAATCTATTCTTAAATCATCTTTCCACATAATATTTGACTCTGAAAGGTTAATGTCACCTTCCTCAAGTTCAATGTTTAATTGAAGATCTTTAAGTTCATCAATATTCGTTATGTCTTTTATATATAAATTTATTTTAGCGTTTAAATTTTTATTGTTTAAATACTCTGATTTAATTAAATCAATAATTAAAGAGTTTTCACTAAATAAATTTCTTGTACTTAAACCATCATAATTAAAGTCTGCTGAAAAATAAAAAGGTTTAAAGTCTAAGGATCCTTTAAAGAATCTTTTTTGGTTTGATTTGAATTCTAATGTATCTTTTTTTATCTTGTAATTAAATGAAGTACCTTTATTTATAAAAAAAACATCTAAAAATCCCTTTTTATCTAATTCATTATAATCAATCTCATTATCAAGAGATAATCTTATTTTTTTTGAATTAAATTTACTAAGTATTTTTTTATTAAATTTATCATTTTTAATATCTAATTTAAAAGGTACATTAAAAATTTCATTTTTTGATGTTAGAATATTCTGCAATTTTTTTGGATCATAAAAAAATTTACTATCAAAAATTTTATTTATAAAAAGAATTTCTCCATCTTCATTTTTAAAAAAAATATTACTATTTTTAATAATAATTTTGTTTTCATTTGGAGCTGTTTTTAGAAGTTTAAAAAAAAAATTCATATCTTTTTTTGAAATTTCAAAATCTGTTTTTTTAAAAACCAAATCTTTTATTTCTATTTTATCTATGAATAAAAACTTATTTATTGTAATGAACGCTTTAAAATTTTTTACTAATCCAATCTCTTCATCTCCATTTAAAATTGTAAGATTTTCGGCCACATAGTGAGGTTTTGGTAAAAGTCCGTATCTTATTTTTTCATTAAATTTTAGATCAATATTATATTTTTTTGAGACATGATTCTTGATTTTTAATTGGATTTCATTTTTATTATAAAAAGTAGGCATTAAAAAATAGCTCAATGTCAAAATAACAATTGCACATAAGCTTAAAAAAACTCTATTATTGCGACCAATGTTAAGTTTTTTTAAATTTTTAATGTAAAATTTTAAATTATTAAAATAACTTTCTATTGAGTTGTTTATTGATAAATATTGTTTTTTAAACTTTTTAGATAATGAATTATGTTTACTCATATTAGAATCAGACAACTTATAATAAAAAATTAAAAAAATGATAGACTCTGAATATTTAAAAAACCTGAATAAGGCACAAAAAGAAGCAGTAATGCATCTTGATGGCCCATTATTGATTGTTGCTGGTGCAGGTTCAGGCAAAACCAAGGTTTTAACCTCCCGGATTGCAAATATCATTTATAAAAAAAAAGCTTTTCCAAATCAAATTCTGGCAGTGACATTTACAAATAAAGCTGCAAATGAGATGCAAAATAGAGTAAGTAAAATACTCGGGTCTACTGCAATAGGACTTTCTTGGTTAGGAACATTTCATTCAATTTGTGCTAAGCTTCTCAGAAAACACGCATCAGCAGCAAATCTTAATTCAAATTTTACGATAATAGATACTGACGATCAAATAAGACTCATTAAAAATATTTGTAAAGCAGAAGATATAGATGTCAAACAACTAGCACCAAGATATATCCTTGCCATTATTGATAGATGGAAAAATAAAGGATATTACCCACAAGATGTGATTATTAATAAAAACGATATTTATGAAAAAACTATAATTCCAATTTATAAAATTTACCAACAAAAATTAACTGACTTAAACTCGTGTGATTTTGGTGACTTGATTTTACATACTGTAAAAATTTTAGAAAAAAATTCTGATATCAGAAATATTTATTCAAAAAACTTTAAATATATTCTTGTGGACGAATATCAAGATACAAATTTCATTCAAAGCAAATGGTTGAATTTGCTTACAAATAGTGAACGAAATATATGTTGTGTTGGAGATGACGATCAATCAATTTATAGTTGGCGTGGTGCAGAAATAAAAAATTTCCTAGAATTTGATAAAGTTTATAATAATACGAAAGTTATTAGGCTGGAAGAGAATTATAGATCTACTCAAAATATATTATCGATTGCTTCAGAGCTTATTTCAAATAATCAAAATAGAGTTGGTAAAAACTTAAAAACAACAAAAGAAGAAGGAGATTTAACAAAGCTGAGTTGTTTTAAAAATGGAAAAGATGAAGCAATAGGAATTTCTGATGAAATAGAAAAAATAAAGAAAAAATATTCATTAAACAATATTGCCATTCTTGTTAGAGCAATATTTCAAACAAGAGAGTTCGAAGAAAGATTTTTGAAAATAGGTATGCCCTATAGAATTCTTGGAGGAACAAAATTTTATGATAGAGCAGAAATTAAAGATTGTGTAGCTTATTTGAGATTGATACATCAAGAAAAAGATGATTTAGCTTTTGAAAGAATAGTCAACAATCCCAAACGTTCTATAGGAGATAGTACAATAAAAACTATACACCAATATTCAAAAAAAAATTCTTATTGTTTAGAAACTTCATCGAGAAATATGATTAATGAAAATCTTATTAAACCAAAAGCAAAAGTTGGTTTAAATTCATTTTTAGAATTACTCAATAAATGGAGAAATGATTTTCATAATAAAAAAATGAGTCATGTTAAATTATTACAAATTGTTCTTGATGAGTCAGGTTACTCTGCAATGCTAAAAAATAAAAAGGATTTGGAAAACGAAAACAGATTGGAAAATATTAAAGAATTACTAAGTGCAATGAAAGAATTTGATAATTTAGAAAGTTTTTTAGAGCATGTGTCACTAGCTACATCAATAGATCAAAAGTGGGATGGGGAAAAAGTTAATATGATGACAATGCACGCATCTAAAGGATTAGAATTTGATGTAGTTTTCTTACCTGGATGGGAGGAAGGTTTATTTCCACATCAAAAATCAATTGAAGAAAAAGGACAAAATGGTTTGGAGGAAGAAAGAAGATTAGCATATGTGGGTATTACCAGGGCAAGAAAAAATGCAATTATATCCTTTTCAATGAATAGATTTTACCAAGGTGACTGGATAGACAGTATGGCATCTCGTTTTATTGACGAATTACCAGATAAATATTTAGAAAAAAATTCTTTTTTTGACGAAAATTTAGATCAAGCAGAAGATTTTGAATTTAATCAGGATTTTGAAATTGATGATAAAATAAAAAGCCCAGGCTGGATTAGATATCAAAAAAGATTAAAATGATTGAAAAGACAATAATCAAACTTAAAAAACTAATAAAAAAAAACAATTTAGATGGTTATGTAATTCCTAAAAATGATGCTTATTTCTCAGAATATGCAAAACCTGACAGACTTAAAAGTATTTCAAATTTTAGTGGTTCAGCTGGGTATGCAATTATCTTTCAAAAAAAAAATTATTTGTTTGTAGACCCAAGATACACTTTACAAGCAGATATTGAGTCAGGCAAAATATTCAATATTATTGAAATTCCAAAATTTTCACCAAAAGACATATTTGATAACTCAAAAAAAAAACTCATCATAGGATTTGATCCACAAGTATTTACAAGTTTTAGTATTAAAAGAAATTTTGGAAAAAAATTTAATCTTGTACCGATTAAACAAAATTTAGTTGATAAAATAATTAAGACAAAAAATACTAAATTTGTTAATTCTTTTTATCAATTAAATAAAAAAATTACTGGTGAAAGTGTTAAATCAAAAATTGAAAGATTATTTGAGATTTTAAAAAAAGAAAAAATTAATAACATTTTTATAAGTGCACCTGAAAACGTTGCTTGGTTATTAAATTTAAGAGGTAGAGACAATCCAAACAGTCCGATTCCAAATTGTAAATTAATTTTATCTAAGAACAGAAAGGCGTATTTTTTTTCATGCCCCAAAAAAATAACAAAAATCAAAAAAAATAGAGAATTACAAAACTTAGAATTTTCAAAATATTCAGATTTTGAAAAAATAATAAAAAAACTTAATGGTAAAAATTTTTGTATCGATAAAATGACATGCTCGGTAGCAAATGAAAATATTATAAAAAAAAATTTTAAAATTAAATCCGAAAATGATCCTATTTATTATTTAAAATCAATAAAAAATAAAAC
>JACWDQ010000025.1 GCA_014654035.1 Pelagibacterales bacterium SAG-MED19
TTTATAACTCTTTGTAATTAAAAATTTATGTCTGTAAATATAAACTTTAAAAATAGTAAACCGAAAAAAAATTCAATTAATCAGGTCTTATTTACTGATGAAAAGTTTGCGTTAAATCCATTAAAAAAATATATTCTTAATTCTGAGTTTTCTTATATTTCAGATTTACTAAAAACAAATGACCTGAATAAAAATTTATTAGTTTTTGAGTTAAGTTCAAAAAAAAAGATAATATTAATTTCAATTAAAAAAAACTTTAAAATTTTTGATATTGAAAATTTAGGAGCTGAATTTTATAGTCGTATAAATTTTGGAAAGAATAGTGAATATTTAATCAATACCGATAGTATATCTGTTAAATATGAAAGTTTTATTGGTCATTTTCTTCATGGTGTTAAACTAAAATCATATGAGTTCAGTAAATATAAAACAAAAAAACAATCAAGAGTGATTTCAATAAATGTCACTGGAAATAAAAATAAACTATCTATTCAAAATCAACAAAAATTTAAAGCTTTAGAGGAAGGCACTTTTTATGCAAGAGATCTAGTTTCTGAGCCTGGAAATATTTTACATCCTGACGAATATGCAAAAAGAATAAATTCTTTAAAAAAGATCGGTTTAAAAGTAAAAATTTATAATGAAAAAGAATTAAAAAAACTTGGTATGAATGCTTTGCTTGGTGTTGGACAGGGAAGCATCAGAGGATCATACCTTGTAACAATGGAGTGGAATGGATTAAAAAATAATTCAAAACCAATTTCATTCGTTGGAAAAGGAGTTTGTTTTGATACTGGTGGTATCTCCCTAAAGCCAGCAAAATTTATGGAAGATATGACGTACGATATGGCAGGTTCTGCAGTAGTAGTAGGTCTTATGAAAAATCTTGCTTTAAGAAAAGCAAAAGTTAACGCCGTTGGTGTAGTGGGGCTCGTAGAAAATATGCCTGGAGGTAATGCACAAAGACCAGGTGATATAGTAAAATCTTACAGTGGAAAAACTATAGAAATATTAAATACCGATGCTGAAGGAAGACTGGTTTTAGCTGATGCTTTAACATTCACAGAAAAAAAATTTAAACCTAAATTTATGATTGACTTAGCAACTTTAACTGGAGCAATTATAGTTTCGTTGGGTTCCGAATTTGCTGGATTATTTTCCAATGATGAAAAGTTATCAAAACAAATATTAAGTGCAGGTGAAAAAGTTGAAGAGAAGGTATGGAGAATGCCTTTACATAAAAACTATGATAAATTAATAGACTCAAAAAATGCCGATATGCAAAACATAAATTATGTTGGCGGAGCAGGATCAACAACAGCTGCACAATTTCTGCAAAGATTTGTTTTAAACAAAACACCTTGGGCTCATCTAGACATTGCTGGTATGGCTTTCTCAAAATATGGAGGAGCTTTAAACTCAGGTGGAGCAACTGGATTTGGAGTAAGATTATTAAATAAACTGATAGAGGATCATTATGAGTAGTACAGAACAAACATTATCAATTATTAAACCAGATGCAGTCGAAAGAAACCTAGACAATGAAATTAAAGAAATGTTTAAAAGCAAAGGTTTTAAAATTGTTAAAGAAAAAAAAATTCAAATAGAAAAAGTTGAAGCTGAAACTTTTTATAAAGTCCATGAAACAAAACCATTTTATAACGATTTATGCTCATACTTATCATCAGGACCAATTGTAGTTATGGTTTTAGAAAAGGAAAATGCAGTCTTAGCTAATAGAGAGTTAATGGGTGCAACAAATCCAAAAGAGGCAACAGATGGTACTATTAGAAAAAAATACGGGATTTCAATTGATAAAAATTCAGTCCATGGCTCTGATAGTGTTGAGAATGCAAAAATTGAAATTAATTTTTTCTTCAAAGATTAACTAATATTTTTTTTATAGCTTTTGGATACAAGATATGTTCTTGTTTTAGTATTCGTTTTGATAAAGTTTTTGGAGTATCATTTTTTTTTACCTTAACTTTTTTTTGCAAAATAATTTCTCCTGAGTCCAATTTAGAATTTACAAAATGTATTGTACAACCTGAAAATTTATCATTATTAGAAAGTACTCTTTTGTGTGTATTCAAACCTTTATATTTAGGTAATAGCGAAGGATGAACATTTAAAATTTTTCCTTGAAATTTTTTAATAAAATTTTTAGACAAAATTTTCATAAAACCTGCTAAACAAATTAATTTTATATTATTTTTTTTCAAAATATTAAGAATATTTTTTTCATCTTTATTTACGTTTTTAAATCTATAAATTTTGTTTTTAATTTTTTTTTGCTTCGCAAAAACAAGACCTTTGGCTTTTGAATTATTTGATATTACAAGATTGATTTTTATAGGAGCATTTTTTGAAAGAGAAAATCTTACAAGATTCTTAAAATTACTTCCTGTACCAGAAATAAAAATAGCAGTTCTTAATCTATTAGAGCCAAGAAATCTTTTCATTTAATTGGACTTTATTTTTTTTGTTAGTAATTTTTCCAATTTTGTAGGGTTTAAAATCTTTTGAAAAATACTTTAAAACTTTTTTAAAATTTTTTGGATTTATTATCAAGCAAAAACCAACACCACAGTTAAATGTTTTTAACATCTCATTATCTTTGATATTATTTTTTTTTAACCATTTAAATATTTCTAATGTTTTGATATTACTTAAATTTATTTCCGCACAAAGATTATTTGGAATAACTCTTTTGATATTATCAGCTAAACCCCCACCGGTTATATTGGCACAACCATTTATCAAATTTTTATTTACTAATTTTAGAACTTCATTTACGTAAATTTTAGTTGGTTTAATTAATTCATTTTTTAAAAAAGAATTTTTCTTAATATTAATTTTTTTCTTTTTTAATAAGTGTCTAACTAATGAATAGCCATTTGAATGTAAACCACTTGAGGGTATTGCTAAAATTATATCATTCTTTTTTATTTTTTTTTTATTTAAAATTTTCTTTTGATCTACTATTCCAACTGCAAAACCAGCAATATCAAATTTACCCTTTGTATAAGTACCTGGCATCTCTGCTGTTTCTCCACCAACTAGCTCACAATCAGAAATTTTACACCCTTTAATTATACCTTTAATAATTGATTTTAATTTATTTAAATTAATTTGATTAATTGAAATATAATCTAAAAACAAAAGAGGTTTGGCACCTTGAACGATTAAATCATTAACACTCATCGCCACTAAATCAATTCCAATTGTGTCATGTTTGTTAATCATATTTGCGATTTCAATTTTTGTACCGACACCATCAGTACATGCTACAATCTTTGGATTTTTGAAATTTTTTGGAATATTTGACACTGATCCAAAGCCACCAATATTATTAAACTTTTTTTGGCCTCTTTTTTTTGTTGAAAATTTAGAAATGAAATTAATAAATCTATCTGCAGCATCGATATCAACACCGCTTTTTTTATAGGTAAATAAGTTTTTATTCATTAAGATAAGATATGTTAACTAAATATAAAATAATTCATTTGAAGTTCTTATATATTTTTTTTCTATCTCTATCTCTATCTTTATTTTTTTTTTCCACAACTAAAGTTGAAGCAAATTCTTTTGCTATCAATAATATTGAAGTAGCAACGCCATTCGAGATAAATTTTGATAAAAATAAGGTTATT
>JACWDQ010000026.1 GCA_014654035.1 Pelagibacterales bacterium SAG-MED19
CCTATTCCTCCCCAAGAACCGGCAGAAGCTGGACCAAATAAAATCCACGCACCCAAAGCTGAAGCAGTTAAACTTGTAGTTAAAGAAAATAATCCAATATTTCTATTTGCTGTTAGATAATTGTTTAGGCCTTGGTATTTTTTTGAATTGTACAGACCTAAAAAAACAAATATTAAACTAATGAAAATAACTAATGTTAACGATGTTGATTGACTTAAAAAGTTAATTTTATCCATTTCTCCCTTTCTGAATTACCGGACAGGTTCTTAGGGTTTAATCTCAGTCTGTTAGGACACCCCTTTAAATTTTTTATACTTTATTATCCATAATTTCAACCATACATTTAGTTGCGTACTCTCTCCACTCTGATGAATCTTTGCCTTTAAGGCTATTTAAATGATTTCTATTATTTTGAATATCTTCTTTATGTTTGACTTTATCTTTTTCATCCAAATTAGACTCCATATTTGATAAATTCGTTTCCATAGCTTTTATCCAATTATTTCCAAGCTCAACACATTTTTGATCATCTTTTTCGTCACAAATTTGCTTAAAAAAATTGAAGATAACGTCATCTGTTTTTACTGAGTTGCTCACTTTAGGAGGTGTTATTTATTAAAACAGTTATTAACTAAGATTGCCATTAAAATCCACATTACAAATACTTCACCATTGGAAAATGAATAATCTGCTCCTGCGAAACCTGCAACAAAATTAATTGTATAAATAATAATTGTTGAAACTATCAAGCTTATTATTAAATTGATTAAACCAGTTATATATTTCATAATTAAAGCTTATATATATTTGTCACTAAAGCAATTTAAAATTTAATGAGGTTTTCTAAATTTGCTGTGACATGCCTTACAATTAGCCCACATAAATTTTTGTAAGCTGGCTCTAACATCATCACTAGACTCTATTACTTTAGCTAGTTCAATCATGTCAGTAGAAGATTTTTTCATCAAATTATTAAACTCATCTTTATTTTCCCATATAGATGGTAAAGCTTCTGTTTTAAAACCCTCTTTTGTATTATCTGGAAAATATTCGAGTAAAGTTAAGTAATTTTCACTCATTTCTTTCATCAAGCTTGAAGCCTTAACAAAATCACCTTTACTGGCAAAAGTTTGAACCCTCTTAGCAGTACTGTAATTTTTACTAAATAATGCTTTTCTGCCTTTAATAATTTCTTCTACAGTTTGAGCGTTGGTGGAAAAAGGAAAGATTAAGGAAAAAATAATTATAAATATTTTTATTATTTTTATTTTTTGTACCATAAACTTTATATTGTCATGAATACTGAGAATTTCCCGTCAATAAGTTGATAAATAACATAAGGCTCATCCTTATCACCTGGCATACCTGGTGTGCCAATTGGCATTCCGGGCAATGCTATTCCATCAATATCAGGTTGCTCTTTTAATAATTTATTTATCGCTTCTAGCGGAACATGACCTTCAATAAAGTATTTGTCCATGATTGTAGTGTGACAAGACTGCATTTCTAACGGAATATTAAATTTTTGTTTAATTGTATGAAGACTTCCCATATCTGTTTGTTTTACTTTGAATTTTTCTTTTTCTAAAAAAGAAACATATCCATTACAACATCCACAAGAGGGAGTTTTAAAAACTTCGACAGTCTGTTTATTGTTAATATTAGCCAAAGCATTTTTTTCATATGTTGCAAAATTAATAATATAAAAGAATGATATTGTTAATATCATTAAGATAGCTAACCTAATCAAATTATTTTTTAATATCATATGAAATAATAATTAATTAAGGACCCTTATATCATCAATGAAATATGAGGTATATCATCCGAATTGCACAACTTGGTCACAGTTGTTTTCATAACACAGACTCCTTTAAAATTTTATTTATGATATTCTTAAATCTTATGAAACTAACAAATAACTCAAGAGAATATGGCTTTATTTCCAAAACATTTCATTGGTTAAGTGCCGCAGCATTAATTCTTCAAATACCATTGGGTTTCTACTTGGTTGATCTTGATTTTAATGAAACAAGATTAACTATTGAGAGTATTCATGTTGTTGTTGGTCTTTCGATATTTTATTTAACTATATTGAGGTTAATCTATAAAATTTTCAATCCAACTCCATCTTTGGGTAACAGTATCTTTCCAGGACAAAGATTAATAGCAAAAATGAACCATGTATTTTTGTATATAACTATTTTGACTATTACTATTTCAGGTGCTTTAAAAAAATTATTTAATGGTGAAATACTTGACTTATTTTTCTTTAATCTAGAAATTAAAGATAACTTCGAACTAGCAGAACTATTTTACGATATTCATATAATTGCAAATTATTGTCTGATTGCCTTAATCTCATTACATATTTTAGCAGTAATAGCACATAAAGTTTTATTCAAAGAAAACTTACTAAAAAGAATCTTATAAAATAAAGCAATCCAGTTTATCTCTAAATTGAATGTAATTTTTGTATTTATAATTAATTTCTTCAATACCTTCTAAAATTTCATTTTTTGATAATGGTAATAAAATTGAGATATACTTGTTCTCAATCATAGTAAGATATTTTTTTTTATTGATTTTAACTTTATAGATAAAGTTTTTTCTTTTTCGTTTAGGATAAAGTCTAGTGATGAGTTTTAAAACTTCGTTATCTCTTTTAAGAGATTTATTAAGTCTTAATTTCATTTTTCTAAAGGTTGGTAATTCATTTCTTTTACCATCTAACGTTAAAATAAAAATTTTACCATTATTTTTCAAATTTTTCTTACAAAGAAATAATAATCTCTTTATTTTTTTAAAAGTTAACAAATGAATAGTTTGTTTAATTAAAATTAAATCAAATTTTTTCTTACTAGTTAAAAAGAACGATGTGGCATCTGATTTTTTGAAATTTATCCTTTTATCTTTATCTTTGTGATTTATAATATCAATACCGGTAGGCTTAACTTTAAGTTTTAAACTTGATTTTATTGTACCTAAGATTTTACCTCGACCACATCCAATATCTAATATTTCAGAATTTGAGTTTATGAGAAAAAA